>DAIMGK010000192.1:0-9061 GCA_036723985.1 Flexilinea sp.
ATCGACCTGAACAATTATTATCAGGGTATCGTTGAACTGTACACCCGCGGTGACGGCAACGTCTACGCAGTCCCGAAGGATCATGACACCATCGCCCTCCTGTACAACTCCGCCATCTTCGACAAATACGGTGTCGCATATCCGACCGACAACTGGACCTGGGAAGATATGTACAAGGCCGCGAAGGAAATCACCGAAAAATCCGAAGGTGCTGTTTACGGTATGGCTATCAACACCTCCAACAACCAGGACGGCTGGTACAACCTCATCTGGGACTACGGCGCTAAGCTGATCACTGATGATCACAAAGACACCACCATCGACTCCGAAGCCGGTAAGGCCGCTATGGAAATGGTCCGCAAGCTCCTGACCGTCGGCGCTCCGCAGTCTGTCGTTGCCGAAACCGGTACCGATTCCCTGTTCCAGTCCGACAAAGTCGGTATGATCACGCAGGGTTCCTGGATGATCAATTCCTTCTACAAGGCCGAACATCATGATGATTACAAATGGGCTCTGCTGCCGTACGCTGACCTCAACGGCAACGGCCAGCCGGAACCGGAAGAACGCTGGTCCTGCTACAACGGCCTTGGCTGGGCTGCCGCCTACAACACCGCCAATCCGGATGCCGCTTACTCCCTGATCTCCTGGTTCTGCGCGGAACCGCAGCAGGTCAAACAGGCTGAACTGGGTGTCACTATGGCCGGTATGCCGGGTGTTTCCGAAGCCTTCGCCAATGCCTTCCCGGGCATGAACATCGACGCGTTCCTGACCGCTGAAGACTTCAGCCTCTACATGCGCCCGTACACCCGCAACACCCCTGTCTGGGAAGATGCCCTGCAGCAGGTCGGCGGTTTCCTGGATGCCTGGCAGAATCCTGAAGATCCGGCCGTCATGGCACAGGCCTGCGACAACGCCGCGAAGATCATCCGCGACGCCATCGCTGAAGAAGAATGGTAATTTTGTAATGCAATGCAGGTTGGGGGTCGTAAGATCCCCAACCTTTTCCTGAGTCATTATGGACGGCTTTTGACTCAGCAGAGATTCAAAATCCGTCCACACTGACTCAACTTGTACCGTTATCCATAAAGGAGGATCATGAAAGAACCTTCAAAACATAAAATGACGGCAGCGGAAAAGAACGAAGCCAAATGGGCCTGGGCATTTATTGCCCCGACGATCATTGGCCTGATCGTTCTGAACTTCTATCCCGCTATCGACACCGTCAGGCAGTCTTTCTACAAATCCGGCGGCCTTGGCAGAGGGATGAAGTTTGTGGGCTTCGACAATTATGTCAAGATGATCCAGGCTTCCGAGACATGGCAGTGTCTGTGGAACACGATCAAATACGCGCTTATCGAAGTTCCTTTCGGAGTTGTAATCGCCCTGATCCTTGCTGTATTCCTCAATAAGAAACTCAAAGGCACATCCGCTTTCCGCACCATCTTCTTCCTGCCGATGGTCTGTGCCCCGGCAGCGGTCGCCATGGTCTGGAAATGGCTGTATAACCAGCAGTTCGGCCTGCTGAACAACATTTTCCACACCAACATCGCCTGGATCTCCGACCCGAAGATCGCCTGGATCTCCATCGGTGTCATCGGTGTCTGGTCCGTTATCGGTTACAACATGGTGCTGTTCATCTCCGGTCTGCAGGAAATTCCGGGAGACTATTATGAAGCCGCGGAAATTGACGGCGCCACCGGCATCCGACAGTTCTTCCATATCACCGTGCCGCTTCTGAGCCCCACCACCTTCTTCATTGTGCAGACCCGTCTGATCGGCGCTCTGACCATCTTCGACCTGATGTTCATGGTCATGGACAAGACAAATGTGGCGCTGAAGAACGTGATGTCTGTCGTTTATCTTTTCTACGACTATGCCTTCACCAAATCCAATAAGGGTTACGGCGCCGCCATTGTCATGTTCCTTGTGGTTTTCATCATGATCGTCACCTTCTTCATGCAGAAGCTTGAAAAGAAGATGGTATTCTATAACTAAGGGGAAGGAGAAAAAAATATGGAGAGCGCACGCGCACAAGCCAGACTTAATAAGACGATCATGTATGTCGTACTGATCATCATGTCTTTTATTATGCTCGTCCCCTTTGTGTGGATGATCCTGACTGCCCTTAAGACCAATCAGGAAGCGATCTCGGTCGACCCGTTTTATATCTTCCCTGCCAATGGCTGGCACTGGGAAAACTTCGGGACCGTCTGGGAAAGCTATAACTTCCTGGTTCTGTACAAAAACACACTGCTCATGATCCTGCTCCGGGTAGTTTTCGCCTGTCTGACAGCGACCATGGCCGGTTATGCCTTCGGGCGCCTGAAATTCCCCGGAAAGAATTTCTTCTTTGGTCTGGTACTGGTCCAGATGATGATCCCGTCGCAGATCTTCATTATCCCGCAGTACACCATGGTTTCCAAGCTTGGCTGGCTGAACACGACCATGGGCCTGGTATTCCCGGGTCTTGTGACCGCGTTCGGTACCTATCTGCTGAAAACCGGTTATCAGGGGCTGCCGAAGGACCTGGAAGAGGCGGCGGCAATTGACGGCTGCAACATCGGGCAGCGTTTCCTGAACATCATGATGCCGCTGACCCGGTCATCCATGGTTTCTCTGGGCATTTTCACCGCCCTGTTCGCTTTCAAGGATCTGATGTGGCCGATGATCGTCTGCACGAACTCCGCCACTACCACGCTGTCCGCCGGTCTTGCCAAGATGCAGGGCCAATACGGGTCCGAATACCCGACCATGATGGCTTCCGCTGTTCTGGCGATCATCCCGATGATCGTGATCTACCTCATCTTCCAGAAACAGTTTGTGGAAGGTATCGCTACCTCGGGCGGCAAGCTGTAAAAAACAGCATTGCCTGACGTATGGTTTTTAACCGAAATGCCGGAAGCACATCATCATACTTCCGGCTTTTTCATTAATGGACCGGGGTCCCGGATATTCAGACTCCGGCGCCCCGACCCTGATCATAATGTCTGCCGTGCGGAAAACGGATACTGTATATGAAAACGGAATCGAAATATTTCGAAACTGACGGCTACCGCTGTCTGGTTTACAGGGAAAAACAGACCGAAGACATCTTCCTTACCATGTGCGGGATCGAAAGGTGCCTCCCCGGTTATGAATTTCATGCCGCGGACCGGGATTCATACCATTTGCATGTGATCCTCCTCGGCAGGGGTGAACTGAATGTAAACGGTACCCAGTTTCTGCTGACCAAGGGGCAGATGTTCATCACAAAACCGGGTGAGGAGACCTGGTACCGCGCGGATCGGGATGATCCCTGGTATTACTGCTGGATGTCTTTTGACGGTTTGAAAGCGGCGGAATTTGCCGCGAAGGCCGGTTTCCCGGATGGGGTCAACAGACGGAACTGCAAAATCGATCCCAGCCAGTATTACGCCATCGTCAAAGGAGTCCTCGACAGGCCGGAACTGACATATCCGAATGACCTTCGCAGGCTCGGGCTGCTTCTCGAATTTCTGGCGCTGGCGATCGAGGACGAAAACAAAAAACTGCCGGACCTGCGGAGCGGGGCTGACTATAACGCTGAGATCTATGTAAACCGGGCGCTGGATTATCTTCAGAACAATTTTACCAACGCGAAGATCAGCGAAGCGGCAAAAAGCATCGGCATCAACCGCAGCTATCTGACAAAAATATTCAGGTTGAGGATGGGCGTCTCGCCGCAGGAATACCTGATGCAGTACAGGCTCAATTATGCCTGCAGGCTGCTCCGGGAAACGGACGCGCAGATCCAGGATATTTCAAAACGTGTCGGGTATGACAACTTGCTGACCTTTTCAAAAATTTTCAAAAACAGGCTGGGCATCAGCCCGAAGAATTATCGTGAATTAAAACGAAGCAGGGAGGATTGATTCACAAATGAGCATACATTTCGACGATCAGAAAAATTTGCTGACATTGACGACGCTCACGACCAGTTATCAGATCAAAATCGATAAATCGGGGTATCTGCTCCATCAATATTACGGAAAACGGACCGGGGATCAGGATATGTCCTATCAGTACCTTCCCTACAACTATTCCTTTTCCGGCAATCCCTATGAATATCAGAAAGACCGTACATTTTCTCTGGATATCCTGCCGCAGGAATACACCTCCTTCGGTGTCGGTGATTACCGCATCAACAGCATTGATGTGGTAAACGGGGACGGCAGCCGGGCGGCCTGCTTCAAATATGTCACGCATGAGATCCGGGAAGGAAAATATGCCATCCCGGGACTTCCGGCTGTTTACGGCAGCGAAAACGAAGCGCAGACGCTTGTGGTCACGCTGCGTGATGATGTCACCGGTCTGCTTGTCCGGCTGTATTACGGCGTTTTTGAAAAGCTTGATATGGTCACCCGCTGCGCGGAGATCATCAATGACGGGAACGAAACGGTGACCCTTGAAAAAGCTTCTTCCCTCTGCCTCGACCTGCCTTTCGGAAACTGGGACATGATCCATTTTTACGGAAAACATTTACTGGAGCGGCAGCCGGAACGGCAGCCGGTGGGGCATCTGATCACTACGGTCGGCTCCACCCGCGGCGCTTCCAGCCATCACCATAATCCTTTTATCATCCTCTGTGATCATGAGACCGGAGAGGACCACGGGGACTGTTTCGGTATGATGCTTGCCTATTCCGGGAGCTTTAAAGCGGAGGTGGAAAAGGACCAGATCAATCAGATCCGGGTCGTTATGGGCATCAATGATATCGGCTTTTCCTGGAAACTGGACCCGGGCGCGAACTTCCATACGCCCGAAGTCATCCTCTGCCATGCTGACGGTCTGACCGAACTGAGCCACAAGTACCACTATATGATCCGCCATCATCTGTCCCGCGGGAAATACCACCTCTCCAAACGACCGGTGCTGATCAACAGCTGGGAAGCCATGTATTTCAACCTGGATGAGGACCGGATCATGGCACTGGCACGGGAAGCCGCGCCGCTGGGTGTGGATCTGTTTGTGCTGGATGACGGCTGGTTCGGGAAACGCTATGATGACAATGCCGGGCTGGGTGACTGGTTCGTCAACCGCGCCAAACTGCCTGCCGGCCTGAAAACGCTGATCGAAAAGATCAACGCGCTGGGTATGCGTTTCGGTATCTGGATCGAGCCGGAAATGGTCAACGAAAATTCGGACCTTTACCGGGCCCATCCTGACTGGGTCCTGTCCGAACCGGGGAGGCTTCCGAACGTCAGCCGGGGCCAGCTGGTGCTGGATATGTCACGGAAAGACGTACGGGATTATCTCTATGACTGTTTCGCGTCGCTTTTGCGGGAGAACAATATCACCTATATCAAATGGGATTTCAACCGGAATGTATGCGACAGATACTCCGGAGCGCTGCCTCCGGAACGGCAGGGTGAGGTCATGCACCGCTATGTTCTGGGTGTTTATGAATTGCTGGAACGTCTGTCCTCTGAGTTCCCGCAGGTTTTGATCGAGGGATGCGCGGGCGGCGGCGGACGTTTCGACGCGGGTATGCTGTATTACACTCCGCAGATCTGGCTCTCGGATGATACCGACGCTGTGGAACGGCTGCTCATTCAGGGCGGCAGCTCCTACGGGTATCCGGTCAGCAGCATGGGATCGCATGTTTCTGCCTCGCCCAATCATCAGACCGGCAGGAATACACCCATCGAGACCCGCGGCATTGTCGCCATGTCCGGCGCGCTCGGCTATGAACTGGATCTGGAAAAGATCAACGATGAAGATAAAGATGAGATCAAACGGCAGATCGCGCAGTACCATCAGGATGAGGAACTCATCCACGAAGGGCTGTATTACCGCCTGACGGAAATTGCCGGGAATTTATATTACACTGCCTGGCAGATCGTCAGCGAAGACCGGTCACGCAGTATCGTGAACCTGGTGGTCACCAGTCCGCAGCCGAATCCGGCTCCGCTGCATATCAGACTGAAAGGGCTGGACCCGGACGGACTGTACCGGATCGATGAGGATATCCATGTCCTTTCCGGGGCGGCGCTGATGAACAGCGGTTATACTTTCCCGCCGATGCAGGGTGACTATCCTTCCGTACAGATCCACCTGATCCGGGAAGGGAGTGTGGCTTGAAAGAACTGCTGCGGGCCTGGTATTACGAGGAACGGAAAAAGCTGAGTTCCATGAGCTGGCGGGACCGGATCCGCTATATCCGTCAGTATTACTGGCTGTATATCAGCGGCATCATCGGGGTAATTGCCCTGATCGTCTTCGTGATCGCCCGGCTGCTCCGGGGTTCGCCGGAATACTGGCTTTACGCCGGTTTTGCCAACACCCGTGCCAATGTGGGGAATAACTCGCCCATCTGGAAGGATTTTGTGGAATATTCCCATTATGATCCGAACGAAAAAGAGGTCGAGTTCAATACCGCGCTGTTTTTTGACTATACCCGAAACCGGGCGCGGGGCAATACCTATTACAACAGTTTTGTCGCGCTGGCGGATTCCGGTACGATGGACCTGATCACAATGCCGGTGGAACAGCTTTCCGCTTTGGGGGAGAGCGGCCGGCTGCTGGACTGGGAGCTGGAACGCTGCGCGCCGCTGCTTGAAAAATACCGGGACCGCCTGGTCTATTATTACCCGCCGGAATACATGGAAGATACCGAACCTGTGCCTGTCGGCATTGATGTCAGTGACAGCCTGCTGGTCACAAAATATGGCGTCTACCCCGAATCAGCCGCCCTGGGCATCGCTTATGAATCTACCCGTCTGGACGCAATTGCAGTGTTTCTTGAATTTATTTTGGGAAAATAAACAGGAGATCTTTCATAACAGAAATATGATATGATATTGTTTATATATGCCGGGCATGTGTGTTTTCTATTGATATGAGGAGCGGGAAAGGACAGACAATGATATAGGCTTGCTGAGCAGCAATGGTGAATATTCCTCATTTACATTCCGTGATCGAACCATTAAGTTTCTGACCGGAAAAAATCTTGACCGTTATACGAAAATAATTGAGTGGGATCATGGCTGCCTGGTTGTGATGTGTAAAACAAAATCTGACACCGGCAAAGAGGAAGAAGATTATATTGATCTGCTGCCGATCCTGGACGATCTGTATATTGATTCAGAATCATTTCTGAAACCTATTAATGATGTAGAGGTTTACTATGAGTGAGGAAAAAATCAAAGAAATTGCTGATAATGCAGATATGATCGTCCGGGGGTATGCCTTTACAAAGAAAGATAATAATATTTCTGTATTGAATCTGAACAGACCGGCAAGTGCTATGTATATGTCACCTGTAGGAAAAATGCTGGAGTCAACCATGGACGATATTGAACAAGCCATCGTTCTGAATATTTGGGAGCGTGATTCCCAATTTATGGAGGACTCAGTGAATGCCTAAATATTTTCAGGAAAAAGTGGCAGGTTACTATCTCTGATTTTACAAAGCGAGTGTATGCATGCTCATGCCAGTGATCGAAAACTGACGGAAGCCGGTTTGGCAAAAAATTTTTGTAAGAAGCGATGGCAGTTCATATGTACAGCACATAGGTCAATTGACTGAACGTGAAATTCGTATTATTCAGCGCTTTATCAAACTGCATTATCTGGAAATGTATGAAAGATGGGTACGAGAAGGCGGAACTGATTATTATCAGGAAAAATAATATAACGAAATAATTATTCAAAAAATCTCCGCTCTGCCCCTGATAGCCGTAATTTTTTAAAGTAATTTGTAACTGTTCAGAACGAGCCAAGGGGACGGCGTGGCCGAACGGAACCGTACTCAAGTCTTCGGAAAGTCATGCTTGTCATATCTTGCCCTCCGGCAGGTATTGAATTGTTACGTTAAATTTTTGTAAAATATAAACACAGTAATATTGGAAAAACAACAATGCACGAATTAATTGGAAGTTTGATCAGCAACGAAAGCAAATTCGGCAGGATCATGACCCGCTGCTGGGTCGTTATCGGCGGGAACCTGATGTTTATCCTGTTCAGCCTGCCGGTCGTCACCATGGGGGCGGGGTTCGCGGCGCTTTCTCACGTGATGTTCAAAGCGCTGCGCGGGGATGGAGCCATCAACCCCATCGTCCAGTTCTGGAAGGGGTTCCGCGCCAATTTCAAACAGGCGACCATTGTCTGGCTCATCACCCTGGTCCTGATCGTTTTCGGTTATATTGACCTGCGGATCTGCTCTCAGGCAGGCGGTTTCGTCGCCGGCCTGCGTTACGGTGTCTATGCGGTCGGCCTGGTCCTGATGATCATCCTGATCTTTCTTTTCCCGACGATGGCGGCTTTTTCCGATACCCTGCCGAACCTTGTACGGAACAGCATTTATTTCGCGTTCCATAAGCCTTTCAAGACGCTTGTCATCCTTTTCTTCAATGTTTTTCCCATGATCCTGACGTATTCGGACCCGCAGTATTTCCCGCTGTACGGGTTTATCTGGGCGATGTTCGGTTTCGGTGCCATTTCCCTGCTGACCGCCCGCCTGCTGCTTCCGGAATTTGAGCCTTATCTGCCTCTGGTGGATGAATTCGGGGACTTTATCCTGGACCGGAACGGCAGGCCCCTGATGCCGGGCGATGAACTGGATGAGGAGGAGGCAGATATGGTGGCGGAAGCACTCGGCACCGGCGAAATGAGCGAAGAAGAAGTCCTGGAAGAAATGCGCAAGCTTGGCATGTGAGTTATCCACACGGGGACTGTACCCGAAGGGGACTGTACCCCGGGAAACTCATCTCGACTTGTAAGCCACACGATCGGCCGGGCGTAAAGTAATCTTTGGTATGGTCCCTATCGATCCGGCCTTAACGGCAGGCGGTCTTGCGAGTCGGGAGTGAGTTCCCTCATGGGACAATGGGGACGGTTCACGTGTGTTCCAGACATGGGACACCGCGAAATGTCCCCATTGTCCCAGGCTACGGATCAGTGCTGAAGCTGCGCGATTGGATCGTCACTTCATCAATGACCGGTATGAAAAGGGCGGCTGGTTTTGGAAAAAGTCCGGTTTGGGACAGAGGGGACATTTCGCGGTGTCCCGATACCGGGACACACGTGAACCGTCCCCGCTGTC
>DAIMGK010000193.1:0-8992 GCA_036723985.1 Flexilinea sp.
GCCGAAACATAATTCAGCGCAGCGGTTCCTTACGGCTCTCGCATTTGCAAACACATATATTTTCGATCCCGCACCTTGCGAAGCACATTATCCCGCATACAGAGGGTAAATACAAACTGAGCTCTTATAGTAGAAAATTGAAAAAATCGTTTACTCAGTGACAGACGTGGGTACAGTTCCCTTCTGCTCTATTCTGAGCCTGCGGAAACCGTCCCCGTCTGCGGAAACCCTCCCCGCCTATTGTCGCCCGGCAGGCGACCACGGGATCCTGAATTTTGCTATAATATGAACATCAAGAGAAAACAAAGAAGGAGTTTGAAATGTACGGTGCGATTTTGGGAGATATGATCGGGGCGCCCTATGAATTCGACAGGGGCAAAAAGACGAAGGATTTTCCGCTTTTCAGCCAATACTCGGAATTCACGGATGATTCCGTGATGACCATAGCCGTCGCTGAGGCGTTATTGGATACCATCGGGAAGTATGATGATACGGTAAAAGCCGCGCTGGTCCGGTCCATGAAAAAGTGGGGAAGGGAATATCCCGGAGCGGGATACGGCGGCCGCTTCTATCACTGGCTGTTCTCCAAAAACAGCCAGCCGTATGGCAGTTACGGAAACGGATCCGCGATGCGTGTGTCCGCCGCGGGATGGCTTTGTGATACGCCGGAAGAAACAAGGCACATGGCGCGGCTGACCGCTGAAGTGACGCACAACCATCCGGAGGGGATCAAAGGCGCCGAAGCCACGGCAGCTGCCATTTATTTCGCGCGTACCGGCAGCAGCAAAGAAGAGATCAAGGCATATATCATCCGGGAGTTCGGCTATGACCTGTCCCGGACCTGCGATGAGATCCGCCCGGCATATCATCATGTGGAAAGCTGCCAGGAGACCGTTCCGGAAGCGATCACCGCGTTTCTCGAAGGGACAGACTTTGAAGACGTGATCCGCACCGCAGTCTCCCTCGGCGGTGACTGTGATACCCTGACCTGCATCGCCGGAGGCATCGCGGAGGCGTTTTACGGTGTACCGGAAAAGCTGAAAGCCGAATGCAGGGACAGACTTCCCGAGGATATGCTTTCGGTACTGGACCGCTTCGATCGTGCACGGAAAGTGAATACCGTGAATGTTGAAACAGGACTTTCCGGAAATAATATCATCGAAAACGCCATTGAAAGGTTCCACAGCGAGAGCACAAAAGAAAACCTGATCGCGGTACTGGAATCGATCCGCATAAGGATGCATGAGGACGGACAATTCATTTTCCCCGTGATCCTTCCGCAGAACGCAATGGACTTTGTTGACCCCGAAAAGATCGAAATCGGAGAAACCATTACCCTCAAAGAAGATATACATCTCAAATATCATCATCTGGAAACGACTGACGGCGGCACCTGGCTGGCTGCATTTACCGGTGAAAAAGAATGTGAAAAAGGCGAAAGAACGTCAATAATAACGAACGATATCGGCCAGATGCTGAAAAGCTGCCGGAACATGAAGGAAAACGGGATCATTCTCAACCCCTGGGATAAGTCCTTCAAACTGACAAAGGAGCTGATCGGGATGATCCTGGACGCGGATAAGCCGGAGAACCATATCTATTTCGACGTGGGTGATATCACAAAGCTGAAAGTGGATGCCATCGTAAACGCCGCAAACAATTCTTTATTGGGCGGCGGCGGTGTTGACGGCGCGATCCATCGGGCAGCCGGACGCGGATTATTGGAGGAGTGCCGCACACTCCACGGCTGTGAAACCGGGGAAGCGAAGATCACCAAAGGATATAATTTAAAGGCGAAATATGTGATCCACACCGTCGGACCGATATACCGGAGCGGAGATCCGAACTGCGAAAAACTCCTGCATGACTGTTATTGGAATTCACTGGAACTGGCAAAACAGCATGATATCCACAGCATCGCTTTTCCGGCGATCTCCACCGGCGCTTACGGATACCCTCCGAGGGAAGCAGCGGCAGCGGCACTGATAACTGTTTCCCAGTGGCTGTCTGAAAACCCGGACTATGGGATGGCTGTCATCATGAGCTGTTTTGATCAGGAGACGCGGCAGTACTACCAGAATGTCATTGATGCCTGCGCGAAAGGAAAGGAATGAATCATGGTATACACTGAACTGACAAAAAAGGCGATGAAGATCGCTTACGAAAAACATCACGGGCAAAAAGACAAGTCCGGACTTCCTTACATTTTCCACCCTTTCCATCTGGCGGAACAGATGGGAGATGACGAATACGCGGTCTGCACCGCGCTGCTGCATGATGTAGTGGAAGACACGGATATGACTTTCGATGATTTGGAACGGGAAAGCTTCCCGGAAGAGATCATCGAAGCGCTGCGATGCCTGACCCATGAACACGGCGTCCCCTATCTGGGAGCCTACATCGAAGGGATCAAAGCAAATCCGCTCGCACGAAAGGTGAAACTCGCCGATCTTGCGCACAATATGGACCCTACCCGCCTGCCGCCCGCTGAAAGTGAATCCGTATTACAGGAGCGGACACAGCGCGTAGAAAAATACCGGGAAGCCAAAAGATTCCTCGAATCGGCATGAGCAGGCGTGAAAACCGATCACGGAGGGGGTTTCTTCAGTACCGCCGGAGATTCAGAAGCTGACGGTTCCCGGGAGCGCAAAGTACAGGCTTAAAAACCCAACCGGTTGCGCGGCAGGAATTTCGCCCTTCGCAAGACAGTGACCCGTGCCAATCGGCAGGTTATAAACAGATACTATTACAGACCAAACAGGAGATGCAAAATGAGAACAATACGTGTAACAGGAAAAGGACAGTTCAAGGTCCATCCGGATCTGACGGTAATAATCATGGATCTGGAAGGAGTTTATCCGAATTATGATGAAACGCTCCGGCGCTCTTCGGAGGATACCGAAAAGCTGAAGGATGTCCTTGCCGGATTCGGTTTTGAACGGACAGAGCTGAAAACGCTGACCTTTGATATCGATACAGAATATGAAGGCTACGAGGAATGGCATGGAAGCCGGAAAGAATATAAACGGCGTATGACCGGGTATAAATTTACCCACAGACTGAAAGTGGAGTTCGCAAATGACAATGAACGGCTGGGGAAGATCCTGTACGCTCTGGCAAATTGCTCCGTGCGGCCTGAGATAAAGATCAGCTATACGGTCAAAGATCAGGAAGCTGTCAAAAATGAGCTGCTCGGGAAAGCTGTCTCCGACGCGAGGGAAAAAGCCGGGGTGCTTGCAAAAGCAGCGGGGATCACGCTGCGGGATATACAGAATATTGATTATTCCTGGGGTGAAATTGATTTTAGATTCGACCCTGTCAGAAAACTGGGTTTGGACTGTATAGAGGAATGCTCGAAGTCCTACGATTCCTATTCTGTAGATATCGAACCGGATGACATCGATGTTTCCGATACCGTGACAGTCATCTGGGAAATCGAGTAGTTTCTCCATGATTTATTCCGGAAAGTACAGCACAGGACAGTCCCAGAAACGTATGTTCTGAGCAGACACTTCCGGACTGTATTTTCCGCATTCGCCGATGCCGCGATGGAGGCGGCAGGTATATCAGTATCCGGTGACTCTTCCCGGCGATCGCGGCAAATGCGGAAGGATCAAGCCGGAGGTGACAGTTCTCCTGACCGGCACCGCGCAGTTACGATCATAATAAAAAAAACCAATCCCAATCGGATCTGTTCAGCCGCCCGATTGGGATTGGATCATTCTGATCCGGAAATTATTTACAGTTGTTTGAGTTCCACCGGGGTGCCGACCTGGCGGGCGAAGGTGTAGATCTTGGCGGTATCTTCGATGTATTCGGCGCACAGGTAAGCCTCAGCGAGGTCTTTGCCGACGGCGACGACGCCGTGGTTGGCAAGCAGGACGCCGCCTTTGTCACCGATGGTTTTCGCCGCACCGGTGCCGACTTCCTGTGTGCCGGGCGTGGCATATTCCGCGCAGGGGATATCGCCGCCGAGGAAGAAAAGGGACTCGATCAGCACTGCGGGGATGGTCATACGGTTCACCGCGAAGGCTGTGCCGTAAGGGCTGTGCGTATGGAAAACTGCCCGGACATCCGGGCGGGCTTTGTACATCTCAGCGTGCAGATGCCATTCGGAGCTGGGTTTTCCGCTGCTCAATACGGTTCCGTCCAGGCGCATTTCAACGATCTGGGCGGCGGTCATGATCTCATAACGTACGCTGGTGGGCGTGATGAGCATGATGTCTTCCTCCGGCAAGTATGTGCTCATATTGCCGCTGGTCCCCGCGAACAGTCCCGCGTGGTATGCCTGAAGGGACTTGTCAACGATCTCCTGTTTTAATTCATCGATCCGTGCCATTGTTCGATCCTTTCTGAGTCAACCGAGACATTTCTGCTGACTCGCACTGTTTGGACGGGGTGTGTAACACTGCAAACAAAATCATCGGTATGTGAGTCAATGGAGACAGTTCTGTTGACTCACATTGTTTGGAAGAGCAGCGTCAGGGTAATAACGAAATTATCCATCCGCAGCGAGTCAACGAAAACCGTCCCCTTTGACTCAAACGATCATCTCATACTGTCCCAGGTCGCCTTCCGCGAAGTAGCGGTTCAGGTCATAGGGGGAGAAGATCCCGCGGTCGGTGACGACGCCGGAGACCAGATGCGGCGGGGTGATGTCGAAAGACGGATACCATCCCTTTACACCCTTATCAGCGGTGCGCACACCCATGGCCTGCAGCGGAAACTCCGGATCGCGCATCTCGATTTTGATGGACGCGGCGTCCGGATGGCCCCGATCAGGCGCGCCGGTTACGAACATGGGCACCCCCATGTATTTGGCGACGATGGCGATCTGGCGGGTCCCCACCTTGTTGACGATGTGTCCGTCCAGGCAGATCGCGTCCGCCGCGCAGGTAAAGACATCGACACCTTCCTGCTCCATGTACCAGGCGGGCATGTTATCCGTGATGACGGTGGTATCGAACCCCATGTCATGGGCAACCGTAGCAGTCAGTCTCGCGCCCTGAAAATAGGGTCTTGTCTCCGGACAGACCACTTTGATCACATTTTCCCGCTCCCGGCAGACCCGCAGCATCTGCCCGACGATGGTCTCGCCGAAGCATTGCGTCATGACCGTGCCTTTTTCGGGGAACATATCGACCAGATATTCAGCGATCTTCCCGACTTTCGCGTACCGGATATTATTCGACTCCACCGCATGATCCCGGATCGCCAGCTCCACGTCTTTTCCCTCTTCCAGCGCCTTCTTTGCCGCCTCCAGGCAGCCGCCGGTGATCAGCGCCATACGCTTGACAGTCGTCGGACGTGCGTGAGAGATATTTTCGGAAGCTTTCTCCAGAAAGTCCAGCTGTTCCGTCTTGCTTTTGTCCCGGCATTCCCAGGCTGCCAGCGCCATGCCCATCGCCGCGGCGGTGAAGGGCCCCGCGGACTGGGTCACCATGTCCCGGATAGCCTGTGTCACTTCCTGATGTGTACGGCAGCGGACAAAGGATACCTGAGCCGGATAGATGCGGCGGTCCAGAATGCGGACTTCACCGTCTTCATACCAGGCGATGTTTTCATACTGCAGCATAAAAGCGAGGTCTTTATCCTGTCGTTCCATAGCCTGCCTCATTTCATCAATTTCTTCGCTGTGGCTTTCGCGTCGTGCATGATACGATCCCGGTCCATCGTCAGATATTCCCCGTTTTCGTAAATGATCTTTCCGTCGACCATGTTCATATAGACATCAGAGCCCTGGGCGCTGTAGCACAACAGCCCAACGGTATCGTTGTTCGGGATAAGATGCGGCTTATCCATATCGATAGCGATGATGTCCGCGCAGTTACCGACTTTCAGAGCACCGGTATCCGTCCGTCCCTGCAGTTTCGCGCCGTTTATGGTCGCCATGCGGAGTGCCTGGCTGCATTTCACTTTGGTTGAATCCAGCATATACCCCTTGTGGATGATGGAGGCGATATGCATTTCCTCAAACAGATTCAGGTTGTTGTTGCTGGCTGCGCCATCCGTGCCGAGCGTCACGTTTATACCGGCGCTGAGCATCTTGTCGATGGGCATAAACCCGCTGCCCAGCTTCATGTTGCTGCTGGGATTGTGAACAGCACTGACACCCTTTTCGGCAAGCAGCGCAATGTCCTCATCACTCACCCAGACGCAGTGCGCGGCAAAAGCGGGAATATCAAAAGCGCCAAGATCCGCAAACCATCTCGCCGGCGTCTTGCCATATTTCAGAATACACCCTGCGTGCTCTTTTTTGGTCTCGGAAAGGTGGATGTGCATGCGCGTGCCGCGGGCTTTCGCTGCTTCAACATGTTTTCTGACAAAGGCCTCTTTACAGGTATACTCGGCATGGATGCTGTCATCGATCAGGATCCGGCCTCTGCCTGCCCCGTTGTACTTTTCGAACAGCTCCGCTGCCTCTTTCGCGCGGGTCGATGCTTCATAAGTTTCATTTGGATCGAAACACTGGATCGGTCGGGCGATATTGGCTTTGATCCCGGCTTTCAGGCAGACTTTAGCGGTAGTGTCACAGAAAAAGTACATATCCGAAAAGCTGACCGTTCCGGAAGCGATCATTTCCAGCAGCGCCAGTTCAGTTGCAGTCCGGATGCTGGCGGGCTTGAAGCGATCCTCCACCGGCATCATTTTTTCGAACAGCCATTCATGCAGCGGCAGGTCGCTCCCCAGTCCCCGCAGCATGACCATGGCCGCGTGGCAATGGGTGTTGATCAGCCCCGGCATCAGCAGTTTGCCGCTGAAGTCTCTTACCAGGTCATACTTTGCCCGCGGGCGATCTTTCCCTATGTATGAGATTTTTGAACCATTTACTCCCAAAAATCCATTTTTTATTTCAGAAAAGCCGTCTTCTTCCGTAAGTAAAATATCCGCGTGTTCGAATAAAATCTTCATCCTGCTCCTTTCCAGAGTTCAGCGTTCAGAGTTCTGCGGACCGTTCGGGTGAACTCTGAACGGGATTTTTTTCAATTTTTGTAACTATTCAGGACATGCGCTTTAGGACTGTCCCTTTATGGGACTGTCCTGACAATGATCTAACCTATCTGGTGTGGACAGTCCCATAAAGGGACAGTCCACTGATGTACTTTCTGAATAGAAACATTTTTCTCAACAGGTGGTGACGGTTCCCTTCGGCTCAATTCTGAGCCTGCGGAAACCGTCCCCGGACGAACCGTCACTTGACTGATAACTAAATCTGCCAGCTGCTCAGGTATTTTTCCTGTTCAGGTGTCAGGGTATCGATGCTGACGCCCATGGTTTCCAGCTTCATCCGGGCGACCATGCTGTCGATTTCCGGGGGAACCGGCATCAGTTTGACCGGCAGTTCGCCGCGGTGATCCGCATGGTAACGGGCGCAGAGAGCCTGGATCGCGAAGCTCATGTCCATGATCTCCGCCGGGTGACCGTTGCCGGCAGCCAGGTTGACCAGACGGCCTTCGCCCAGGAGATAGAGCCAGTTGCCGTTGCTCAGCTTATACCCCGTAATGTTCGGTTTCATCTGCCGGGTTTCCACAGCGATCTTCTTCAGCGTGGCGACATCGACTTCAACATCAAAATGTCCTGCGTTGGAGAGCAGAACGCCGTCTTTCATGGCATAGAAATGTTCTTCGGTGATGACTTTGCTGCAGCCGGTGACCGAGACGAAGATATCGCCGATCTTTGCCGCTTCCGCCATGGGCATGACTTCAAAACCGTCCATCACCGCTTCGATCGCTTTGACCGGGTTGATCTCAGTCACGATGACCTTCGCGCCAAGCCCCTTGGCCCGCATGGCAGTTCCGCGTCCGCACCAGCCGTAACCGGCGACGACAACATACTTGCCGGCAACGATCAGGTTGGTGGTCCCGTTGATCCCGTCGAAGACAGACTGGCCGGTGCCGTAGCGGTTGTCAAACAGGTGCTTGCAGTCGGCGTCATTGACATCGAACATGGGGAAGCGCAGTTCTCCGTCTTTTTCCATGGCTTTCAGGCGGACGATCCCTGTGGTGGTCTCTTCACCGCCGCCGATGATCTTCTTTTCGATCTCAGGATATTTGTTGTGAAGCATATTGACGATGTCGCCGCCGTCATCGATGATGATATCCGGCTCGGCTTTGACGACCATTTCGATGCATTTGTTGTATTCATCCGCGTTGCAGCCGTGAATAGCATAGACGTTCAGCCCGCCATCGGCCAGGGCAGCGGCAACGTCATCCTGGGTGGAAAGGGGATTGGACCCGGTGATGTGCATTTCCGCGCCACCGGCTGCCAGTACACGGCAGAGATATGCGGTCTTGGCTTCCAGATGGATGGAGAGGCCGATCTTCAGCCCCTTGAAGGGCTGGTCTTTTTCAAACTGTTCATGGATGGCACGCAGGATGGGCATATTGCGGCGTACCCATTCGATCTTGTCATTGCCCGACGGTGCGAGGCTGATGTCACGAATATAATTCATTTGATCCTCCGGTATCAAGTGTTATTCTCATTTCAATGCGGTCTGTATACACACACATAACCACTATATAAATCATAGCATAAGAACGCTAAACCGTCAAACGTGAGCTCAGAGTTCAGTATTGAGAGCTTAGGGTCAAGAGTTCAGAGGATGCAGAGTTTAGAGTTCAGAGTTCTGATATGTGGGACTGTATTTCGGGGTCGGTTTCGCCTGACTCGCCCCACGAGTCAGTGGAACCGACCCCACCAACGGCTGCCATTCGGTACAAGCACATCATGGTATAGATCAGCATTTTCTTTAATCGACAGGAGGTTTGAGGACAGACCGGCAGTTGTCAGTGGGGTCGGTTCTGCTGACTCAGCAAGCTGAGTCAGTCAAAACCGACCCCAAGTGGCAAACTCTTCTCATAGACAAAGTTCAGATGTGTGAGCTGTTAACACAGACTCAAAATTGAGTCGAAGGTGACAGTCCCTTGAAATCTTCGCTCAGAGTTTTTAGTTTCGGACTGTATTTCGGGGTCGGTTTCGCCTGACTCGCCCC
>DAIMGK010000194.1:0-8983 GCA_036723985.1 Flexilinea sp.
AGGGAATAGTTATCCGTCACGTCATTTCCGGACCCGTCGCTCACCGCGAGGTCGTCCCCGTAGGAACCGTTATCGTAAGCCGTGTCAGAAGCGTCCGTCCCGGAAGCCGCTGTATAAGTGATGGAGGCGCTGTGCCCCTCAAGCAGTCCTCTGAAGGACGGTTCGGATTCACCGTACTGTACAGACCCGCTGTAGCTCACGGTCTTATCTTCAACGCTCACCGTCAGGGTCTTCGGCGCGATGCTGAATTCCGCGCTGCCGGTATAGACCGTATCGCTCGTCTCGTAGGACACGCTGACGGTATAATTACCCGCGTCCGCCGGTTTGTCCCCGGCGGGACCGTATTCCGCTCCGGCGGCGGTGGTGCCGCTGTAACTGAAGGTCTCATCTCCGCCCGAAACCGGCTGTGTATACTCCGGGTCGGAGCCTGTTTCGCCGTAGGTCCAGCCCTGCTGCGTCACAGTCAGCGTTCCCGCGTTCTTATCGGTCACCGTGACGATGATGGTCCCGGAACCCGCTTCATAGTTATCATCTCCCGCGGCATCAACGATCACGCCCAGGGTTTCCATATCCGGACCGGAAGTCAGGACGCCCGTCACGCTGTCAATGGTGCTCCCGGAAGTCTCGCTGCTGATGGTGTAGGTCACGCCGCCTTCCGCGCCGCTGACAAGCCCGGAGAGGTCAATGGTATGGCCGCCTCTCATTACCTCGGCGGTCTCGGCCACCTGCAGCGGGTTCTCCGCCTTATCAATAGTCAGCGTCCCGGCGGTCTGTCCGGTCAGCAGATAGTTCGCGGTCACGTCGTTATCAGCCCCATCTTTCACCGCCAGGTCGTTCCCGTAGGAACTGTTTTCATAGGGATCGGCGGAAACCGCTGTCCCGGATGCCGGCGTATAGGTGATATCCGCGCTGTGTCCGGAAAGCAGCCCGCTGAAGGCCGGTTCGCTTTCCCCGTACTGTACCGAGCCACTGTAGATCACGGTCTTATCGTCAACGCTCACCGTGATCCATTTTCTGGCAACGTCGAAGGACGTGCTGCCGGTATACAGCGTATCGATCGTCTCGTAAGTCACACTGAAAGTATAGCTGCCCGCCTCTGTCGGTCTGTCCCCGGAGGGTCCATATTCCGCTCCGGCGGCGGTCGTGCCGCTGTAACGGATGGTCTCCGTCCCGGACAGCGCCGGCAGTGTATATTCCGGATCCGCCGGCGTTCCGCCGTAGTTCCAGCCCTGCTGCGTCACAGTCAGCGGTACCGTGTTTTTCTCGGTGACCGTGACCGTGATGGTCCCGGCTGCAGGTTCGTAATTATCGTCCCCCGCGATCGTAACGGTCACGGTTACGGACCCTGCCGCCGTACCCGATGTCAGGACGCCCGTCAGAGGATCGACCGTACAGTCCAGATCCGTGCCGCTGACGGCATAGCTCACGCCGCCTTCCGCGCCGCTGACGTTTCCGGAGAGGTCAACGGTATTCCCGCCCCGCTTTACCGCGGCTGTCCCGCTGATCACCGCGGGATTGGCAGCCTTATTGATGGTCAGCGTCCCGGCGGTCTTTGTCGTCAGGGAATAGTTATCCGTCACGTCATTTCCGGACCCGTCGCTCACCGCGAGGTCGTCCCCGTAGGAACCGTTATCGTAAGCCGTGTCAGAAGCGTCCGTCCCGGAAGCCGCTGTATAAGTGATGGAGGCGCTGTGCCCCTCAAGCAGTCCTCTGAAGGACGGTTCGGATTCACCGTACTGTACAGACCCGCTGTAGCTCACGGTCTTATCTTCAACACTCACCGTCAGGGTCTTCGGCGCGATGCTGAATTCCGCGCTGCCGGTATAGATCGTATCACTCGTTTCCTCCCTTACGGAAACGGTATAACTGCCCGCTTCCGCCGGTTTTTCAGCAGCCGGGCCATAGGGCATTTGGGAAACCGTCATACCTTCGTAGCTGATCACGGGCTCTTTCACCGGAGACGCCGGACGGGTATAAACAGGATCCGCCGGCACGCTGCCGTAAATGGCATTCTCCTGCTCCATTTGCAGGGCCCCGGGAAGTTTCGCCTTTACCGTCACGCTGATGACGGCAGTCCTGCCGGTATAGTTCGTGCTGTCTCCGATCGTTACCCGGACCTTCGCGCTTCCGTCAGTGAATCCGGAGGTCAGCGTGCTCCCGGATAGCCCGCAGTTGATCGCGTTTTCGACAAATTCATAAGTGACATCGCCCACCGCTTCGCTCACCTTCGCGCTCAGGTCAATGCTGTTCCTGCCGGCGAATACCTCCGCCGTATCCGCGATAATGCCGGGGTCGGGGATTTTCGCGATGTTCACGGTAACGCCCGCGGGCTGTCCGGAAAGCGAATAATTGCCCGCGTCCGCGCCGCTGAGTGTCACGCCGGTGACGGTCACGGGTTTATTCGTTCCCGCGCTGTCATCCGCCATATTCCCTGCCGCGGCGGAGATATCGGCGCTCACTGCGTCATCGCCCTCAAGGCCGTTCACCGTCCCCGCGGTCAGGTCCACCGCTGTGCTGCCCGCTGCGAAATCCCGGTCAACAGCCGCAACATTCGCGGTGACCGGTTTCGGCGTGATGTCAAAGTTCGCTGATCCCGTATAGATCGTATCGTTTGTTTCCACCGTCACGGTAACGGTATAGCTGCCCGCTTTTTCCGGTTTCACGCTGTCCGGCCCATAGACGCTTCCGTCCCAGACACTCCCGCTATAGGATATGGCAGTGGAGATGATGGATCCATCCGGTTTTGTATAACCGGGGTCCGCCGGCAGGCTGCCGTAAACGGCATTCGCCTGCGACACTGTCAGGTCCGCGGCAGATTTAGCCTTTACCGTCACGGTGATGATCCTCGTTGTGCCTTCATAGTTCGCGGTTTCTCCGACCGTTACCCTGACCTTCACGCTGCCGGCATCGGCTCCGGAAGTCAGCCGGCTCCCGCTGAGCGTACAGCCGTTCGCTTCTCCGTCAAATGCGTAAGAGAGCTCTCCGACCGCATTTGTCACGTTTTCGCGCAGGTCTATGATGTTCCCGCCGGCGGTCACCTCCGCTGTATCCATGATTATTGCGGGATCGTATCCTTTGCTGATTTTCACGAAAAGATTGGAAGGCTGTTCGATCGTATAGTTGTGTGCGTCCGTGCCGCTGAGCGCCAAACCGGTGACTGTCACGGATTTACCCTCACCCACGCTGTCATCCTCCATCCACCCACCGGCTGACACGTCGAGAGTCACATCGTCCTCACCCACAATGCCATCCAATTCTCCCGCCGACAGTTCGACCCGTTGATTGCCCGGTATATAATCACGATCTTCAACCAATACTGTCGCTGTGAGCGGTTTTGGAGTGATTTTAAAGGGCAGATCTGTGTGTTCAAAGATCGTATCGATCGATTCCTCAATGTAGGTGAAGAAATAATCGCCCGCTTCCGTCGGTTTCTCTCCGCTCGGGCCATATTCTTTCCCGGCTGATGTCGTGCCCCTATAGATATATACGGGATCCTTGATCCGCCGCTGCGGGGGTTCCAAATCTTCCAGCGCAACATAATGCGGCACAAACTCCTGGCCGTACACAGGATTATCCAAATATCCCTGCTGCGTACCCTGTTTTTTCGGATTTATCGTCACAGTGACGGATTCTGTCCTGCCATAATGGTTCGTACTGTCTCCGATCGTTACCTTGATCGTCACGCTGCCGGCAGTATCTCCCGTCGTCAGCGTGCTTCCGGAAAGTGTACAGCCGTTCGCCTCTCCGTCAAAATCATAAGAGACAGCGCCCACCGCTCCGGACACGTTCGCGCTCAGGTCAATGCGGTTCCCGCCGACGATCACTTCCGCCTCATGCGTGATGATGGCGGGATCGGGGATCCTGCCGATGTTCACGGTGACGCCCTCGGGCTGTCCGCTCAGTTCATAATCTTCCGGTACAAGTCCGCCGAGCTTCACGCCGGTGACGGTCACGGGTTTCCCCGTTCCCACGCTGTCATCCGCCATTATCCCGTCAGCGGCTGATATGTCGACAGTCACGTCGTCTCCATCCATGGCACCAATCACCGTTCCCGGGACCAGGCTGACTGTTCTGTTGCCGCTGATGTAATTACGGTCAGCAGCCGTCACGGATACCGTGACCGGTTTCGGGAAGACCGTAAAGTCCGCCTCCCCCCTGTAGATCGTATTGCCTGTTTCCACCGTCACGACGACAGTATAGCTGCCCGAATAGACCGGTTTACTCCCCCCGGAACCGTACCACATTGAACCGGAATTGAGTCTGCCGCTGTAGAAGAGGGACATCGTCTCGGGATCCGCCGGCGGTGTATACTCCGGGTCAATGGTCCCTTCACCATAGGTCCAGTTCTGCTGCGTCACATCCAGCGCTGCCAGGTCTTTGTCGGTTACCGTGACGTTGATAAGGAAAATGCGCGTTCCGTAATTATCGTTTTCATGGCTTGTGACACGCACCTCTACGATCCCTGTCTCCGAACCTGATATCAGCATCCCACTATCATCGATTCTGCAGCCATGACTCTCGCCGGAGATGTCGTAGCTCATCCGGCCAGGCGCGCCGCTGATGTTTTCGGAAAGGTCAACATATCCGCCGATTTTAACCGCAGCGGTACCGGTAACCAGTGCCGGGTTCTCTGCCTTATCGATTCTCAGCGTCCCGGCGGTCTTCCCTGTCAGGTTATAGTACCTTGTCACATCCCTGCCGGCTTCGTCTTTCACCACCAGATCATTCCCGAAGGAACCGCTGTAAACCGTGTCCGAAGCCGCCGTCCCGGATGCCGGCGTATAGCTGATGGACGCGGTGTGGCCCTCAACCAGATTGCTGAATATAAGTTCGGAGGACCCGTACTGTTCCGAGCCGTTGTACTTCGTTACCCGATCCGGGACGCTCACCGAGATATCTCTGAGAGAAATCGTAAAGATAAGGGGGGAGTCTAAGGGGAGAGTAAAGATACTGTCCCTCGTTTCCTCCCTTATGGAAACGCCATAGAGGCCCGGTTCCGTCGGTTTCTCATGGCTTGGGCCATAGGACCTTTCGTTCATTACCGAACCGCTGTACCAGATCTCGGGATCCTTCACCGGGTTCGCCGGACGGGTATAAACAGGATCCGGGAGCTCATTGCCGTAAACGCCATTCGGCTGTGACGCTGATAAAGTGTAATATTCTTTATCGCTTACCGTCACAGTGATGACACCCGTCCTGCCGGTATAGTTCGTGCTGTCCGCGATCGTTACCCTGACCTTCTCTTCTCCGGCAGCGTCTCCCGTAGTCAGTGTGCTCCCGGAAAGCGTACAGCCGAGCGGGTTTTCAACAAATTCATAAGTGACAGTGCCCACCGCGTGTTCCACGCGCCCGGCCAGGTTAATACTGTGGCCGCCGATGAGCACACTCACCGTCTCCGTGATTACGGCAGGGTCGGCGATTTTCGCGATATTCACGGTAACGCCTTCAGGCTGTCCGTTCTGCGAATAATTGCCCGCGTCCGCGCCGGTGAGACTCACGCCGGTGACAGTCACCGGTTTATTTGTTCCCGCGCTGTCATCCGCCATCTCCCCTGACGCCTGAGAGATGTCGACGCTCACGTCGTCTCCGTCCCTGGCAACGGGCACCGGCAGCCCTATCAGGGCCACCGCTTTGTTTCCCGCGGCGTAATCCCGGTTAACAGCCCGAACATCCGCATTTACAGGTTTCGGCGTGATCTCAAAGTTCGCCGTTCCCGTATAGATCGTATCGTTTGTTTCCACCGTCACGCTGACGGCATATCTGCCCGCCTTTACCGGTTTCACGCTGTCCGGGCCATAGCCTGTTCCGTCCCAGACATTCCCGGAATAGGAGATGGCAGTGGAGATTATGGTTCCTTCCGGTTGTGTATAAACAGGCGCCGTCAGTGCGGTGCCGTAAACGCTGTCCGCCTGTGTCACCGTCAGCTGTGCCGTCTCTTTGCCGGTAATGGTCACGATGATGGCGCCCGTCCTGCCGGTATAGTTCGTGCTGTCTTCGATGGTTACATTGATCCTCACGCTGCCGGTAACATCTCCCGAAGTCAGCCGGCTCCCGCTCAGCGTACAGCCGTTCGTGTCTCCGTCAAACGCGAAAGAGACCTTTCCGCCCGCTCCGGACACGTTATCAAGCAGGTCGATCATGTTCCCGCCGACGGTCACAGCCGCTGTTCCCTCGATAATGGCGGGTTCGGCAATTTTGCCGATGTTCACGGTAACGCCGGCAGGCTGGTCGAATGTATAGTTGTGCGCGGGCGCGCCGCTGAGTTTCACGCCGGTGACGGTCACGGGTTTATCCGTTCCCGCGCTGTCATCCGCCATCTCCCCGGCAGCGTCTCTCATGTCGATCGTCACGGCGTCACTGCCCACAAGGCCGTCAATGTTTCCCGCGTTCAGTTCAACTGATTCGTTGCCGGCTTCAAAATCCCGGTCAACGGCCGCCGCTGTCACCGTCACCTTTTTGGGAAGGATCTTAAAGGGCATGTCATAGTGTTCATACAGCGTATCGATCGTTTCCTCAATATGGGTAAAGAAATAATCGCCCGCTTCCGTCGGTTTGCTGTCGCTCGGGCCGTATTCTTCACCCGCTAGAGTCGTGCCATAGTAGAAGAGCACGGTAGGCTTGATCCGCTGCGTCTCAAGATCCACACCTTCATCCAGCGGGCCGAAAATCGGATCCGCCCACTCAGTGCCGTACTCACCGTAATTCCACCATCCCTGCAGCAGTCCCTGTTTTTTCGGATTTATCGTCACGCTGACGGGTACCGTACTGCCGATATAGTTCGTACTGTCCGCGATCGTTATCAGGACCGTGCAGCTTCCGGTGGTATCTCCCGTCGTCAGGATGCCTCCGGCCAGCGTACTGCCGTTCGCGTCTCCGTCAAATTCGTAAGAGAGCGCACCCACCGCCCCGCTCACGTTCGCGCTCAGGTCAATGCTGTTCCCGCCGACGATCACCTCCGCCGTGCCCGTAATAACGCCGGGGTCGGCGATCCTGGCGATGTCCGCGGTGACGCCCGCGGGCTGTTCGCTCAGCACATAATTGCCCGCGTCCGCGCCGCCGAGCTTCACGCCGGTGACGGTCACGTGTTTCCCCGTTCCCGCGCTGTCATCCGCCATATTCCCTGCCGCCCCGGTTATGTCAACAGTCACAGTGTCGCCGGACACGAGACCGCTCACCGTTCCCGCGTTTAGCACGACCGCTGTACTGCCGCTTTCAAAATCACGGGCCACAGCCGTCACCGATGCCGTTACCGGTTTCGCGGTGATGCTTACGGTCGCTGAACCGGTATAAGTGGTATAGTTCGGCATGGTGACCTGATAATATACCGTCTTCGGACTTTCGCTGACATTTTTGATCGCGGGGCTTGTGGTCAGCGTGTAATTCCCCTCGGCATCCTGATAGCGGATATCCGCTCCCGAATCCGGTTCGGTCACGGTGACCTCGATCCCGTGCGGAGCGCCGTCATAGGTAAATGTCACATCCGGCGCGGAAACAGTCATCTCCTTTGAGATAATGCTGAAAGGCAGATCGGAGGATATCCCGGTGCCCCAGTACATCCGCGCCGCGTAGTGCCCGGCTTCCCAGGGCGGAAGGGAGAGCGGATTTTCATCGGTGATCTCGGTGCTGCCCTCACCGGCGGTCCGGAAATAACTCACTGTCGGGGCAGCTGCCAGGTTTTCAATTGCCTCTTCCGGATAGCCGGTGACCACCGCCGCTTTGTTGGTGTTGTTCCAGATCAGGTCTGCCGGCGGGTTCATCGTCACCGTGAAACCGTTCGTATCAAAACCGTCCGGGCAGCCGTCGATGCAGTACGCCGTGATGGATGTCTGTTCCGCCAGATAAGACCAGTCATGTGTATGTCCGGGGATCGTGATCTCCACCGGCGCGCTGGCATAGTCCGTATTATATACGTCATGCTTGTAAAAATTCCATTCTTGGTTCTTGGCGCCGGGACGGACATCCTCCGCAACGATATACGCGTAATAATCTGTTCCGCAGGTCTTATCTGCGTATTCAGCGGGCAAGGTAACAGTCCCGGTTCCGCTTGTGCCGATGTCACTCCCGGCATCCAGCTTCAGATACTTGTAACCGGAGGTAACAGCGGTTCCGGGGGTATAGGGGCTGTCCGTGAGAAGCAATGTGATCCGGTCAACCTCGTCCTTGTTAATTCCGCCGAGCACATAAGGGATAATGACCTTATTCCCGAGCCTTGAAACACCGTCACTGCCCACTCCGATGGTCATACTGTCAGTCATGATCGTCAATTCATACGCGGCGCCCGCATTGCCCGCGGTGCCGGAAACCAGAGAGGTGAAAAGAATTTTTTCCAGATCGAGATTAAAAGCGGGACTGGCAGTAAAGAAAAGGAGATTCCTTGGTTCCGTTCTGGATAATTCTCCGTAGCCATAAACAGCGTTGACAATCCTTGAGCCGTTAGCATCAAGAAAGGGCGATCGCAGCCAATAGCTCGCGCTTAAACCATTGCCATCCTTCCTCCGGTTTCCCATCGTATTTTCTCCGACTGGATCGAATCCATAGCTCGAATTCGTAACTTCCCCGGCGCTGAGCGCAAAGATCTTATCACCTATCAGCGGTGCATATTCAGAGTGCCCACCTCGAGGATTGTATACAACTCCCGGTCCATCAGTTGCTGAAGGTTCACTCTTATAGCTTGGGACCATCGCGTCCTGTTCCATATATGTAAATCGGTTGTAGAAAGTTGAGTTCAGCCAACGTCTCAGTTCAGAGTTAGCCCATCTCCAATCATTCCCCGAATGAAAAGCCACTTCGTAATCAGAAACAACAGATTGAGCATCCAGCAGCATCGTATAAGCTTTGCCGAATACATCTGTATGTTTATCCAAAACCCGGTATTTCAGCTGCAACTCATTGCCATAATACACAAAGGAATATCCGCCGACCGCACCGTTCGGATTCGTGATCGGGCCCGTTCCCAGCCCCACAATGGTTTTCTCTGCTGCCT
>DAIMGK010000195.1:0-8973 GCA_036723985.1 Flexilinea sp.
ATGCGGAGGAAGCGCATCAGTTTATAGACATCCCGGATGGAAAAGATGCTGAGGACAGTCACCGGGCAGATCAGGGCAGGGAAGCCGAATTTCCGGTTATGGATCAGCAGCCATGCCAGTCCCCCGATGAACAGCACGATCAGGCCTGCCCTGCCGGTATAGATATCAAATTCCCACCAGCCGAGGACTGCCCCGGTATGCCGCGGGTCGAGGGAATCGCCGGGGGCGATGATGTGGATAAATGCCCTGAGGATCTGGATCGGTGTGCGGTACCCGCCCAGGAAGTCATCATCAAAAGCGCCCATCTGCATGGCAGGCGGAATGATGCGTATAGCTGAAAGCAGCCCCGCGCCGATCCCGGAACGCAGGATGGGGAGCAGGAGTTTCCGGTTGGAAATGGCCAGAAAACCGAGGAAGATCACGCACCAGACGAATTGATGGAAGGATCCCTGCAGGAAGATCCCGAAAAGCAGGAATGCCATTTCTGCTTCCCATACCGCGCCCCGTTCTCCGTCGATCAGGGCAAATACCAGTTCCGCTAACCAGCTCAGCAGGAAAGCCCCGCCCCAGGTCACGTGCCCGACGGCGTAATGGGAAAGCATATGTCCGTTAAAGTAGTAAAGCAGGATGATCCAGGTGAAGTGCAGCAGGGGGATCGAAAAACGCTTTTTCAGGCGCAGCAGCCCCAGGTATCCCAGCCCGATCAGCAGCCAGCTGTGAACGAGGATAAATGTCCCAACGGACATCCAGCGAAGCAGCAGTACCTGCGGACTGAGGATCATATCCGGCAGCGCCAGATAGCGGTCGGTCACACCCCGCAGGGCGGATGAATCCGGCATGTGAAGCGGAAGCTCCCCTTTGGTGACCGCGTCTTTCAGGAACGCCAGACGCGGCGCGTTCACCTCCGCCCAGTCGTGAAAGTCAAAGGGAATATCCCCGAAATTCAGAAAATATCCCCATCCGCCCATCACGATGAGCAGAAGCAGCGTCAGCCAGATGATCCGTACGCTTTTGTGTTCTTTCTCAGTGTCCGGATCACAAAAGCTTTGAATGATGTCTTTCATAGTTTCGATTTCTGATACCGGTCAAAATGCACCGGAGTATTGATACCTGTTATCCTTTCACCGCACCGGCAGTCATGCCGCCGACAAGGGATTTTTGCGCGATGAAGATAAAGAGCGCGGTCGGGATGGTGGAAAGCGTGATGGCGGCTGCCATGTTGCCCCATTCGATCGCGTATGATGTGATGAAGAAAGACGTGCCGACCGTAGCGGTGACAGCTTTTTTGAAGGACAGGATCCCGCTGAACAGGTATTCGTTCCAGCTGGTGATGAATCCCAGGATCGCGGTGGAGCCGATGCCGGGCAGCAGCACCGGGATCAGTACCTGTGTCAGCACCTGCAGTGTACCGGCGCCGTCGATGGCGGCTGCCTCTTCGATCTCCTTCGGCAGGTCCTGGATATAGCCGATAAAGAGCAGCAGCGAGGTCGGTGTGATGAAGAGCGTATGCATGAAGATGATGGCGATCCTCGTATCCAGAAGCTTCATTTTATTGAAGATCAGGAATACCGGAATGGCGAATGCCAGCGCGGGCGCCAGACGCAGCAGCATGGTCGAGCTGAGGATCACATCCCCGAAGCCATGGTAACGCACGATGCTGTACGCGGCAGGGATCGTCAGCACGATGGCGATCCCCGAGGAGATCACCGCGATCACGAAACTGTTCCACAGGTACAGGCGGAAGTCAAAGCTGCCTTTCCCGAGCACATTGCGGAAATTGTCCAGTGTCGGTTTGAAGATCCACTTCGGCGGGCTGGAGGAGATATCGAACGGGCTCTTGAAAGCCGTCAGGAAGTTTGTGAATACACCGATATCCAGCAGGATGACGATGATGATCACGGCGATCACCGTCAGGATCGTTCCGAGTCGGTTTTTCTGTTTGCGTGTCATCCTATTTTCCTCCTCTCGTGGACCGTCTCACCAGATACAGTGACGGGATCAGCAAAATGACTGCCAGCGCGAAGGATGCCGCGCAGGCCATGCCGTAATCCGAACGCTGAAAAGCCCGGCGGTAAATGAAAATACTGACGGACTGGGTAAATGTCCCGGGTCCGCCCGCCGTCATCGCGGAGATCATTTCAAAGATCAGGAAAGACTGCAGCATCTTTTCCAGGAATGTAATGCCGAAGATCGAAGAGATCATCGGGATCGTGATATGGATCAGCTTCTGTACGGCGTTTGCCCCGTCGATGGTGGCGGCTTCCAGCAGCTCATCCGGAACGCCCTTCATGGCGGAATACATGTTGATGAACACAAACGGCATCCGGTTGACGGTATCCGCACCGACGATCGTCTTGTTCACCCAGGCCATCCCCAGCAGCGCGGTGGTCCCGGTGAGCCCGGAAAGGAGATAGGCGATCGGGCCCACGGATTCATTGAAGAGCAGGCGGAACATGGTACCCATCAGGAAGGGAGCGACGACCATCGGCAGCAGGATCAGTGTCGTGGCAATTCCCTTGCCGGGAAAATCCCGCTGGAACAGCCAGGCGATCAGGATCCCCATAAGCATCTGGATGAATGTGGCGATGAGCGCGAATTTCAGGCTCCAGAGCAGCGACGTGCCGAATTCGGCGTTGGAGAACAGCTTGACATAATTCTGAAACCCGATAAAGGTCGGGTTGTCGATGTTATTGATACGTGCGTTGAAAAGGCTCAGCCGCAGCCCGTAGAGGATCGGATACAGGGCAAACAGCAGCAGCCACAATGTCAGCGGCAGGAGCAGCAGAAAGCCAGTCAGTTTTTTGTTCTTTTTGAGTGATTTCATAGAACCCCCAAATCAGGTAATAAGTAAAAAGTAAAGGGGAAAAACAGGTGCCAGCCGGTTTGCCTGCTGTCCGGAATCGGATCATCGGACCTGTTTTTGCTTTTTATTTTTTACCGGCTTCTATTCAGAACAAGTCACGTGGACGGTTTCTTCCGGCGGGGACGGTTTCCGCAGCCTCGGCACAGAGCCGGAGGGAACTGTCCCCACATAGAAGACTCTGAATAGCTGCCTTTAATTTATTATTGAGACGGAGCATTTTGCTCCGTCTCATAATCGATAAATCTTACAGGTCAGGCCTTTGATCATCTGCAATTATAGCAGAAGTCAAGTCAAAGACCGCGAAAGCTTGTTAACCGGCGCTGATCCCTGAAACCTGACCCCTGATCCCTTATTTTACTGCCAGTAGGACATTTCTTCGGAAGCGTCCGCCTGCAGCTGAGCCAGGGCAGTGTCGAAGTCGACAGCGCCGTTCCAGGCATCAGCTAGAGCGCCGCAGGCCATATCTTCGATGATACCGGCGGTCGGAGGCAGGTTCTTACCGCAGTCATTCAGGACATCCACCATGTAACCGTAGACCGGGAACTGGTCGGACATGTCGGCCAGGACGGCCTTGGACGGGGCGATACCGCCGGCTTCGGCGTAGAGTTTCGCTGCTTCGTCAGTGTAGAGCCAGGCAGCCCAGCGGGCAGCTTCTTCCTTGTGTTCGGAGTACTTGCTGATGCCGACACCCAGGGTGTGGTTGTAAGCGAAGTGGCCTTCCGGACCGGCAGGAGGAGCGCAGACGGCGATCTTACCGGCAACCGGGGAACCTTCGGCTGTGATCATGGAATAACCGGCGTTCCAGTGGATGGTCAGGGCGCACTGTCCGGCGATCATGGCTTCGTTGTCTTCAGCGAATTCGCCGTTGACGGAGGAAGCGGGGGTCAGGCCTTTTTCGAAGGAGGTCTTCCAGATGGCCAGTGCCTGGCGGGCGGCTTCGTTGTCGAAGGAAACATTGCCGTCGGCATCGAACCAGTCACCGCCGAAGGACCAGTAGCAGTTGGTCCACAGGAAAGCGGTCGGGCCCATGACTTTGCCGTGGGTGAAGTTGCCGTATTCCGTCGGGGAATCCGGGTTGTAGGCTTTGGTGAAGAAGAAGGACGCGGCAAGGAAATCGGTCCAGGTCCAGTCGGCGGGGGCTTTCGGTTCCAGTTCTTCGCCGAGCTGTTCGAGGGCGATCTTCTTGTAGGTCGCCTGCCATTCCTCATTGCTCAGCAGTTCGTCAATGAGGTCGGAGCGATAATACAGGAAGTGGTTGGAAAGATCCATCGGGACACCGTAGAGGGTGCCGTCCAGCCAGCGGAAACCGTCAACAGTCGCGGGAATGCGGCCGTCGGTGGTGGCGCCGTAAATGTTGACTTCCGGGTTGTCCAGATACGGCTGCAGCGGTTCCATGTGCATCCAGTATTTCCCCAGCCAGCGGGAAGCGGTGAAGAACAGGTCCACATCGGATGACTTCGCTGCCATCAGGGCTTCCTGCTTCAGCATGATGTTGTCACGGCCGAACAGTTCCATGTCAACTTTGAAACCGGCTTCTTCAGCCTTGTTTTCATTCCAGTAATCGATGACGACCTGCATCGCATCGGATTCCGGGCCCGGCCAGTAGACCATGCGGACAGCATAGTCGTCGGCGGAAGCAGTCATGACCGCGCAAAGCAGCATGGTCAGGGCAGCAAGGACAAACAATACTTTCTTCATTTTTCCTCCTAAATTTTTCCCTTTGCTTCAGACAGAAGGGTTGCTCACGAATTACGGTTCAATGGGTGTGTGCCTGAGCCTTTCCGGAAAGCCTGTATGGACAAAAGTCTGTCTGTCCCTGAACCGGCCCGCCGATGTAATCAATGGCTCGAGTCCACCCGCCTGCTTCACAGGAAAGAACCGATGTATTTATAGATTTTAATATACCATACCCGGCATGTTTTTATGGCTGAAACCGTTCTGACAAAAATCCTCGAGGTTGTTGACATTTGTAATGTTATATCTATGATGTTTTATAACCGTCCGGACCCGGATCCTCCGCGGGTGAAACCTGTCATTTTTTACCGGGGGTATGATCGGGGACGGATTTTCCCGAGGCGCTAAGTCGCCGAGGGGAACCGTCCTCAAGCCTTCGGAAAGACAAGCTAATCGTATTTTTTCCGGGCGAATGATCAGGGACGGATTCTCCCGGGGCGCTCCGTCGCCGAGGAGAACTGTCCCTTTGAGTAACAGTTCCCATATATGACCAATATCCATGTATAAAATCTATACAGATTAGTGACCAAAATCACATCTTGTCCGCTTAATACCCCTATGATATACTATATAAGAAGGCTTCATTGACTTGATTCCGTATAGTTTTAAGTACCGGAAAGGTGAAAACAGAAGCCGGCTGTTCATTCAGAAAGGAATTATTAAATATGGCTACCAGAGTATATGACTGCCTTATGATGATCGGTGATCGTATCATCGAAAACAAGGACTTTTTGACAGACCTGGACCGGGAGATCGGTGATGCGGACCATGGCGTGAATATGGCCCGCGGTTTTCACGCGGTCGCGGAAAAAGTTCCGGCTGATCTGGAAGATATCGGCGCGGCACTGAAAAAGACAGGGATGACCCTGCTTTCCACCGTCGGCGGCGCTTCCGGCCCGCTTTACGGTACAGCCTATATGGAAGCCGGGAAGGTCACCGCGGGGAAAACTTCCCTGACCGCGGCGGATTACAAAGCGATCTTTGAGGCGGCCATTGCAGGTATTCAGAAACGCGGTAAAGCCGTGAAGGGTGAAAAGACCATGCTGGACGCGATCCTGCCTGCCTATGACGCTTACTGCGCTGCGATCGAGGCGGGGGAGGATGTGGTCCCTGCCCTGGATAAGGCCTGTGAAGCCGCGGAAGCCGGCGTAGAATTCACCAAGACGATCCTTGCGACAAAAGGCCGCGCCAGCTATCTGGGAGAGCGAAGTATCGGACATCAGGATCCGGGCGCGACATCTGCCACTATGACGCTGGAAGCGCTCCGTGATTTCCTGAAAGGCTGAGGAGTGCGACTATGGTCGGCCTGGTAATTGTTTCTCACAGCTGGAAAATCGCTGAAGGTGTCGTGGACCTGGCCTCCCAGATGGCGCAGGGCTTTGAAGGGATCAAAGCCGCGGGCGGTTTGGAAGACGGCGAGATCGGCACCGATGCCACCCGTATCATGGAAGCCATTCAGGATGTTGACGAGGGCGACGGCGTTCTGGTCATGTGCGACCTGGGAAGTGCCATCATGAGCGCCGAAACGGCCATCGAACTGCTGGAAGATTCCGGAATTCAGATCAGGATCGCTGATGCCCCGCTGGTGGAAGGAGCCATCGTGGCTGCCGTGGAAGCTTTCGCCGGTGAATCGCTGGATGCGGTGCTGGCAGCTGCCGAAGATGCCCGCAATGGGCGGAAGCTTGAATAATTTGTGAACCAACCGGCTGAGGCCGGTCATTATTTTGGAGGTATTACTAATGAAAAAACTCATCAATGAGATCGACAATATTGTAGATGAAATGCTTGACGGTATGGTTGCTGCCTATCCGCAGTATGTACGCCGGCTGGAAGGCCTGGAAGTTCTGGTCCGCGCTGGCGGTTCAGACGGCAAAGTTGCCCTGATCTCCGGCGGCGGCAGCGGTCACGAACCGGCCCACGGCGGTTTTGTCGGCAAGGGTATGCTGGACGGCGCGGTTGCCGGCGCGGTATTCACCTCCCCGACCCCGGATCAGGTTTATGAAGCCATCAAGGCTGCCAACGGCGGCAAGGGTGTTCTGCTTGTCATCAAGAACTACACCGGTGATGTCATGAACTTCGAAATGGCTGCCGATATGGCTGCTGATGACGGCATCGAAGTGGAAAAGGTCGTCGTCGCTGATGACGTCGCTGTCGAAAACAGCACCTGGACCACCGGCCGCCGCGGTATCGCCGGCACCATCTTCGTCCACAAGATCGCGGGTGCCTGCGCGGAAGCCGGCGGAGAACTGGCCGATGTCAAGCGCGTTGCGGAAAAGGTCATCGCCAATGTCCGTTCCATGGGTATGGCTGTGGACGCCTGCACTGTCCCGGCTGTCGGCAAACCCAGCTTCGACCTGGCGGAAGATGAGATCGAGATCGGTATCGGTATCCATGGCGAACCGGGTACCCACCGCGAAAAGATCGGCACCGTCAACGAGATCGCAGATAAACTGCTGGACAAGATCTTCGCTGAAGGGATTTACAATGCCGGTGACGAAGTGGCTGTCATGGTCAACGGCATGGGCGGCACCCCGCTGATGGAACTGTTTGTCGCCAACAAACACATCGCCGCGGTCCTTGCCGACAAGGGCATCAAGGTCGCCAAGACCATCGTCGGCAACTACATGACCTCCCTGGATATGGAAGGTTTCTCCATCACCCTGCTGAAGGTCGATGACGAACTCAAAACCCTCCTGAACGCACCCGCCGACACCCCGGCCTTCGTCCAGGCATAAGACCGTTCAATAATCTAAAATCGGAACGAGTCAGGGACGGTTTCCGCACGCTCATTATTGAGCCGGAAGCACCCGTCACCCCTGACTCGTTCTTTTCATTCACGTTCACCCCGGGGTCGGTTTCGCCTGACTCGCAAGCGAGTCAGTGGAACCGACCCCACCAACGTCTGCCGTAACGTAAATGAAACCGGGAAGAAGGGCTCATGCAATCCTTCTCTTCCCGTTTTTTTTATTTGTGATTGAGAAAAATCTAAGGGATAAGCTGGCTCTTTAATATGATAATGATTTTTATATAAATAGTTGAAAATATATCAAAAATAAATATAATATAAAGATATAATATTTATTTTCTGAACAGTATGTTAAAATATTAGAAAACAAGGGGTGCGGATATGGCTCAAGTATTGGTAAATTTTCGAATGGATGAAGAAGATAAAAAGGGAATGGAAGAAGTATGCAGAGAACTGGGAATGAATATGTCTACAGCGTTCAATATCTTTGCAAAGAAGATGAGAAGGGAAAAAAGGATCCCGTTTGATGTTTCTGTAGACCCTTTTTATTCTGAAAAAAACATGAGCTATCTAAAAAGAGTCATCTCCGAAATAGATTCCGGCAAAGCGGTCTTAGTTGAGCATGACTTGATCGAGGATTAGCCGTATGAAAATCTTATGGGATGAAAGGGCCTGGGAAGAGTATTTATATTGGCAGACACAAGATAAAAAGACACTGAAGCGGATCAATCTTCTGATCAAAGATATGCAGAGAGACTCCTATAATGGGATCGGAAAGCCGGAACCGCTTTCTGAAAATTACAGCGGATGGTGGAGCAGGCGGATCGATGACACCAACAGGATCGTTTACAAAGAAAAAGATGGCGCCATCATCATAGCAAGCTGTAAAGGACATTACGAGGACAAATAAAAAGACGGTACGTCATATCAGATAAGCATCTCGGTGACGGTTCCCTCCGGCTCAAAATTCGGCCGGAGGGAACCGTCACCCCTTTTCATTCACGGGTCAGCCCGGGGTCGGTTTCGCCTGACTCGCTTGCGAGTCAGTGGAACCGACCCCACCAACATCTGCCGTAACGTAAACGAAACCGGGAAGAAGGGCTCTCACAATCCCTCTCTTCCCGCTTTTTGATTTAATTATACTGAGCTAAACATCGGCTAAAAGTTACTTAATTTCCTCGTTTATTATTTCGACAAGTCGAATGATTTGTTTGTCTATTGATGCATCAGTTTTTGAGTTCGTAAACACTATACCCCACTGTGTCGCCAAAAGATTTTTCTCTGTTTTTTGAAATAACCTTTCATCGACAAGTCTCTTCAAAACCCTGTTTGTATATGCTATTGAATCGTCCTTTTTACTATCCTTTCGTATTGCTGCCCATATTTCCCCATTCGAATATTCCGCGATATTCCATTTGTTATCAAGCGACCTGACTGTCGCAATGATCCTGTTTGCTTTTTCCGATCGGGAATAATCCATCTTTACATTATATCTTTCGGAAACTTTTTCAAATGCAGTCAAAATATCCGGCATAGCATTGATTGCGATTTTACTTAAGGAAACGCTGATTAATCACCATTTTTCGAACACTCAATAGCGGATAATTGCATTTTCAATGAAATAAATGTA
>DAIMGK010000196.1:0-8944 GCA_036723985.1 Flexilinea sp.
TGCGGATGACAGGGGGGACGGTTCCCTCCGGCTCGATGCTGAGCCTGCGGATGACTGGGGGAACGGTTCCCTCCGGCTCAATACTGAGCCTGCGGATGACAGGGGGGACGGTTCCCTCCGGCTCGATGCTGAGCCTGCGGATGACAGAGGGGACGGTTCCCTCCGGCTCAATACTGAGCCTGCGGAAACCGTCCCCTAAAATTTTGTGTAAATGAAGCCGGCGGTGTCGTAACCGACGCCGTAGATGCCGAGAAGGATGACGGACCAGAACAGGCCGAGGAGCAAAGCCCAGCGCAGGGGGAGGGGGAGGGATCGGACCCGGACATGGATCCCCACACCGCGCTCATGCAGGATATCGACGGCAAGCAAAATGCATAGGCCCAGGATCAGGACGACCCAATTGCCGGGAATAAGGCCCAGATTCCATGAAACGGGAAAGGTGAAACGCGAGAACATCTGCCGGACGATGCGGAATCCCCGCATCAATCCTCCGGCTCCGAAAAAGATACAGGCGAAATTCATCTCCGAAAGGGCGATGATCCGTCCCAATATTCCCGGCATTCTGATACCCCGCCGCTCCCACAGGTCTTCGATGATCTGAAATCCGGCATTCAGCAGCCCCCAGAAAGCGTAATTCAGCGTGCTGCCGTGCCAGATCCCGGAAAGCAGAAAAGCGATCCCGATGTTGATATATTTCCGCAGCAGTCCCTTCCGGCTCCCGCCCAGGGGAATATACACATAATCCGTCAGCCAGGAGGTGAGGGCGACATGCCAGCGCCGCCACAGGCTGCGGATCCCCGGGGCGAGGAAGGGCTGGCGGAAATTCCGCATCGTTGAAAACCCGATCATGGCGGAGATCCCGCGGCTCATTTCCGAATACCCGCCGAAATCACAGTAGATCTGCACAGTATACGCCACCGATCCGACAAGTATCTCCCAAAACCCGAATTCCGTAAACCGGGAAAACATCGCGGAGGCCACAACAGCCAGGCGTTCCGTTAGGACGATCTTTTGAAACAGCCCCCAGACAAACAGCAGGAACCCACAGCGGATCCGTTCAGGATCCCATAAAGGCTTCCGCTCGAAAGCGGCCAGTTCGCGGAGAAAATTTCCGGGCCGTTCGATCGGGCCGGAGATGATCTGCGGGAAGAAGGAGACGTAGAGGAAGACATTCAGAAAACTCGTTTCAGCCGGTATCGTTCCCCGGTACACGTCAACCATGTAGCTGATACAGCGCAGGGTGTAAAAAGAAACGCCGACCGGCGCCGCCAGGCGGCTGAAGGAAAGCATTCCCGTGCTTCCGATCCTCGCGAAAATCGCGGACAGCAGTCCCGTGTATCGGAAGACAAGCAGAAGCAGCACATTCCAGAACACCGGGATCACAAGGAAGATCTTTCGTTTTCCGCTGCGTTCCAGTGCCGCGGCACAGGCCCAGATCATCCCTGCCGAAAGCAGCATCAGCAGAAAAGCCCTGCTTTCCCAGCTGAAATAATACAGACAGTTCCCGAGCAGCAGCCAGGGTTTGCGGGCTTTCTTCGGCAGGATCAGCAGAATGCCGAGAAAAATCAGGAAAAACAGCGCGAAGGAGAGCGAATTCAGGACCATCTATACCCCGATCTCCGCCGTTATGCCATCGGCCTCAATTTGGATGATGCCATGCTCGCCTTCGGATATCTCAAAAAAAGGATCCGCGGATTTCCGCAGCAGCTGACGGGAGCGCCCGTCGGGATAAAACAGAACAGCGGAATAATATGTGCCGGGCTCCATCGTTGAGACGATCTTCAGTTTGCGGGTCCCGTCACCGGAGTCAAGAAAGCTCAGGCCCAGGATATCCGGACCGTGAGCGGCAATCTTTTCCTTCATGGAATCGTAAAACAGGTCCTCATCGGCGATCTGTCCCGTGAAGTATTCGGCAAAAACCCGGCTGAACTTTTCCGCGCCTTCCCGGTTCATATGTCCGGCATCCGAAAAAAGGTCCGGCGTCTGGTCGAAATACGCCTCTTTACAGAGATTGAAATCCACATAACGCACACCGGTGCCCGCGGCAAGACTGTTCACAAAGGCAATATATTCGTCATAATTCCCGACCCCCGCGGTCTGGAAAAGGGTCATGGGAGCCGAAAACAGGGTCAGCTGTACGCCTTTTTTCTCACAGTAATCGATGATCCCGCGGATCGTCTTCAGCCAGTCCGGGGAGGCCTGGTCCGTATGGATCTGATCGAATCCGGCGGTATCCAGCAGCAGACCGTTTTCTATGATCCCGTCATTGACGACAAATCCCTTGGCCTGATATCCGTCGAAAGGAAGATACCCGCGGTATTCTTCAGAGCTCTTTTTTTCCAGAATCGTCCGGATCTGCGAAGGATGAAGCAGCGTTTCCCAATTCCTCCGTGAAGGGAGAAAGGAATTGATATAATATTTCGGCGCGCTGGCTTCAAGAAGGAACCGGACTTTGTTGAGAGACGGCCGCATATAATCGGAGATGATATACGTCCCGGTGAGCTGCTCGCGTTCCCGGTACTCATCATTGTCCATCATGAAATAATACATTTCCATGAAGACCTGCCGGACATGATAGCGTTCGACAGCCTCACGGATCAGCGCGAAGGAAGCGTCCTGTGCCTGCAGCGCGCTGCCGGAATTGAAGGTATTTGCCCCGAAGACCGGATCGGTTATCTCCGGATCCAGAGAGCCGTAACAATGGGAGGAACCCGAAAAAAGGATGTCGATGTTGTCCTGAGCGTAAAACTCGTGCATCATCAGCCGGGTATAGGACCGCGTATCGTCCACCAGCAGATAATGAAACCCCAGCCCGCACGCGATGAAGGCCAGTACGAAACAGATCCCTTTCAGAATTTTTATCATGCCTATATTATAAACGCTGTGGGGAAAATGACCGGCAGGTCCGGGCAGGTTTCCGCAGGCTCAGCATTGAGCCTGCGGAAACCGGAAATTACTTTGCAGAAATGTTGTTTGTTTTGATCGCTTTTACAAGGATCTTCTGTTCAAATTCATCGGCGGGCAGCGGCTTTGAGAAATAAAAGCCCTGGACGATATCACAGCCCGCGTTCTTCAGCAGCCTCAGCTGGTTTTCGGTCTCCACACCTTCGGCGATCACAGGGACTTTCAGATATCGTGCAATATCCAGGATCAGTTCCACAAGGTGGAAATCCTGCTCGTTGCGTTCAATGTTTTGGATAAATGCCATATCCATTTTCAGCACATCAATGGGCATGGAGGAAAGCATATTCAGTGAAGAATAGCCGGAGCCGAAATCATCCATTTCGATCTCATATCCCTTTTCCCTGAGCTGCCCGATGACCCGGATCAGATGTTCCGCGTCTTCGGTATATGCTGATTCGGTGACTTCCAGTTTGAGGTCGCTGCGGGCCAGCCCGTATTGCGTTATGATGCCGTCCAGTGTGTCGAACAGGCCGGGATCAAACACATCCACACGAGAGAGGTTCACGGATACCGGCAAAGTCACACCGTACTTATCACGCCAGGCAGCGATCTGCCGTGCTGTCGCTTCCCAGACAAACCTGTCCATAGCGCTGATCTGCCCGTTCCGCTCAAATAACGTGATAAAATCCCACGGCTGTATCAAACCCAGCTGAGGATGCTGCCAGCGGACCAGTGCTTCCGCGCTGCTCAGCTTCGGCGATTCCGACCGGATCTCATATTTCGGCTGGTAATATACCTCAAGTTCCTGACCTTCCAGCGCACGGCTGAGGTCATTCTGAAGGCGCAGGTTCATCTCGTCACGCCGCTGCAGTTCATCATCATAGATCATGAGATGGGTCTTGTATTCCCCTCTTGCCATGCCGCATGCCGACCATGCCCGGTCAAACATTTCTTCCGGTGTAAGGCCTTCCTGCCAGGGCATGACACCCATACGCAGACGGACATCCGTATTATGGAACTTTTCGTCAATTCCTGTCTGAAAACGGTTCAGCAGCGCCTGGTAGTCATCCTGATGTTTACAGTAAATATTGAAATAATCCCCTTCCATCCGTCCGGCAATACCAAATGTTTCCTGCAGGAATTTATCGATCTCTTTTCCCAGCGCGCGGAGCACATCATCACCGAAGGAACGCCCGTTCAGGGTGTTCAGCGTATGGAAACGTTCAATGTTCATAACGATGGCGTCCATATGCCTCTCGGGATTTTCACGGTAAATACGGTTTGAATAAACGGTAAAGAAGGAGCGGCTGTATAGCTGCGTCAGTGTGTCACGCTCTGTCTCGGAGATGATCTGCCTGCCTTCGTTCGCGTTCATTTCGGCACGTACACTGCGCAGCAAAAGCAGCAGGATCACAGAAGCAACGACCCCGAAACCTGCCACCACATAGGCCAAGTTATCTTTCAGGAATTTCCCGAATGTTACATGATCACTGTTATGGGAATACTTCGTCAGTGATGAATTGATCACGGAGCCCGGCATCAGCCGGCTGATCTTGTTGAGTATCGAAAACAGGCAGTCATCCTCACGGTTTACCGCAAAAGCCAGATCCATGTCCTCACCGGTGGTAAGCACAGTGAGCTTATGTTTTGAGGACAGTTCATTTGTAATAGCAAGACGATAACTGTTCACCAAAACACAGTCCACGTCTCCGGAAGCCACCGCATGGAACGCCGATTCACTGTTATCGAAGTATTCCAGATGCCAGTCCGGGAAATAATCCATCACAAAGGTTTCATAATTAGGATTACCTTTTCTGACAGCAACAGCCATTTCCTGTTCAGGGGAAACACCCTGCTGGTCCGAGATCCGTACCGCGGCGTACATTTTCGTGCTGACAAGAGGGTCCGTAATGATCACACCGAGCTGTTCACCGTCATAGGCACTCAGGCTTATGGGAAAGAGACAATCGATCTTACCATCTTTCAATGCCTGCAGCGCATCGTTTGTTGTCTCAAAAGGCTGAGTAACAAAGCTCAGTTCCGCGTTTTTCTCAGCTGTCTCCGCAAAGGAAAGAAAATCAGACAAAGCACCTGTCAGCGTCTTCGTTGACTTATCCATATTGCTGAAGGGAAGGTAATTGTCCAGATATCCGACACGGATCGTACCATGTCCGGAAAGCCATTCCAATTCCTCCGCGGTGAGGAAATTATTGACAGTACTGGCTTTGTTAAACTTTTCGGTCATCTGCTGGTTGAAATCACGGTTATCTTCCAGGATCCGGTTCATGGCAACATCAAGATCCTGCTTCAGATCGGGCCGGCTTTTATTGATGCCGAAGAAGAAATCCGATGATCCGATCTTGCAGACGGGTATCACATCAGCGCTGTTCCCATAGGTATCCAGCGTCACAAGCGCGTCGATCTCATGGTTTGCAAGCATTTGCAGGAGCTCAGGCGTTTTTCCGGTCAGTTCCACGATCTCCGGAGTTACTTCATGATTCTTTGCCCATTCGACAAAGAGCCGCTCCTGGATACTGTTTTTGTTGACGCCGACCCGTTTCCCGTTAAATGTCGAAAAATCATCGGGACTGATCTCGGTATTATCGGGAGCGATAAAGGCATGATAGTCTTCAGACCCCATTCCCTCCGCGGAATACAGGATCTTCTCCGCCCGTTCTTCCGTGTAGGAGACATCGCTCAACAGGTCAAGCTCTCCGTTCACAAGCATTTCAAAGAGTTCCGACCAGCTGCCTTCCACATACTCATAAGTCCAGCCGGTAAAGATGGCGACACGCTGCTGGTATTCATACCCATATCCGGACTTTCTCCCAAACCGGTCTGTACGATGGAAAGCGGATTCATACCAGCCTACACGCACGGTTTTGCTCTCAGTATCCCGGGCGGCCGCGGATCGAAGCATCAGCATATTAAGTGAAAGAATCAAACACAGGAAAATCAATATTTGTCTTTTACGGCGCATAAGCAACATCCTCCGATCCGTATGATTTTTTTTCATACTACTTAATCCGTTTATTGTTGCAATATCATTGCCATGTTCAAAATGACTTTTAGAAAATATTCATAATTTGTTTGTATACAGTTTAACCTGGACAGTTTTCTGTCACACGGGGACGGTGATCCCGAGGCCAACCGTCCTCGGGATTTCGGAGAGTAAAGCCTTGGGTATTATGCAGGGCGTATGGTGAACCCAGGAGGGAGACGATAAGCATACTTCTCCGAATGCTTAAGGACCCTGCTATGTAAGGTGTGAGCTTCGCTCAATTGATTCATAGCAGGAGCTGCGCTCCCCGGCCTTCGCCCCGGGATAACCGTCCCCGCTCTGAACCGTGCCCGTGTGTTGCCGGCAGCTACATCTTTTTCTTATAAGCGCATCCGGGGCAGCCGGAACAATCACCGCAGGAACATTGTCCGGAACGGTTTTTCTTCCGCATGGTGATCACGGCAAATATCACCAGAATGATGATGATCCCGATGATGATCAGGTCCCAGATATTCATCCGCCGCGCTCCTCAGCCGGCACCCAGGGCCAGGCCGATCAGGCGGACGATGAACGCCATGACCCAGGCGATCCCGCATTGCCACAGCACAACAGAAACGGACCATTTCCTGCCCAGTTCCCTGCGGATCGAGGAGACCGCTGCCACACAGGGCGTATAAAGCAGGCTGAATACCAGCATGGACGCGGCAGCCAGCGGACCGATCGATGTGACGCCCTCACTGAACAGTGTCTCCATCACGGAAACGACGCTTTCCTTCGCCATGAACCCGGAGATCAGGGATGTCACGATGCGCCAGTCCCCCAGCCCGATGGGCTTCAGCAGCGGGACCAGCAGTCCGGAGATCGCCGCCAGCATGCTCTCCTGTTTATTGTCCACCATATTGAAATGGAAATTGAAATTGCTGAGGAACCAGACAACTATGGTCGCGATCAGGATTATGGAAAATGCCCGCTGAAGGAAATCTTTCGACTTTTCCCAAAGCAGCTGTGCCACAGTTTTCAGGTGAGGCAGCCGGTACGTCGGCAGCTCCATCACAAAGGGCACTGCTTCTCCCTTGAAAAGGGTCCTTTTGAACACGAAGGCCACGAGGATCCCTGTCAGGATCCCCAGCACATACAGTCCCGTGATGATCAGCCAGCTGTATCCGGGGAAGAAGGCGCTTACAAAAAAGCCATAGATCGGCAGTTTCGCCGTGCAGGACATGAAGGGCGTCAGCAGGATCGTCATTTTTCTGTCCCGTTCACTGGGCAGCGTCCGTGTGGACATGACCGCCGGCACCGTGCATCCGAAGCCCAGCAGCATGGAAACGATACTGCGTCCGGACAGGCCGATCTTCCGCAGCAGTTTATCCATCACAAAGGCTACTCGGGCGATGTAGCCGCTGTCTTCCAGCATGGAGAGGAAAAAGAACAGGATCACGATGATCGGGAGAAAGCTGACGACCGTGCCGACTCCTTCAAAAATCCCTTCCAGGACCAGGCTTCGGATCGCGTGATTGACATGCGCCGTCTCCATTCCTGTCTCCACGAGGTCTTTCAGCCTGTCTATACCCCCTGCCAGCAGATCCTGAAAATACGGGCCTATCAGGAAGAAGGTAAGATAAAAAATCAGTGCCATGATCCCTATGAACAGCGGGATCGCGGTGTATTTTCCGGTCAGCAGGCGGTCGATCTTCTCAGAACGGATCTGCTCTTTGCTTTCATGAGGTTTTATGACGCAGGAACTGCTCACTTTCCGGATATAGTCATAACGCATATCAGCCATCGCCGCGCTGTGGTCCATACCGCGTTCCCGCTCCATCTGCAGGATGATGTGCTCCAGCATTTCTTTTTCATTCTGGTCCAGCTCCAGTCTTTCCGTGATCATGGGATCGCCTTCGATGAGTTTGCTGGCGGAAAAGCGAAGCGGAAGGTCTGCCCTTACGGCATGGTCTTCGATCAGATGGCATACCGCGTGCAGCGCCCTGTGGACCGCACCGCCATGATCATCAGCCCCGCAGAAATCCTGCCGCAGCGGGCGTTCCTGATACTTCGCGATGTGGATCGCGTGCCGGACAAGCTCATCCACGCCTTCATTCCTGGCGGCGGAGATCGGCACCACCGGGACGCCCAGCATCTCTTCCATGGTGTTCACATCCACCGTTCCGCCGTTGCCCCGCAGTTCATCCATCATATTAATCGCCACCACCATCGGAATGTTCATCTCCAGGAGCTGCATGGTAAGATACAGATTGCGCTCGATATTGGTCGCGTCGACAATGTTTATGATCGCGTTCGGCTTTTCATCCAGAACAAAATTCCGGGAGACCTGTTCTTCGCTTGAATAGGGAGACATGGAGTAGATGCCGGGAAGATCAGTTATCAGCGTGTCACTGTGTCCGCGGATCACACCGTCCTTGCGGTCAACCGTGACGCCCGGAAAGTTCCCTGTATGCTGGTTCGCACCGGTAAGCTGATTAAACAGGGTCGTTTTTCCGCAGTTCTGGTTGCCGACAAGGGCAAAAGTCAGCGTCGTCCCATCCGGAAGCGGATCACCGCTGCCCTTGGGGTGGAATTTGCCTTCCTCACCAAGCCCGGGATGCGCGGTCCTTTTTCTGTCTTTTTTATGAATTCTCTTTTCAGCGGAGTCTTCAAGGAGATCTATTTCAATTTTTTCCGCGTCAGCCAGCCGGAGCGTCAGCGCATAGCCGTGGATCCGCAGTTCCATCGGATCGCCCATGGGGGCATATTTCATCATGGTACATTCCGCCCCGGGGATCACGCCCATATCGAGAAAATGCTGACGCAGTGCGCCTTCTCCGCCGACGGCGGTAATACGGGCAGATCGTCCGGGTTTTAGTGCGTTTAATTTCATCTTTATCTCCCCATTGTTTCCGGCTGAATGTTTTCTTATTTCATGATATTTATAACATGGAATTGCCTTTTATGTCAAAAAAAGGAAAATCCGATTTCCCGCGTCGTTTTCGCCTCGGTGTCAGTTTTAGGGGTCGGTTTCGCCTGACTCGCTTGCGAGTCAGTGGA
>DAIMGK010000197.1:0-8921 GCA_036723985.1 Flexilinea sp.
TGGACCTTTTTTACTTTTGACACCCAAACCAGTTCTGAGCCTGCGGAAACCGTCCCCGTTTTGAGACTGCGGAAACCGTCCCCGTTCCTTATTTCTTCAGTTTTTTCACGAAGTCGCCGATGCGGTTCAGGGCTTCTTCGATCCGTTCGTATTTCACCGCGTAGCTGCAGCGGACATGGCCTTCCCCGCAGGCTCCGAAACCGCAGCCCGGAATTACGGCGACTTTGCATTCATCCAGCAGACGATCCGCAAAGCTGGTGCTGTCAAGGCCTGTGTCTCCGATGTACGGGAATGCATAGAAAGCGCCTTTGGGCTCAAAGGTATAAAGGCCGAGAGAATTCAATCCGTCGACGATCAGCCGGCGGCGGCGGTCATATTCCCGGCGCATCCGTTCCACATCCGGTTCGCAATCCCGCATGGCGACGATACCGATCTCCTGCGCGATGGTCGGAGCGGACATGATCAGGTACTGGTGGATCTTATAAAGCTGCCCGATCAGTTCCTTCGGTCCGCAGATATATCCGAGACGCCAGCCGGTCATGGCATAGGATTTGGAAAAACCGCTGACGATGAAGGTGCGTTCCCGGGCGCCTTTCAATGTGGCGAAGTTTACATGTTCCACACCGTAGATCAGCCGTTCGTAGATCTCGTCAGAGATAACGGCCAGGTCGTGTCTGGCAGCCAGGTCGGCGACCTGCTGAAGCTTTTCGCGGGACGCCACAGCGCCGGTTGGGTTATTCGGGAATCCCAGCAGGATGCCGCGGGTCTTCGGCGTGATGGCATCTTCGATGGCCTGGACATTCAGGTCAAAGTTATCTTCCAGGCGGCAGGGAACTTCCACTGCGACGCCGTTCGCCAGTTCCACACTTGCCTGGTAGGAAACAAAGCAAGGTGTGACGACGATCATCTCATCGCCGGGGTTCAGGATAGTGCAGGCGGCAAGATACAGGGCTTCCGAAGCGCCGACGGTCACGATAATTTCCGAATCGGGATCATAGCGGACCTGATAAAGATCATAAAGACGGTCCGAGATCGCTTCCCGCAGTTCATAGATCCCCGCGTTTGCCGTATAATGTGTATTCCCGTGTTTTAATGCTTCCGCGGCCGCTGCCATGATCTTATCCGGAGAGGTGAAATCCGGTTCACCGATACCCAGCGTAACGACATCACTCGGAACGGCAAAATATTTCCGAATGGCGGACGGTTTCAGATTCTGAACACGAAGCGATACATTATTCCACATCATTGCCCCCTTAAACGGCAAATACCTTAAAGATTTACGAATGAATTGATCTGTGATTTTCCCCGGCACCGTTTTCAGGCGTGTGAAAATCAGAAACGCATGGCATTTACCGGCTGTAGTTCATTCAGGTAACTGTTCAATTCTTTGCTGTATGATGAATTCGGTCCCGGTCATTTCTGACCTTAATAAACAGCCCAAGGAAGTTCTTTCTGAACAGCTTCTTAAATTAATTGAAAAAGATTATAGCACCTTTTTCATGAATCACTTTCATCTTTTTACATTTTACGGTATACTCAGTAATTGTCTGCGGGGTGTGGCTTAGTTGGTAAAGCGCTGCGTTTGGGACGCAGAGATCCGCGGTTCGAGTCCGCGCACCCCGACAGGATCATTCCTGCCGATGAGGATGGCCGCTGTCTGAAGGATGGAACCGTTACCCTTTCATCGGGGGCTTCTTACGGTGAACGTTCCTCTGACGTGTAACCGTTCCCTTCTGAGTAGACATTTTTTTAAAAGTGTGATATACTATAGGAAATCTGAGATACTGTTTATTTATCGTTTATGCGTCATTTGATCTGTTGAATACAGATATGGGGCTTATATCATTCCCATTTTCATTCAGAAAATTTTTATTGTTCACAGCTCCATGAACGTGCTTACCCATTTTTAACAAGGTGAATTTTTTTTATGAAATCTACAACATTAGAGAATGCGACCCTTGCCCAATTGCGTAAAATTGCGGCTGAGATGGAAATTCCCAATGCCAAACGTCTTAAGAAGGACAATCTGATCGTCCAGATCCGCCATGCGGAGGGATTAAAAGACGGCAAAGAGATCCGCGGAGGGATCCTTGAGATCCAAAACGAAGGGATCGGTTTTCTGCGCCAGAATTATCAGATCAGTCCGGAAGATGTTTATATATCACAGGCCCAGCTGCGCCGCTGGGATCTCCGCAACGGAGACCAGGTCATCGGCCTGGTCCGGCCCCCGCGGGAATCGGAACGCCATTGGGGCCTGGTGAAAGTCGAGACGATCAACGGCCTTTCACCGGAGGATGCCCGCAGCCGGAAATCTTTCGAATCGATGACTCCGATCTTCCCGAACAAACGGTTTGACCTGGAGAACAAGAGCGGCGGTCTCGCTACCCGCCTGATCAACCTGATCGCTCCGATCGGACGAGGTCAGCGCGGTATGATCGTTTCTCCGCCGAAAGCGGGGAAGACCACGATCCTGAAACAGATCGCCAACGCGATCTCATCAGCATATCCGGAAGTACATCTGATCATCGCGCTGATCGGGGAACGTCCGGAAGAAGTAACGGATATGGACCGCTCAGTGGAAGCGGAGGTCGTGGCATCCACGTTCGATGAACCGGTGACCCAGCATGTCCGCACTTCCGAGATCACGCTGGAACGTGCCAAACGCCTGGTGGAAAACGGAAGGGATGTGGTGATCCTGCTTGACAGTCTGACCCGTCTGGCACGTGCTTACAACATGGTCGTCCCGCAGTCAGGGCGTACGCTTTCCGGCGGTATGGATCCTTCCGCCATGTATCCGCCGAAACGCTTCTTCGGCGCCGCGCGCAACCTGGAAGAAGGCGGTTCCCTTACGATCCTGGCCACGGCTCTGGTAGACACCGGCTCCCGTCTGGATGATGTGGTGTATGAAGAGTTCAAAGGGACCGGGAACATGGAACTGCATCTTTCCCGGAAACTCCAGGAACGCCGTATTTTCCCGGCCATTGACATCGAAAAATCCGGGACCCGCCGCGAAGACCTGCTTCTCGGTCCGGATCTGATGCCGCGTGTGTGGCTGATGCGCCGAATGTATATGCAGATGATCAGCCCGCCGCCAAACGGCGCCGGAATGGATAATGCCGTGGCGACTGAAGCGATCATCCAGCGTATGGCCAAGGCGAAAGACAATCAGACATTCCTTGAAAATCTTACGGAGGGCAATTGAGTTTCAATCTCCGAAATAACCAGAACTCCGGTGAACCGGAGGTAAAACAGATGCCGAAGTGGCTGCCGGCCGCCCTATGGGCAGCGGCGCTTGCCTGCGTGGCATTTATGGGTATTGTGATCGTTCAGCGGACCCCAATGATCCGCGGGACCGAACCGTCGGATTCCGCTGTTGTTGATAATTCCTATGTGGAAGCCATCGTTTCCAACCCCGGTCTGCCGGAGATGAGTGAGATGGAAGTCAAAACCGAATCCGAATCACTTCCCCGGAGAACAACTTCCGTTACTCACATTCCGGAAAACCGGCGAACGGAGGCAGTGACTTATACGATCGAAGCCGGAGATTCGCTTTACGGTATCGCCAAGAAATTTGACCTCGAACCGGAAACGGTCCTGTGGGCGAATTACAACGTACTGTATGATGACGCGCATAACATTTCCGTCGGGGATGAACTGATCATTCCTCCCGATGACGGCATTTATGTACAGTGGAAAGAGAGTGACCAGCTGCAGCGTCTGGCTGATAAATACCGGGTGGAAGCCAGGGATGTTCTGGCGGCACCGATCAACAAGCTGGATATCACCAATCCGGTATTCAAGGCCGGAAATTATATCCTCTTCCCGGGCGGATACCGCGAAACGACCGCTTTCAACCCGATCGTTTATGAATACTCCCCCAATTCCGGCGTAAAGAAAGCCATTGTCGGTCCGGGAGGCTGCCAGTGGGATTACCGCTCGTACGGAAATGGTTCCTTCATCTGGCCGACTGCCAGCCATTCCCTTGTCGGGAATGATTTCGGGGCAGGCCATATGGGTGTGGACCTTGCCACGGTCGACGGCGGACCGATCTATGCGGCGGATGGCGGAACGGTGATTTACGCGGGCGCCATCAGCGGCGGTTACGGGATCATGGTCATGATCGACCATGGTACGGGTTATCAGAGCCTGTATGCCCACCTTTCCGCGGTGGCAGTATCCTGCGGTCAGGGTGTTTCCCAGGGACAGCTGATCGGTTACGGCGGCAGTACCGGCAATTCCACCGGTCCCCACCTTCACTTTGAAGTGCGCTATGGCGGAGGATATGTCAATCCCTGGCAGTTTCTCTAAAAAAACGGATCGTGAATGCTGAAAAGGATTCAGGAAGGTGCTCCGCACCTTCCTGAATTTTTTTAGGGGACGGTTATGTTAAACGGGTATGTGGTATGTGACCGCGCAGCCGGGTTCGCCGGTCGGGCTCATTGCTTCGATCAGGAAATGGATCGTATCCTTATAGGCCGACACGTCAAAAACAAAGCTTGTTTCATCTGTCCAGCCGGTCAGCGGGGTATAAGTCTCGTCATCCTGTGAGATCTGTATCCGGTATTTCGGTGAGATGCCGCCGGTCTGTCTGGAGGAAAGCTGTACCGTCGCTTTCAGATCCACCACAGAGATATCAGCCCCGACGGCGATAATGCGGCGGACGTCTTGTTTCAGTTCATCCAGATCCGCGTAAAACAGGTCCGGCGGATCTTCGTCATTCATGAGCGCTTTGAGATGATCGGCATATTTTTTGCTGACAAGTTCCGCACCTTCTCCGTTTACATGGTTGAAGTCAAACATCAGCTGATCGCCCAGCCATTCCTCCCTGCCGCGCAGATAATTCAGGTTTACGTAATCGATGCCATGGGCGGCGGCGAAATCCGTGTAATGATCGACGGCTTCCTGATAACGGGATATGCGGTACAGATTCATGACGGAAGTAGGAGCCGATACCATAAAGAGCCTTACCCCGTTCTGCGCGCACAGCTCCGCGATCTTTTCCAGAAATCCGGCTTTTGCAGGGTCGTTTTTTTCAGGTTCATAGGAAATATCCGCGTAATTCGGAATATCCCCAACCAGATAGGAATAAATAAACCCGCTATCGGTATACAGATCGGGCATTGCCAGGCGCTGCGTATATCCTGTTTTCTCCAGTTCGATCTTCTCCCGGACGGTATTCCGGATCTCTTCGGGATCAAAATGATTTCTGAAGCGATAGCATAAGGACAAGGCGTTCAGGTATTCATGGGGATGAAACACGGCCAGAAAATAATCCAGTTTATTTTTCCCGGTCAGACGGTCCAGCACGATCACTTTCGCGAGGGTGGAATCGGAATACTGCAGCCCGTCCCACGAGACACCCAGAACGGCGTATTCCGGATGATAGCGGTCAATGATCTCTTTGAGCATAAAATAACCGGACTCGATCGGCTGGAGCCCGCTTGCCGCGTTGAACACACAGTTCAATCCGAGTGTTTCTTCGAAAACGGCCGGATCAAAGGTCCGCAGTGTCCGGGATGCCCCGACAAAGACCATGTCGACATGTCCGTCGTTTGCCGCGGCTTTATTCTTCAGGATCCGGTTGAAATAGATCGAATAATCGACCGGTTCGATCAGGAACAAAATAAGCGCCCGTCCCGCGATGAGCAGCAGCAGAAGAAAAATCAGCTGTAAGAACCTTTTCCTTGTCATCTTATTCTGCATTGACCGCGTACGTGGCATAAGTTTCGGAGCCGCTGCGGAGATCTCCGGCAATGACTTTTACAAAAAGCCTGTCCGGTATTTCTTCCATCCGGATCTCCGCGGTATCATCGGGAGGCGTGACGATCGCTTTTGATTCATAAGTTTTATTGTCAGAGGAAACCAGGATCTCAAATGTGATGTCAACATCATTTCCGGCGGTATATCTGAGGTCAGTGACCTTCAGTGTATTTCCTTCGAGGGTGATCTCGGCTCCCGCGGCAACAATACGGGAGATATCGGCCTTCATCTCATCCATGGAGCTGTAAAATCTGCCGCTCGTATCGATCCCCGCAAGTTCATCCCGGATGATGCCGGCATAAATATGGCTGGCAGCCGCGGCGCCGGGTTCGCACAGGTGGCCTTCATGATAGAAAAGACTGTCATTGAAGATCTCATCCCGGTCTCTCAGCATGTTCAGATTGTGGTAGCTGACCCCGTTTTGTGCCGCGTAGTCCTTATAGTATTTATTTGCCTCTTCATAGTTCCCGATGTTCAACTGCATCATCGTTGAGACCGGCGGTGTGACCAGAAACAGGCTGATCCCTTTGTCCCTGCACAGTTTTACGATCCTGTCCAGATACTGCCTGCTTTTTTCGGACAGGAGGGTTTCATCATAGGTCCCGAAGGAACCGACTCGGAACGGTTCCGTGACACAGACGTCGCCCTTATCGTATCCTTTGATCGTGCCGTAGTAATTCTCGCTGTAATCGGTGTCCCGCAGCCAGTTTTTTAATTTCAGGTTTCCCGCAACAGCGCCTTCCCGGAAAAGGTTATCGCGGAAACGGTAAGGCTTGCAGAGGGCATAGATCATTTCCCCGAAATTGAACGCGTCGAAAATATAGCGGATCCTGGTCAGCCCCGTGAGACGGTCCAGACCGAGAAGCTTCGCCTGTGTACGGGAATCTCCGAATTCAATGAGGGACTGCCATTCCGTGTCGAACAGAACGATTTTGGGATGGAACGCGTTGATCATTTCTTCGGCAATGTAGTATTTCGAGGAGATCTGCTGTCCGACGACGGACGCGTTATATACATTTTCAAGTCCCAGCTCTTCTTCGAAGATCAGCGGGTCGAAACCGTATACGGAACGGGAATTCCCGACGATGATCATGTCCGGAGCATTGCCGTTCGCTTTCATTTCCTTCATATCGTGGAGAAAGTAATCGGCTCTGGTCATCGGTTCCAGCATATATGTGAGGACCCTGTCCGCCGCCACAAACAGAATGATCAGAAACACGGCGGAAATGACCTTTTCAAATGTTTTGGATCTCATAACCATATTCATCGATCAGAAATTCGCGTAAATGAAGTTCGCGGCGATATCGGTGCCGTTTCCGGCAAAGAGGATCAGCACGTAGATCATGAAAACATACAGGATATCCCGCACGAAGAAGGGCGTTTTTTCCTTTGTGCTTTCCCAGGTCCCCTTTTCCGACAGAATATCCGTTACGGTCATCATGAGCACCGCGGTCAAAACGATGATAACATCCTGTGAACGCATTTTCGGGAAAAGGAGGATGGGATCGAGCAGCAGTTTCCGGTTGAGTCCCTGCGTGATCCGCCGCAGCATCGAAACCGCGGTCCGGGGACTGTCCGCCCGGGAGAAGAAGCGGAAAATGCAGATCAGGGAGAACGTGCGGAGAATGCGGAATAAATGCCATAATTTGTTGTCCAGAGAGATATGGCAGAAATTCCGGGCTTTTTCATAGTACGGTTCCATGAACTGGCTGAACATAATGACGATCAGGTTGAGCCAGCCCCAGATGAGGAATGTCCAGCTGGCGCCGTGCCAAAGGCCGGTCGCGGACCAGACCCAGAATGAAGCAACAGCGGAAGTAATGAGTTTCCCTGCCCTCGGGCCGTAACGTCCCCGGAATTTTTTCCCGAGTGCCTGCATCCTGCTGCTCATGGCGATGGGATAAAACAGGTAGTCACGGAACCAGTGTCCCAGCGTCATATGCCATCTGCGCCAAAAATCCTCTACGGAAACCGCAAAGTAAGGCTGGCTGAAGTTCTTTTCCAGGGTAATGCCGAGGATATGGGAAACACCGGAAACGATATCCATATAACCCGAAAAATCGGCATAGACCTGAATACCGTAGAACACGATAACGGAGAGGATATGGAGCCCCCAGTAATTATCGTAATTTGAAAAGATCTCGTTTACCGTGACGGCCAGTTTATCGGCAATGATCAGTTTTTTGAAATATCCCCACAGGATCCGGCTGGCGCCCTGACACAGGCGGTCATAGGAAAAGCGGTGCTGCTCAAACAGTGTTTCACCCAGTGTATTGTAACGGCTGAAAGGGCCCTGAATGATATGAGGGAAGAAGGAAACAAAGGTGAGGTAATGAAAATAGTTCGGGTCCGCGGGATACTTGCCGCGGGAGACATCGATCATATAGCCGATGGCGTCAAAGGTGTAAAAAGACATACCCAGGGGGACAATAAAATTCAGTGCGCCGCTGATTTCGGAAAGGCTGCCGAAGGGGGGAATAACCGATAATGAGTTCAGCAGAAAACGGCCGTATTTCAAAACGATCCAGACACCGAGTGTCGGTACAAGCGCGGCGATGATCCAGTTCCTTTTTTTTGTGCCGTACGCGAGGCGGAGCGTTTTCTTCTGTTCTTTATCCGCGGCAGCTGACAGTTCTGCGGCAAGATCACTGCCGCATTTTTCGATTTTTAAAACCGCGAACCAGGTAAAGAAAGCGCAGCTGAGAATGTATATCAAATATTTCGGTCCGGCCCAGGCATAGAAGACAAGATTGCCTGCCAGAAGGACACACCATTGCAGTTTCCCGTGTATCAGGAAATAGACAACGGCAAGAATGATCAGGAATATTACATAAGAAACACTAAATATTGACATAACATCAATTATTATAACGTAAGTTGAGGGCGAATGAGAAGAGCGGCACAGACTTGTTTACCGGTAAATTTTGTCCGGACGGGGCGGTGTCAGGGGAGGTTTGCCTGATAAAGGGCATACGCCTCGGAGCCGTTCTGTATATCCCGGCCGATGATCTTGACCAAATACCTGTCTCCCCGGAAATCTTCCGCGGGGATCTCAACAGAGTCTCCCGGATCCAGATCCTGATATTCGGATACGAATTCTTTTCCGTCCCCGGAGATCTGGACCTCAAACAGGATCTCCGCGTCAATTCCCGCGTTGTATT
>DAIMGK010000198.1:0-8796 GCA_036723985.1 Flexilinea sp.
GGACGGTTCACGGTGTCCCGGTATCGGGACACCGCGAAATGTCCCCATTGTCCCACACCGGCGATTACATCGTCAACGTGCCTTATCTTATACTGATCACCGATGATGCGATGAATTGATCATCCGACGGGTGGATATACTGCCCGGGTTGGGACAACGGGGACGGTTCACGGTGTCCCGGTATCGGGACACCGCGAAATGTCCCCATTGTCCCACACCGGCGATTACATCGTCAACGTGCCTTATCTTATACTGATCACCGATGATGCGATGAATTGATCGTCCGGCGGGTGGATATACTGCCCGGGTTGGGACAGAGGGGACATTTCGCGTTTGTCCCAATCCTGGGACAAACGTGAACCGTCCCCCCCTGTCCCACATGTGAACCGTCCCCCTGTCCCACAATTACCAACTAATGACTATTGACCAATGACTGTTATCCCCCGGATTTTGGTTTACAATTAGAGAGATGAAAAAGACCTGGAGATCTGTTTTATTTCTGCTTCCGGTGCTGGGAGGGCTCGGGGCGCTGGGGGCTATCCTGGCGGACCGGTCCGAGGAAAAGAGCGCGCTGCTGTGGGGTTTCTCGGCATTCCGCCTGGGACTCGCGGCGGCGGCGCTGGTATTCACGCTGTTCGCCTTCCTTATATATTCGAACCGCCGGAAAAATCTCACATTTTTGTATTATCTCAGCGCCGCGGCCTTCTGGCCCTGCGCTGTGATCCTGCTACTGGGCCGCTGGCCTAGTGATGATTCGCGCAACCTGATCCCGCTGATCGCGGACCGGGCGGCGCCGCTGCTGATCTGTCTGGCGCTGAGCGCGGCGGTCTGGCGTCTGGCGCTGTCCTGCGGAGAGGAAGAGCCCCCGGACGGGTACACGCTGTTCGTTTTCTGCGTGGCTGTCCTCAGTTACCTGGCTGTATCATCCCATATCGCGAAATACAACTGGAGCCTGTTCCTTCCCGGGAACACGGCATACTGCGTGATCACTCTGGTTTCCGCCTGCGTCTGGAAACTGGCGCTGAAGGCTGAGATCAGCCGCCGGTGGAAGACCGCGGCGGGCTGCCTTTTCTTTATGGTCCTCGGCTTCACCGTGACCCGCCTGACCGGAATGTGGATGGGCAGGGTCAATACTCCCTCAAAAGCCTATTGGAACGAACTCGCCGAAGCATTCCTTGCCGGGCGGATGGATCTCGCCTCCCCCTCGGGCTTCCATGACCTGACACAGTATAACGGGAAATGGTATGTGCCGAATCCGCCGCTGCCGGGGATCCTGCTGATGCCCTGGGTGGCGCTGCTGGGTTCCGCGGAAAGGGTCAACATGTGCGTAGCCGACGCGGTGACGGCGGGGATTAACGCGGGGCTGTTATTCCTGATGCTGGTCCTGGCGTATGTCCGGAAAGGCGGACCGCTGTATCAGCCCTGCGGGGATGAATATTCCTATCCGCCCCGCAGTTTCCCGGTAATCTGCTGGGTGACAGTGCTTTTTGTTTTCGGGACAGATCATCTCTGGCTGGGTACCACCGGACAGATGTGGTTCATCAGCCAGATGCTGGTCATCACATTCACCCTGCTGGCGTGCATCTGTGTGATCGGCGGCCTTCCGCCGGTGTTCGCGGGGATCGCCCTCGGCTGCGGTGTGCTGTGCCGTCCGAATATTTTTCCGGTCTATCTCTGTCTGCTGGGGCTTTGGCTCCATCAGGAAAAGGCTTTCCCCCGCCTGGACCTGAAGAAGACCTTTTTCTGGTGCCTGCAAAGCGGCATCCCTGTCGTCATCGCGGCGGGGCTGCTGCTCCTGTATAACAAGCTGCGCTTTGATGACTGGATGGACTTCGGCTATGTGACGATCAACGGCGCGGACTGGATCCTGAACGCTGTCCGGGAATACGGTATGTTCCATCCGCATTTCTTTAAGATCAACGCGGATGTCATGCTGTTCGGACTTCCGCGTCTGGATCTTTCCGGGACACGTTTCTTTTTCAACCCGCATGTGGCGGGCTATTCGATATTTATCATGACGCCGCCGCTGATCTGGATTTTCCGGTCATTTCGGAAGGACTGGTTTTCCGTCGGTTCATGGGCATCGGTGCTGCTGACCGTTGTGCTGCTCCTGTTTTATCACAACACAGGCGCGGAGCAGATCGGTTACCGCTATATACTGGATGCCGCGGCTCCCCTCGCGATGATGACAGCTGCCGGAACGCGGGGCAAAGTGAGCGGCTGGTTTAAATTTTTGACGATTTTCGCGGTATGCCTGTCGTTTATCGCGATCTACTGGTGGTATCTGGGCAGGATCTGAGGTCCGCCGGGAAGCAGAAGGAGCTTTTCATGCATAAAACAAAAAATACGATACTGATCATTGCGGCTGTTATCATCGTCGGCTGTATGCTGTACATTCCGGGAATAAAGGATCTGGGTTTATATCGTGACGACTGGAATAATTTTTATACCGCTTCGGTCCGCGGCGCGGGCAGGCTGGTGGATCATTACGCCTCTGACAGGCCGGTGGACGGGTTCCAGCTTTCGATCCTGTACCGGATCTTCAAAAACAATATCACGGCGTATCATATCCATAACCTCTGCTGCCGGATCCTGGGTTCGGTCTTTTTCGCCCTGGCTCTGCTGACCGTCTGGCCCCGCACACCGAAAATGGCGGGACTGGCAGGGGTGCTGGCGGTGGCTTTCCCGGGCTTCCTGCAGCAGGTCGACGGGATCGCTTATGTCCCGCATCAGACGGCGATGCTCTGTTTTATGGCCTCGCTGTGGCTGACGGTCCTGGCCTGTGAGCCGAAAAACCGGAACTGGCAGATCCTGCTCACTTTCCTGTCTCTGCTTTTCTCCTTCGCGAATGTCATGCTGATGGAGTATTACGTCGGGATGGAGATCTACCGTTTCGGCCTGATCTTTATGATGGACCGTGAACGGGCGAACAAGGACCGTCCGCAGGCATTTTTCCATGCCCTGCTGCTCTATCTGCCCTATCTCATCCCTGCCCTGGGCTTCGTGGCGTGGCGTGTCTTCTTCTTCAACGCGGAACGGGCGGGCGCCAATGTGATGGAAGACCTGGTCATGCCCTTCCTGACCCATCCCCGTCATGAACTGCTGGAGCTCGGGGTCCGCATCGCCAAAAATGTCTGGAAACTCTTTGCCGGGGTCTGGACGATCCCCGCTTATAACCTGATCAACGGCCTGGGCATGAAGCCCTTCCTCTATGCCCTGATCCCCTCCCTTGCCATCTTTGCCGCCGGACAGATGTTCCTGTTCCTGATGCACCGGAAACGGACGGAGGAATCGACCATGGAAGCGGTCAATGAATCCGCCCAGTGGCTGTGGTACGGGCTGATCTGCGGGGCGATCGCCATCCTGCCGATGATCATAGCGAAACGTGACATCAGCTTCGCGGCGAGCCTGGACCGCTTTGCCTGGGTCGGCATGGCAGGCACCATCCTTTTCCTGGCGGGACTGCTGGGGTCGCTGAAGGACCGCACCCTGCGGAACATTCTGACGATGGCGGCCATTCTCCTGGCTGTCTTTGTCCAGTGGCAGAATAAGACCAATTACATCAACCAGTGGAAACTGACAAAGGAATACTGGCAGCAGCTGATGTGGCGGGCGCCGATGCTGAAACAGGGCACGACCCTTGTCAGCGGCGGGACGCTGCTGGTGGAGGAGGATTATGATATCTTCGCCCCGGCGGCCATGATCTATTATCCGGAGGTCACAGACTGGTCTCCCATCGGCGCGGAGGTCCTGAATACGGGAACGGTCCGGGATATCAGGCTGGGCAGGAAGACCGAAAGGGAAGTCCGGAAAATTTATGTCGAAAAGGATTATCAGCAGCTGCTGGCAATTTCCAAACCGTCTGAAAGCGGCTGTCTGCGGGTGATCAACGGGAAGGATCCGATCTATTCGCTGTCCGACTGGACGAAGATCCCGGAGATCGGGGCTTATTCGAAATGGGACCAGATCATTACCGATCCGGAAGTTCCCGCCGCCATCCCCTTCTTCCTGGGAGAGGAACCGGAGCATGGCTGGTGCTATTATTATGAAAAGATGGAGCTGGCGCTCCAGCGGAATGACCCGGAGACGGCGGCGAAACTGGCTGATGAGGCGGCCGCGGCAGGGCTGAAGGCGCAGGATAACGTGGAATGGATCCCGGTCATCGAGGCTTATACCGAAACGGGACGCACGGAGGACGCGCTGGCTTACGCGGAAAAGCTGATATGGGATGACATGATGGCATATTCCGCCCGCAATTATTTCAGCGCCAAAGAAAACGCGGCGGATTATCAGGCTGTGATCGCGCTGCTGTCCGGCGAAGAAATGGAAGCGGAGCCATCCGCGGAGGACGGTGATGAGGCTGAAGGTGATGCTCCCGCGTCGGCTGAAGAGCTCCCTGAAAGCACCGAAGAAACGGCTGTTCCGGAAACAACTCCGGAAGCGGAGGAAGAAAACCTCGCGGCGGCGGAAGAGCTCCCTGAAAACACTGAAGGACCGGCTGTTCCGGAAACAACACCGGAACCGGCGGAAGTAAAAAACGCGGCGGCCGATGAAGATCCCGCGCCTGCTGACACTGACGTCCCCGCGGCGGCGGAAGAGCTCTCCGAAAGCACCGAAGGACCGACCGTTTCGGAAACAACACCGGAAGCGGCGGAAGAAAAAAACGCGGCGGAAACGCCGGCGATCCCGGCAGAAGAAACACCGGCGGAGGCGGTTACCTATGAGCTGTGATCCATCCTTCCGATTTGAATTGCAGGCGTCGGACGGCATGGCCCGGGCAGGCGTTTTCCATACGCCCCACGGGCCGGTCCCTACGCCGATCTTTGCCCCGGTGGGCACCCAGGCTACCGTAAAAGCCCTGACGCCCGCCCAGCTGGCTGAATTGGGATGCAGCCTTGTGCTTGCCAATACCTATCACCTGTTTCTGCGGCCGGGCGAGGATCTGGTGGCGGAGATGGGCGGCCTGCATGAGTTTATGCAGTGGCACGGTCCCATGCTGACGGATTCCGGCGGGTTTCAGGTGTTTTCCCTGGGACCGCTGCGGAAGATCGATGAGGACGGGGTCACGTTTAAGAGCTATATCGACGGTTCCACGCACCGCCTGACGCCGGAGAGTTCCATCGCTGTCCAGGAAAAGCTGGGCGCCGATATTATCATGGCCTTTGACGAATGCGCGGATCCTTTCGACAAAGCCTATAACGAAAGGGCGATGGCACGCACACACCGCTGGCTGGAACGCTGTGTCAGGGCGAAAAAGCGCCCGGATCAGGCTTTGTTCGGGATCGTCCAGGGCGGCATTTTCGCCGACCTGCGGGAGGAGTCGGCGAAAATCGTCTCTTCCTATGACCTTCCGGGATTTGCCATCGGGGGACTCTCGGTCGGGGAGTCGAAAGAGGATATGAACAAGATGATGGAGGTCGTCACACCGATCCTGCCGTGGGACAAACCGCGCTATCTGATGGGCGTCGGGTCTCCGGAAGATCTTGTGAACGGCATCCGGCGCGGGATCGATTTCTTTGACTGTGTGCTTCCCACCCGGCTGGCGCGGCATGGCGCGGCGATGACGTTCAAAGGGCGGCTGAATATGGTGAACCAGCAGTATACCCATGATTCCCGACCCATCGCGGAAGGCTGCACCTGTTACGCCTGCCGGCATTTTTCCCGTGCCTATATCCGCCATCTGATCCAGAACCGGGAGATCCTGGCGGCGACGCTGCTCTCCATCCATAATATCCATACGCTGGAAGAACTGGTCCGGAAAGCCAGGGCTGCCATATTTGCCGGGCAATATAACGATTTCGCGGAAGAATTTCTCGCCAATTACCATACCAACCGCCGCTGATATTCCCAGGGACGGGTACTATCCGAAGGATGGAATCGTCACCTTTTCATCCGTTTTTCACGTCTCGCGGTGACAGTTCCACCCTGCGGCATTTCGATGGAAAGCGTCACGACAGCTTTTCATCTATGCGGTGACAGTTCCGCTGACGCGAAACCGTCCCCTTTTAACTGTCCCCGGGAACTTTTCGAAAAGTACATCGTTCTATCCTTAATTCATTCGCCGGGCCGAGGGGAGATCCGATGCTTTCAAACCGGATACCGCGGAATGGCATAAATCTGGCACGTTTTTATCTTGGATCATTATTCATGATCATTCCGCGTCCCGCTGTGTCAAAGATCCGTTATCGGAAAAAAAGGCGAATGATCCACCCCGGCAGTCCGGGCCAGATGAATGACGTCTGACGTCTTCCGTCTGAAGTTCACTGCCGAAAACAGGAGGAGTTTATGAAAAGAAGTTTGTTGCTGGGGGTCCTGCTGATCCTATCCGCCGTTTTTGGCATGGCATCCGCGCAGGCTCCGGAGCCGACACAAACACCATACGTCATCTATGTCGTTGTTACAGCGACGCCGGAACCGGCGCCGGCTGCCGAACAGGCGGAGGTGATCCAGCGGCCGTCCGCGGCGGATCCGGTCTCGCTCGTCAATGGCGGAGGCAGCAATACCGTGTCGCTCACCAATCAGACGGGCAGTGATATCGCCTCGTCAACGGAGGATCTGGTCCAGCGTGTCGTGGCTACCGTGATCGCCCGCACCGGCACCGTTACCACCGGAGGCAGCTCAGCCGGCACCGTGTCAAACGCAGGCGCGTCAGCCGGCGGAGCGATCGTCCGGAATTCCGACGGAACGACCTGCACCATGAATTTTGAACTTGTCAGCGAACCGGCTTATCCCGCGGGATCGAATGTCGCCCGCGGAGAGGTGTTCTGGAAGGAATGGCGCATCCGGAACACAGGGACCTGTACATGGACGCCGGCGTGGTCTTTCGTGTTCGACAGCGGCTGGCAGATCGGCAATACCCGGTTTTCCATGAACAAGACCACCGCGCCGGGCGATATACTGCTTGTCCGCCTGGGTATGATCCCGAACCAGTCCCCGAACGGAAATTATTACAGTACCTACGCGTTTGAAGCCCCGGACGGTACGCAGTACGGCAAGATCACTTCGTCCTATACCGTAAGAGACGGGTCATATTTCGCCCCGAAGCCGACAGTTCCGCCGGAGAAGAAAAAGCCGCAGCACGGCTATCCCGGCCCCATGCCTCCCGGTCCCGGACCGCACCCCGGTCCCGGTCCGCATCCCGGTCCCGGTCCGCATCCCGGTCCCGGTCCGCATCCCGGCCCCGGCCCGCACCCGGGCCCCGGACCGCACCCTGGTCCCGGTCCGCATCCCGGACCGTATTAATAGAGTTCAGAGTTGAGAGTTCAGAGTTCAGATATTGTGCGGGACTGATCATCGGAGGCTCAACTGAGTCGGAGGTGACTGTCTCTTGAAACCGGAGTTCAGAGTTCATAGCTTCATCTGATCATTCTTCTCCGTATTCTCAGGCGGACTGTCCTAACAATATCAATAACTATTTCACTCCGAAATCAGAATAAAAAGCCAAAACAAAAAGACCCGCGCCGGCGGGCCTTTGAATTTAATTCTTCGCTATTCACTTTTCATTTTCCGTATTTCAGAGCTGTTTCGAGAGACAGTCTGAAATCTAAACTCTGAACTCTGAACTTTATTCCGCGTTTCTTCCGCCGCAGAGATAGAAGACCGTCAGAAGGCCGGGGCCGGTGTGGGCGCCGATCACAACGCCCAGGGAGGAAATGGTGATCTCTCCCATATCCGGATGTGCTTTTCTGACCTCGTCACGGATGAACTCCGCGTCGCTGAGACAGTCCGCGTGGAGGATCAGCATATCGCGGCCGCTGGTATCGACCTTTGAGAGATCGTTCAGGATCGCGGTCCGGATAGCCTGCAGGGCTTTTTTCCTGCCGATGCATTTTTTTACGACATCCAGCGTCCCGGCGTCCGGCACGTACAGTACCGGTTTGATGCTGAGCATGGTCCCGACCAGCGCGGAGGTGTTGGAGACGCGGCCGCCCCGCTTCAGGTAATTCAGGTCATCCACGGTGAAGCGGTGGGCGATCTTCAGCTTGTTTTCCTCACCCCAGGCGATCACTTCCTGAAAGCTTTTTCCCGCTTCCATCATTTCCACGCAGTGCATGACCAGCAGGCCGAGGCCGCCGGAAATACAGCGTGTGTCCATCACATACAGCGTCTGCTCCGGATAATCGTCTTTGACGGCTTCGGCGGCGGCTTGGCAGTTCTGGAAGGAAACGGACATTTTTTCCGACATATCCAGGAAGAGGATATTTTTCCCGCTGTCCAGCAGTTCGCGGAAAAACCGGTCATAGGTCGGTTCATTGATCTGGGAAGTTTTCAGGATATCGCCTTTGCGCATGCCGGCGTAGATCGCCGCACGGGACTCCTCACGGCAGTCGTCGGTGCCGGGCCGGTCGTTATTTGTGTAGTTATAGGCAATAAACGGGACATTGTGCTCATCCAGCCAGGTCCGCGGCAGATCGCATGTCGATGATGTGGCTATAATATAATCTGTCATTTCTCTTTCTCCCGTAAACGCTCTTCTGAAGCTTGCTGATCGTATTTTCGTTTCCGTAATATTGCCGTGGGTTTCCCGCCGCGCCGCGGCGTAAACCGGGCATATATTCTCTGAAATCGATCTGTAATTATAAATTAACCTGAAAAACATCCTGTTGAATTTGTGACGTTAGTCAGTGGGCAGTGGCCGGTGGTCAGTGGTCGGTGGTCAGTGGCCGGTGGTTGGTGGTCAGTGGTCGGTGGTCAGTGGTCGGTGGTTGGTGGTCAGTGGTCAGTGGACGGTGGTTGGGGTTTGAACTCTGAACTCTGAACTCTTAAGGAAAGGCTCCGCGTCCGGGAGGTTATCAA
>DAIMGK010000199.1:0-8737 GCA_036723985.1 Flexilinea sp.
CTAATTTGAAATATCCCTTCTGATTTTTTCAATGTACGATTATTGATCGCTTACGGAAAAACTCGTAAAGTACGGTAACAACAGTCATAAGCAGAAGGATTGCTGCAAATCAACCGAATAATCTAAAAAGAACAGTTACGCGGTTCTGTTTCGAAACGTGGAACTGTTCTTTTTTTGATCATTCTGTAATATTTCTCATAAAGAGATTTAATTCAGTAAATAAACGATTTCAGTCTTTTTATTCCAATATTCCCCCGGTAGCACCCCGCTCAGTTTTATCCAAGTGTATCTGGTTTAGTGGAATTTCTTCTACGATGGGCGTTTCGATCGGGAGTATCAGCAACTGGGCAATTGCCATACCGTAATCTATGACAAGAGGATCATCGGTCAGGTTTGCCAGTTTTATCCGGATTTCCCCCTGATACCCGGCATCGATCACCCCCGCACCCAGGATATGGTTGTTCCTGCTTTTCGGCATCATCAACCCGACATACCCACGGGGGATTTCGATCGTTATTCCTGTTCCTATGACATCATAGGAATGCGGCGGGATCGTTTTGGTTTCAATCGAATAAAAATCAATACCGGCATCATCAGGATGTTTTCTCGCAGGCAGAAATGCCATCTCAGTAAGTTTTGCTGCCTTTATCTTTTCCATTTATATCCTCACATATAATATTCTGTTTATAAATAATATCAAATTTTATTCCTTTTCTCTTTGATTTTTATGATAATGATAATGATATATATCTACAAAATTTCGCAAATCCTTTGACAATTATCCAGACAGGTGTTAAAGTTATAGACATGAATAGTAACTCATTCAATTTTGGGATCACTACCATTATTATGACTGCCACCTGCCGTGGCTTGTTTTGGGTTATGTGAGGCAGTGTAACCAAAATAGCGGACAAATAAGGGACTGCCTCAAAGAGAGGCAGTTTTTTTTGTAAAGGGATCCATTCCGGTCTTTCCGCAGTCCGGAAAGAAAAACAAAGGAGTAATTTATGAAAACAATAAAAATCGCCATGATCGGTTTCGGCAATGTCGGGCATGGGTTTATCAGAGCCCTCTCCGAAAAGAAGGATTATTACAAAAAAGAATACGGTCTGCAATTCCGCATTACTGCCGTTACCGATATACGATACGGGACTATCTATGATCCGGAAGGTCTTTCTTTGGAAAATCTTGCTGAAAGCAAAGATTTTTCGGGAATGAATCCGGAGTTATTCAAGGACTGGAATACGATCCAAATGATCCGGAACGCGGATTCAGATGTGATCATCGAATTGAGCTACACCGACCTGAAAACGGGTGAGCCGGCTGTCCTACACTGTCAGGAAGCGCTGTTGTCAGGGAAACACGTCATCACATCGAACAAAGGGCCAATCGCGCTTCATTACAACATGCTGAAAGGGCTTGCACGTGATAACGGTGTCAAAATCGGATGTGAAGGTACTGTAATGAGCGGTTCTCCCGCACTGCGGCTGGGACTGGACAGTCTGCTGCCGACAGGAATTACCGAGATCCAGGGCGTTCTTAATGGCACCACGAATTACATCCTTACGCAAATGGAAACAGGAGCCACTTATGAGGAAGCGCTGCTGCAGGCTCAGGAACTGGGCTACGCCGAAGCGGATCCGAGCGGAGATGTTGAGGGATTCGATACGGCGGGAAAGGTCGCCATTCTTTCACAGCTTGTATTTAATACATATGTGAAACCGGAAAACATCTCACGGGAAGGGATCACAAAGATCACGGTTGAGGATATTCAGGAAGCCGCCAGACAGAATAAGCGCTGGAAACTGATCGGTTCCGTCAAAAAGACTGAAAAAGGTGTCGAAACCTATGTGAAACCCATGATGCTTCCTGTTGAAAATCCCCTCGCGAATATCAGCGGAGCGGGAAACGCGATCCAATATCACACAGATCTGCTCGGAGCGATCACGCTGATCGGGCCCGGCGCCGGCAGAAAGGAAACAGCCGCAGCCCTGATCGAAGACCTGATCCATATTGTATTGTAAGGTTCAATTCCGGCGTTTTCCGCGAAAAAATGGCAATCGGCGCCGGACAATAATTATATCTATACGAACTTTTTTGTGTTTTTACGATCCACAGATATCCAATATATCTGTGGATCAATTTTTAAACCATGCAGATTTATCGAACAGAAAAGCAAATTCTGTATAAATGACCGGCTGCAGCTTCATCCACAGAAAACCGATAAGGATGCCGATAACAAAACCGCCGATAACATCGAAAAAATAATGAACTCCGGTGGCGACACGGGAAAGGATCATCAGTATTGCCCATAAACAAAAAACAGCAAGGACAACAGGATCCCGGAAAGTATTAAATGCCAACATTACGATCAAACCCGCACGAACAGCATGGCCTGACGGGAACGAATAGGGATCGGTTTTACGATAGACATTCCCCCAATCGCCTGCCGGACGGGTCCTGGCGATAATTCTTTTCAGGATAAAAACAAAAAGGGCAGTCATTGCGATGGTACCGCCCCACCAGGCAAGCGTGCGTTCCCGGTCTCCTGAGGAAAAGAGCCATAAGAGGAATAAAACCCCACACCAGATCCATGAATCACCGGAATGCGCCAGAATAGTGGCTATACGAAATTTCAGCGATTTTTGATCATCTATACGTATTTTCCGTGATATTGACTCGTCAATAGAATCAATTTTTTTCAGAAGTGACGAATTAATAGAGCCGCCTTTCTGCTATAAGAGCCCAGTTTGTATATATCTTCTGTATGCGTGACAGCGGCTCCGCCCATACCATTGCGAAACCCCCATGATTTCGCGGCAGTCACCTTTGCTCATAACGCAAAATGACGCGAAATGACGCGAAATGCTGACCAGCCGAAAAAACACGTCTACGCTTCAATGGTTTCCCGGATGATTTTTCTCATATCATCCATTTTATTATCCATATCCGCAGCCAGTTTAAACTGAGTCCGTGTACGTACCAGGTTATGCTCGGGATATGCCGTATGGAAGTACACATCTCCCTTCAGATAGTCAGTCAGAAAACGCATACCGGTTTCCAGTGTGATCAGTTTCGAAGCTTCCGGACAAAGCAGCAATTCCTCCCGTTTCAGATGGGACTTACATTTTCCGCAAAAACCTTCCGCGTATGCGCGGAACAGATCCATCCGCAGAAAAACTTTTGAGAGATCCCGTTCATCCTCTTCCGCGTTATTCCCGGCAAATCGGATCCCGTCTCCGAAGTCAATAGCGGCAATACCGGGCATTGTTGTATCCAGGTCGACAACACAGAGAGGCTGCAGCGTATCCCTGTCAAAAAGCACATTATTGATCTTTGTATCGTTATGCGTGACCCGGAGCGGGATCTCGCCGGAGCTGACCTTATCCAGCAGGAAAGAAGCAAAGGGCTTTTCCGAGAGGATATAATCGATCTCCGGTTTCGCGCCGGACGCGCGTCCCATTTTATCTTCCGCAAGCGCTGCTTCAAAATCTGCATAACGGGATACGGTATTATGAAAATTCGGTATCGTCTCAACAAGGGATCCCACGGGGAAATCAACCAGCATGGTCTGAAAATTACCGAAAGCACCGCCGCAGGCACGGAAAAGATCAAGGTTGGGAGGCTGTTCAAAGCTGACACTGTTTCGAACAAAAACAAAAATCCGCCAATACTCGCCATCCTGCGTAACGATATAGCTGCTGCCGTCTTTTGTCCGTACCAGTTCAAGTACCATTCGGGGGTCATCTGTTTTTGTACGCATAAAATCCGTCAGGAGCTCGGTATTACGCATCAGACCGACAGGGTCGCGGAAAACATAGGTATTGATCCGCTGTAAAACGTATCGTCCGCCGTCTTCGGTTTCGACGCGATAAGTCCAATTGATGTGTCCGTTGCCAAACTGCCCGCAGCCGGTAACACGGCTGCCGAAATCATAATTCGAAAGGATATCTCTGATTTTGTCTTCCATCATTTACCCTGTTATAAAAGTTCACTGCGATAAGAGCCTAAGTTTGTGTTTACCTTCTGTATGCGGAACAATGTGCTTCGCAAGGTACGGGAACGTATGCTCCTGTGTTCGCCGGAGCAAGAACCGTAAGCGGCCGCTGAGCTGAATCATGTCCCGGCTCCCGGGCTTCGCGCCGCGTCTGACTTCCTATCCGCACCAACGGCATTGTATGTCAATACCATTTGATGAAGAACTGACTGATAACCCGTTTATTTATCATCCACCACATAAATGTAAAAATACACGGGGCAGAACATGGCATTTCCCGTGACACGATATGATTCACCATCGCGCCAGACTTCCTTTTCCCCTCTGGAAATACGATCCCATTCTCCGTCGTGCAGCACATCCCAACCGAATTTGTTCCAGTTTTTCACCAAAGTATATGCCGCATAATATTTATTATCATCGTGATATTTTTCAGACGGAGCACGCATCGGGATTTTTATACGGATCGACCCACCCGGTTGCACGATCCGGTCGTTCATATCCTCGCTGTTCTTGAAGTCCTTCCCGATATCATAAATATACTTTCCGTCTTTTTCGAGTTTATCGCCGGTATACATCATCAGGTCAACATTGAAATCCCAAGTCTCCGTGCCCACATTTCTGAAGGTTATATCCAGCGTAAACTCTTCATTAAATTTCAGTTTCTGGAAATAATAAGGGCTGTTCAGGATCCCTTCACAGGCATATCCGCTCTTCAGATCATCCCACGGATCCGTGATCGGGCGATCCAGATCGGGCCTCGGAACTTCCAATCCGCCGGGGAACATTTCTTTAGCGTTCGGCAGATTCACACTTTTCGGCTGACGTTCGTAGACGCTGCGGTCCCAAAGCGTTACTGTCCCGACACCTTTTCCGCTCAGCACACCGTCTCCGCCGATATTGGTCAGATTACTCGTATTGATCACGACATCCGAAGCGGATGTATTTGTGAGTGTGATCGCGGTATCGGGAACGGAAGTCGGTCGGAGAATTACAGCATCATCCTCATTTTGTCCCGACACAGTTCCAAACACCATCATAATAATTAATAATGTCAGTAAAACGAACTTATTCATAATAACTTCTCCTTCAAAAGATCTCCGATATGAACGGCTCTCTGATACCGCAGTTTTATTCCTTTCAGAGATGATAATTTCATCGGCCTGAGGAAATTATGCAAATTACCTGTTTGCTTTTCTCTTGATCCCCTTCAATGATGCACCGGTCAATGCTCTTTCCTGCGTAAGCAAATATCCACACGGCGGCGGACCGTCTCATACTTTCCCGTTTTCATTGATCGGCGCTTCCTTAAGTATATCATCCAGCGCGTCATCAATATTATTATACAGAACCGCCCCCGCGTCAGCAAGGATCCGGTTTTTTGCGGCGGTCGTTCGGATCCCGCATAACCTGGCTTCGGCTTTATAACCCCATTTCCGCAAAACATCTGCCGCATTTCTTACGGATTCGATCCCGGTAACGGAATCCTCGAAGACAGCAAGGATGATCTTTTCATCCGTCGGCAGAAAAGACAAGGCGGGATTTTGATCCGAACCGGGTCGTCCTTCACATAAAGAACGGGCGATCTCCAGGGAGCGGATCTCATCCCTGCATGCTGCCATGATCACGGAAGCAAGCGCATGAAAAGGATGCGGTTTTACATAATGTTCACGGCGAAGATCATATTTCGTCTCAATATAACAAAGACTTCCCGAGCCGATCATCGGAATACGGCCGTCTGACCAATGCAAAAGACGGAGGGCGCATTCACCTTCCGGTGTGTTGACGAAATAGAGGTCCTTATTGTTCCCATCCACCGATGGCAGCCTTGTCGGACGATAAGTCATCACCACAGGCCAGGCGGACTTTCCGGAAATATCCGGCAGAAGTTTACGGTAATGATCAGAAATGATCGGGATATCTTTTGTCTCCAGATATGATTCGCAGTTCAGCGGCGCCGGCATACCGTAGAATTCGGTAAAAATTTCAGTACCCAGGATCCGGTTCATGAGCTGGGCGAAAGAAGGGCATTTCCACGGATCCAGAGTATTCACGAAAAACCGGTCCCGGATCGGCATTTTCCACAACAGTTCCAGACCTTTCCCACGCCCGCTTTCAAATCCTATACGAATTCCTTCGATGATATTGTACGCAGGATCCAGAAGTTCAACATATTCTTTCAGCTGGGCCAATAGCATTGATCGAAAAGCATCCCGGTCCGTCAAACGGACAGAACCGCAATCAGGCGGATAAACATCATTTTCAATCGTTTCTCCGGAAATGCCGCAATACCAATTAACAAAGGCAGCCAGCATCAGCGGGATCATATCCCATTCCGCCCTGATCCCATCCGCTTCGAAAGCGTCGTAAATTTCCCGGTCGATCCAAAGATCAGGCTGTCCCATCCGGCATAAGAAATCATTGACCGTATCGATGCAGGCAAGCCGATATCCGTGTGCCTCCAATAATACGCCGTCTATGTCAAGAGCCAAAAAAAGTTTGCTGTCCATATTGTTTATCATAATTTCTCTTTTCAGAAGGGGTCAGTCACGCGTCAGCTGAACTGCCCCGGGAGAAGCGCACGATGAAAGGGTGACGGTTCCATTCTCCGGACAGCCGCCCTCCCCACAGGCGGGTCCGGAACAGTTATGTTATAGTTTTTCAGACGATATAAAAAATTTATTCAATCGTCGGATAACTGCTGCCCGGACCACGCTCTCCGCTGCCGGATCGAGTCAGCCGGGGCTGCGTTCAGGATGTGGACTCCGTCCCCGGGTCTCGTACAAAATGTCACTCCCAAAAAAATATCTGCTCCTTATGACCCCCGCAGCCGATCTGCCGGTAAAATTCATCTTTCAAATCAGGCCTTTCCAAAAAAAGGCCGGTAAACCGTGAAGTGATCAGCTCCGCGCTCTCTTTCTTCACGCCCCGCATCACGGAACACATATGGATACCGGTGGTATATACCGCGATACCTTTCGGATGGAGTATCTCATCAACAGCACCGCAAACCTGTTCCGTCAGCCTTTCCTGGACCTGCAGACGGCGGGAATACATTTCCACGATCCGGGGGATCTTTGATAAACCGATGATCTTCCCGTCCGGGATATAAGCCACATGAATTTTCCCGAAAAAGGGCAGCATATGATGCTCGCATAAGCTGTAAAATGTGATGTTTCGGACCAGTATCATACTGTCACAGCTCTCACTGAAAACTGCGCCATTTACGACAGTTTCCAGATCCATATGATATCCCGCACACAATTCCACATACATCCGCTGGACACGTTCCGGCGTAGCTGCCAGCCCTTCACGATCGGGATCTTCTCCGATCGCGGTCAATATCGTCTTTACTGATTTTTGAATTTTTTTCGCGTCATCCATGATCTTCTTCACATTGTAAATATTTCAGATAACTATTCATACCCCGTCCTCACCCGGGGACAGTTCCGCTGCCGCGCAGCCGTCCCATCTGATCGGATACAAATGATTTATATTTTTCTGTCAACGAGTGATGATATCACAGCATCCAGCAGTTCCTGATATTCATTATCGGACCGGAAAGCCGCAAGTGTTTCCAAAGCCTCATCAGTATATTTTGAACATCGATCCTGTAAATATTGCGGAGCGCCGGCATTCGCCATCATCTCCGAGAATTCAGGGACCCGTTCCGCGCAGCCATCATATTCAGCCCAAAGGGAACGGAAATTCGGATCCCTTTCGGAGGTGTAAACAACGGCAAGGGTATTCTTCTTCTCCATGATGTCTCCGGAGACCGATTTGCCGAATACATCCGAATCCCCCCATGTTCCAAGATAATCATCCCTGATCTGAAAAGCGATCCCGAGGCGCTGTCCCGCGTATTCGAATCCCTCGATCGTTTTCTCATCCGCCCCGCCTGCCATCGCTCCAAGGGCAAAAGCACAACCCAGCAGCGCGGAAGTTTTCCCTCTTACCATCTGCAAATATTCGATTTCAGTGATATCCGAACGATTCTCAAATGAAATATCACGGTGCTGTCCTAAAAATAGATGATCGGACATCATGAAAACCCGGGAAAGGCCGGAAAGCCCGCTGTTTTTATCAGCCTTCGCAATGGCTTCCAGGGCTGAATTAAACAGCAGATCTCCGGCGTTCAGCGCCAGAGCCAGCCCATTGCGTTTCCAGAGCGCGGGACGTTTATGCCGCACATCACCGTTATCTTCGATATCATCATGGATCAATGTGAAATTATGAAGCATTTCCAAACCGGCACCATATAAAAGCGCATCTTCATATGATCCTTTCAGCAAGCCGCAGGAAAGGCAGCAAAAAAGCGGCCGGAGCCTTTTACCTCCGCTCAGCAATCCGCCGTCCGGATCAAATCCGAGCGCGTAAAAAAGCATTTCCTGCAGCGTCTTATCACTTACCAATGTTTCATGATCAGAAAGATATGCGAAAATTGTGTGATTTACTGATCCGATAATGTCATTCATCAAACTTGTGTTCATAAAGTCCGTCTGTCTATCCTTTCAGCCTGAAATGAAAAATTACCGTTTACCATCTCAAAGTGACCTTATCCCTGACACCTGATACCTGCATATTTATCTATAATAAAAGCCCGGTTTGTATTTCGCTTCTGTATGCGGAACGGAATGCTTCGCAAGGTGCGGGATCGAATATTTGTGTGCTTGCGAAAGCCACTTCCCGCACCTGATTTCCGGGGGCTTGCAGCCCCCATACCCCCGCTTAATAGGTATC
>DAIMGK010000200.1:0-8721 GCA_036723985.1 Flexilinea sp.
TTTTCTCAAAAAAATTTCTGCATAATATGCAGAAACATGTGAGGGACGCAAAAAAAGAAGACCTTTGATCACTTATGGATCAAGGGTCTGGAATTCCGAAAGGATATTTATGAAAAAAGTGAGGATCGGATATGAAGAAAATAACAGCAATGGTTCTTGCCGTTATGTTGATCTTTTCACTGGCGACATGTGCTTCCGGGGAGGAACCACAAAAGCAAAGCAGCGCGGCGGAGCCGTCTGTTTCGTACAGCTATAATGAATACCCTCTGGAAAGAAACGGCATCGATCTGCATCTGGACCGCATGTCGGTCACGGGATCGAATCCGGACAGAAATATCCTCCTGATCCACGGCGTTACATATTCCTCCCACGAGTTCGATATCGATTATGAGGATTACAGCCTGGTACGGTTTCTCGCACGGGAAGGCTATGCTGTATGGCGGCTGGATATCGCGGGATTCGGTCAGTCAGAGGAAGTGGAAGACGGCTTCCTTCCGGATTCGGATTATGCAGCGGAGGATATCCATGCCGCCGTGGAGAAGATCTGTGAAATATCCGGGCAGGACAAGATCGATCTGCTGGGCTGGAGCTGGGGAACAGTGACGGCCGGCCGGTTTGTCTCAAACCATCCCGGGCATATAAACAGGCTTGTCCTTTTTGCGCCCATCCTGAGCGGCCTCGGCAAGGCCGACGTAACAGAGCCGTTCCATCACAATACATGGGAGCATGCAGCGGATGATTTCCAGAAAAATGAAGACGGGACGTTCAATTACCTGATTGCGGATCCTGTTGTCATTGAAATGCTTTGTTCAGGCTCCTGGCATTATGACAAAGAATCCAGTCCCAACGGCGGCAGACGGGATATTTGTGTGGACAAAACACAGTCTCTGATTAATCTGAAAAAAATCACGGTCCCCACGCTTGTGATCTGCGGGGATCAGGATCCCTATCTGGACTTCAGCCGCGTGAACGCGGTCCTTGACGACCTTCCGGCCGGTTCCGAACTGGAAGTGATCGAAGGAGCGTCCCATGTGGCCTTCATTGAAAAGCCGTATTATCGCGATTTCCAGGACAGGCTGATCCGATTTCTTGGCAGCACACAGGCAGCGGGCGAAGAAAATAACGTGATATATGCCATCCGGAAAAACGGTGTACTGCGGGTAGGAACTGCAGGAGATTATCTGCCGATGTCCTATCTGGATCCGGAGACGAACACCTATGTGGGTTTTGACGCGGCGCTTGCGGAGGACCTGGCTGCCTCTCTGGGGGTGAAGACAGAGTATGTGAAAACATCCTGGCCGACCCTGATGGAAGATACTCTGGCCGGAAAATTCGATCTGGCGATATGCGGTATTACGATCACGGACGCCAGAAAAGAGCAGGCGCTGATGTCTGAGGGATATCTGGAGAATGGAAAGACGGTTCTGTGCCGGGCAGAGGACGCAGAGAAATATACATCCTTGGAAGCCATCAATCATCCGGAAGTCCGTGTGATGGAGAACCCCGGCGGACTGAATGAGAAGTTCGCCCGTGAGAACCTGCCGGATGCCACGCTGATCATCCATGAGATCAATCAGGAGATTCCGGGGCTTGTTGCTTCCGGGAAAGCGGATGTCATGATCACGGAGATCATGGAGGCAGGCTACTATGTGGGGCAGGATGAGAGGCTTGCCGCCCCTCTGATTTACGAGCCGTTCACAAACGGACAGCTCGGCGTTCTGATGCCGAAAGGATCGGAAGACCTGCTGAGTTATGTGAATGAATTCCTGGAAGAAGAAAAAGAGACGGGCCGGATCGATGAGCTGGCAGAAGAATACATTTATCGATATGTCCGGCAGGAAACGGACGAAGCGGCCTGACGGCTGACAGTACTGTGCCAATTTGGAATGATGAATTCGGAATTATGAATGGAATCATGTTTATCATGAACTATCTCCAATTCCGAATTCCTAATTACCTTGCACGCACGCAGAGTTTTATCAATCTGCTTCAAAATTCTGCGCGGCCGAACCTGCCAATGGTATCGCCAGTATAGGATGATCATCGAGAACAGACAAATGAGTCACCCACCAACCAAAACGGCTCTCCAACCGTCCTCCACTCAGGGACGATCTGAGAGCCGCTGTTTTTCTTATCCCGGAAGGGGCTGCCCTTACGGAACAACGACGGTGCTGACATCGCCGTATTCGCCGTATTCGATCCGCTTGTAATACTCCGGCGCATCGGCGGCAGCGCCGGTGTTATCCACAAAAGCGCGCGCCTGCACTTCATATTCGCCGGCAGCTAGGCTGCCGATCACCAGATCGGTCCGGCCGGCCTCAAAGGGGGCGGCGGTCCAATCATCGGTTCCCTTCAGCCGATAATGGGCCTCATAGCCATCCGCGCCCGTATCGGACAGATCCTTCACGGACAGACGGATTTCCCCGCTTTGGGCCGAGAGGGAGAGGATTTCCGGGCTGCAGGGAACAATAGAGAAATACTCCACAACAGGCGCTGCATCGGGATCCGCGCACGGGCCGATCCCCGTGATCACAGCCCGGCCAAGTCCGCACAGGATATTGTTGTCAAACGCCACCTGATAATGCTCGCCTTCTTTCAGCTGAGTATCGGCGTCGCTGTACGCCAGGACCAGGGGGATGACTGCCTGCCCGGTGTATGCCGGTTCCATCGCAATGACGATTGCGTGATCGAGACGGCCCTGTCTGACCGTGACCGGGAAAACCGTGGTCCCGATCCCCTCTGTCGTCACGGACAGCATGGCTGTCCCGGACTTTTTCGCGGTCACGTCAAGGGTTGCGCCTTCATCTTTCGGCGCCAGCTCCAGGATGTCTTCCGAGCCGGGCAGCGGCTGCCATACAATGGACGGACGCCCGATGTCGAAGCCACTGTTCACAACAAACTGCACAGAATACCGGCCCTGATCGAAGCCTTCCAGCAGGGAAAGCTGCTCACTTCCAGGCTTCAGTTTCATCCTGACGTCGTTTGCCGCCCGGTCGCTGAAAACCTTGATGGGAAAATTGTCATAGGACTGACCGAATGATATTTCCTCACCCGCGGCCTCTGTCGCCCAGGCATCCAGGACCGCCTTGTAATCCTGCCATTGCCCGTCCTGATACAGATAGCTTTCCCGTTCATTCACAATGGCTGCCTGGACGTCTCCACCGAGTCCGTATGTGCTGAACTTGACGACGTCATGGGTCCCCTCCTGATTGGTCAGCGTCACAACGGCAGAGAAATACTGGCCCTTCTGCACACGAACCTCGCTGACTGGGATGCGGTGGAAACCGGCATCGATGAAGGAGATGTCGCCTTCCGCCACCATCAGCCCGTCTTCAGGCGTCTCAAAGGCATCCCGGAGAAGATAAACCTGATAATGCACGGAGGTGTTTGCCGAGACGGTCAGGCAGGAAATGGCGCGGAGCGTTTTGGAATGATCTGCCCGGAACACATTGGCCATGGAGGCCGTCTGGATATAGGCATGGCTGCTCAGTTCGATCGGCAGGAAGTAATCGTGCTGATCTACGCTCTGCGGCGCTGTCGCAGCCTTCAGCTCCAGGGACACCGGATCACTGATCGAATGATCATAATACGAGATCCAGAAATACCCGGTATGCTGGCTTTGCTCGTTTTCAATGCCCCAGTTCCCCCTGGAATAGAAGGGAAAGGCCTCTTCCGCCGAGCCCCAGCTGTTTTTGGCCAGCCAGGCGCCGTCTGCCGGGGGCTGATGCTCCGCAAGGAAGTTTTCTTTGGGATAATTGTCGTCCCAGCCGACGATGGTCACCGCGTGGTTGGATGCGCCAAAGTCCCAGGTGTAATGCGCCCATTTGTCGCTGATGTATTTCGCCTCGTTCACATTCGTTGACGACGGATTGCTGAGATCCGCCAAGATGTTGATCATCACACCGCGCTTTTCCAGCAGCTGCTGTTTGATGGCCCTCGTGCCGGCTTCGTTATAAGCATACTGTTCTGGGGCAGGCAGTTCAGCGGGGCAAGGAAGCAAGTGGGTATCCATCAGGACATAATCCTGGTGAAACCTGAATTCATCCGGAATGGTCCAGTCGTCTTCATCGCTGTAGTGAAAGCCGCGGAAAGCGCCGTCGATATAATCCAGGACGGTAGTGCGCTCTTTGCCGTGGTATTCGAAGGCTTCTCCGATATTGGGCAGGTCCGGATGCTCATCGGAGGGGCCGATGCCCTGGGCAAAGGCCTCCAGGGCCATCAGTGTCGATCCCCCGCCGTACACTTCAAACATATCCGTGGGATCGGCCGCCGTCGTGCCTTCCCCGTTCTGCGGGCTGGTCGGATCGTTCAGCAGCATATGGGAAAAATAGCCCAGCTGCTTTTCAGACAGGTCCAGGGTTTTCCAGGCTTCCGGGTCATCGGCGTACACAGACCCCAAAAGGCTGATTTCCGCGGCGGATATCCCCGCAAAGACCCAGCAGGTGGCGAAGGGATTCTGAAACCTGACCGGGGTCACATAGCAGCGGTCGCCGACGCCGTCTCCGTCCGTATCGACGCTCCTCAGATCAAAGGACGCGGGGAGTTCCCCTTTCTGGGTCCCTTCAGCCTGCGCATCCAATGGGTCTGCAGGAAAGCATACCGTCAGGAGCATGCTCATGATCATCAGCAGCAGGATCGCTTTTTTCATCATCGTCCCATCCTTCTTTAACAGCATCTGCAGACCGCAATGACCGGATTGATTATACAGCAGGCCGGAAAGCAAGTCAACGATTGCGACCGCAACCAAACGGTTTCCCCGGGATGCGCTGTTCAAAGGGCGGGATACGCGAGGAAGCAAAAACTGATGCGCGGATTCCACATACCACCGGCCCATATTGACAATGCTGCATACCGGGCTCTGGGTAGAATATGATGGAGATGCCATGATTATTGATGATGGACTGCCTGGGCAATCAAGTAAAGTATATTCATATATAAAAAATGATTTGCATTATGGTTGGCTTTTGTCACTTTTGCCATAAGTCAATAAACGACCAAAAGACAGACTCTTGCATTACATGATTCGGCATGGTAGAATAATGAAATGTAATTAATCGGCTATAAATTGAAGACCATATCCAATCATTCAATGAGCGATGGAAGGAAAAAAACATGGATCAGAATGCGCGATATCATGAGTATTTAGAACGTCTGACCCGGGAAATGGTAAGTACGGAACAAATTCGCGTGGAAATGGTTTACGCGGATTTACAGGAGCTGTGCAAAATGCTCCGGGTTGCCAAGGGAGTTACTTCTTTTTATAACAGTATCGCTTTGGAACGCAAAGGAGAAGGCGATACATACATCCCCTACGATACCGGCGTTGAAACGGATAAAGCGCTGACAATCCGCAGTGATTTGTCCGGTGTCCTGGTAGGCCAGTGTACGGTTTATCATGCAAAAGGAGACGCACCCTGGACAGAGGAAGAGCTTTCCCGCATTGATACCATCCAGCGGATGATGCTGAACTTTGTCAGCAAAAACCGAATGAAAATGATGATTCAGAAGGCCACGCTCTATGATGATGCGGGTTTCAGCAATATCCGCCTGTTTACTCTGACCGTGGAACGAATCGGTAACGATCAGGGCCTGGGTGACTTCTGTGCAGCTCGGATGGATCTAAAGCATTTTTCCCTGATCAATCAGCAATTGGGACGGGATATGAGCAATAAGATTATGAAGAAATATATTCAGCAGTTGGAGGAAGCAGCCGGCGAGGATGGAATCGTCAGCAGACTGGGCGGCGACAACTTTGTGCTTCTTTTCCGGAAAAAGAATCTGGATCAGGTGACCAGACTGCTGGAAGGTTCACCGGTACGCTTCGGAGATGCAGAGGACGGGCGTGTTATGATCTCCGCTCACGCAGGCATGCTGGTGATCCCGGAGGATTACTATTATCATGACTTTGGTGATCTGATGGACCGGATCATCAACGCCTACAACGTTTCCAAGAGTGGTGCCCGGGGAGATATCATTTTTTCCAATGAGAAGATGATAGAGCAGAAAGAACATGCCATGCGGATCAAGCAGGTTTTCCCCGTGGCCCTTCAAAATGAAGAAATCCTTGTGTTCTATCAGCCAAAGATCAGCGTCAGTACAAATACCATCGTTGGCGCGGAAGCCTTAAGCCGTTGGTATCATAACGGTAAACTGGTCATGCCGATGGATTTTATTCCGGTACTGGAGCAGTCCATGGACATCTGCAAGCTGGACTTCTATGTGCTCGATCATGTATGCAGAGATATTCGCCGGTGGCTGGACGAAGGAAAGCCTGCGGTTCGTATCTCCATCAATCTGTCCCGCAGGCATCTGATTGACCTGGATCTGCTGGATCGAATCCTGTCTATTGTGGACAGACATAGGGTACCGCACCACTTCATCGAGTTCGAACTGACCGAAACCACAACCGATGTGGAGTTCAAAGACCTGAAGCGCATTGTAACCGGTCTTCAGGAGGCAGGTATTTACACCTCAGTCGACGATTTTGGTATTGGATACAGTTCCCTGAACCTAATCAAGGAAATCCCATGGAATATCCTGAAAGTGGATAAAAATTTCCTTCCGCTGAACGAGCAGGCAACTCAGAATAAGCAGAACATCATGTTCCATCATGTGGTAAACATGGCGAAGGAAATCGGCCTGACCTGTGTAGCAGAAGGCGTGGAGACCAGTGATCAGGTGGATATTCTCCGGAAAAACGGTTGTGACATCGCTCAGGGTTTCTATTATGATAAACCCCTTCCTGTCCGTGAATTTGAAAAACGTCTGGAACAACATGTTTATTCAGACAAAACGTGATTTTTTAAACCTCAGTACTGCATTTTGTTTCAACATGCAGCCAGAGCGTCCTCCTACACAGAATCAACCCAGAGAGGAGTAATTCCATGAAACAGTTTCAAACAGTATATCGTGGAGAAAACGCGTTTCGGACTACCGTGTCCGAATGGCAGTTGCATTGCGCACACAAGCCTGTATTGATCCGTTTATTCTCCGATGGTGCAGATCCATCCGAGATTTCTTCCGCTTGTGCAATTATTGATGAACTCATTCCGGATGCAGATTACGTTGGCGCTTCCGCATCCGGGTGTATTATTGATGGCAGGATTTCTACGGAGAAACTTGTGATTTCCTGTATGATTCTTGAAAAACATGACAGTTTTGTACAGTCCCGACTGTTCTCTCTGGAAAGCAATGAGCCATCTTCTTTTCAGACTTCCCTTCGTGAAACCCTGCATGGGCTCAGGGATGTGAAAGCGATCGAGGTGATCACCACCATCGATACGATTCCGATCCGCGATGTATGCAGGATCATTCAGGAGGAAGTTCCGGAAGGCATTGCGGTCTGGGGCGGCGGAGCCTTTGGTGACAATGAGTTCAAAGCATTTCTATTCAGAAAAGGGACTGGTTTCCATTCCGCCGGCGTTTTGCTGACTTTTATCGGCGGATCGGATATTCACGTGCAGTATGCCTATGTCAGCGGATGGAAACCGTTGGGTTATCCGTTGAAGGTAACACGGGCGGAAGATTATGTTCTCCATGAACTGGACGGACACCCCGCCTATCAGATTTATGAGCACTATCTGCGTATCCCTAACGATGAGCACATTTTCTATAACGCGCTGGAATTCCCGTTCGCTGTTAATCATGAGGATCGGACGCTGCTTCGTCACGCCCTGTCCTGTGATCAGGCAGGGTCACTGACCATGAGCACAAAGATACCGGAGGGCAGCATCCTCCATGTCACCTATGGTGATCCGGATACAATCATGCAGGATGTCATGAACTGCGCACAGAGCATCGCGGATTTTTCTCCGGAGATTATTTCCGTTTTTGACTGCTTTGGCAGAAAAACTTTCTGGGGTGGTACAGAAGGAACCCGGGAGATCATCCCATTCCACCAGATTGCACCCACATATGGATTCTGTACGGCAGGTGAACTGATCCGCTGGAAGAACAGCATGGATCATCACAATCTGACGCTGGTCATCGCGGGTATGAGGGAAGGCAACAAAAAAGAACGGGGTACAACTGTGGTCAGGCAGAAAACCAAAAACAGCGAATCCACTATGTCCATGATCAACCGGCTGGTCAATTTCATTAATACCGCAACCACCGAGGTTATGGAAGCGAATGCCACTCTTTCCCTGATGGCGATTACGGACCAATTGACAAAAATGTATAACCGGGGTGAAATCCAACGAAGGATCACAGAGCGCGTGGAAGAAAAGAAGGATAAGCCAGAGGGAGAAAACGCAACCAGCCTTGTCATGATTGACCTTGATGATTTCAAACATATCAATGATACCTATGGACATCAGGAAGGCGATCAGGTACTGATGCGTATCTCCGGACTGATTCACGAAGCGATCCGGAAACTGAATATCAACGCATCTGACGGACGCTGGGGCGGTGAAGAATTTATGCTCATGCTTCCTGGTATGACGCGGGAAGCAGCAGCAGTCTTTGCGGAAGAAATCAGACAGGAAATCGAAAAGTTGCGGTTTGAAAAATGCGGAAAAGTATCTGCCAGCTTTGGCGTAGCGCAGGCTATGCCGGAAGAGGATGCCGACCCGTTAGTTGTTCGGGCTGATACAGCGTTGTATAAGGCAAAAGCATCCGGTAAAAACACAGTTTGCCAGGCGCAGGAATAATGAAGAAACCCAGGGTATGATTGGTAAAGCACGGATGAAAATGAAAGCCGCGCTTACATTCACATGTATA
>DAIMGK010000201.1:0-8714 GCA_036723985.1 Flexilinea sp.
TGAGTATGCTATTTTTTTTCTTTTTTTTCAATCCGTCTTCTATTTGACGCTTACTAACGTTCCGCCCAGCGGCAAAGCGGGGCATGCCGGCGGAGACGGTTAGATCCGGAGGATGGAACTGTCACCCTTTTTCATCGATCGCTGCTTCTCCCGGGGACAGTTACGCGCCAGCGGAACCGTCCCCGTCTGAATTGGCACAAATATCCATCAGTTTTTTCAGTGTTATCACTGATGTTTTTCCTTTCTGGGGAATGTAAAATAGTGATCAATGACTGAATCAGGGACAGCGGTACCGGGTGAGAGTGTCCCGGGAAAGGCAACTCCTGATCCTTTCTGATTCTTCTCCGGGACACTTTCACCCGGTACCATCTGTCCCTGGCGGCTGAACGAACGGCCTGACGATTTCCATCCTTTCAAAAAAAGCGAGGTCACCGACAACAGCAACCTTCACACCAACATCGTTTCCCGGGCTCTGATGCTCTTCCTGGCGGTCCTTTCCCTGATCTGGGTGATCATGCCCGATCCGGTTCCGGGGCTCCTTGACGATATCATCATCGTCTTTTCCGCCACCGTCCCGCTTTTCAAAAAAAGCCTGGGACCCGGCTAAACCTCTCAGTCGGGGACGGTTTCCGCAGGCTCAGAATTGAGCCGGAGGGAACTGTCACCCCGGCCAAATTAACCGGGTGTGCCGCGCCGACGGTGACGGTTCGATCCGAAGGAGAGGGAACCGTCACCTTTTGCATTGGGTGCATCTCCCGGTGACAGTTCCGCTGGCGCGTAACCGTCCCCGTATAATTAGATATAAATGGAAAACAGGGCTGCTTCCCGGCGCCCTGTTTTCCATTTAAGGGATATATTACTGCGGGGAAATTAATGTTCCGTTTTGTTTCACAGGTTCGGGAACCCGGTCCCGGCATTAACCTTAACAAAAAGAAAATTCAGTGTTTATACTGATGACAAAAATCATAAAAAGACAGGTCAGTAAAAACCTCGCATTTTTCATGAAAATATAGTAAAATTCAGAGTATAAAAAACCAAATGCCCTAACGGGCATTACAACTATAACGGCGAATTTATATACTGCACCCTTTACGTATAAAAAACCAAATGCCCTAACGGGCATTACAACCGAGACCAATTTGTGCATATTCTTCTGCCTTCCTGATGTATAAAAAACCAAATGCCCTAACGGGCATTACAACGAGCATAAGCAAGTTCGACACGGATGTCTTCACGGTATAAAAAACCAAATGCCCTAACGGGCATTACAACTGCCTTTACTTTTGCAATTTGACCCGTTACCGGGTTGTATAAAAAACCAAATGCCCTAACGGGCATTACAACTCAACAATCCAAAGAAATGATACAACGAATGTGTGTATAAAAAACCAAATGCCCTAACGGGCATTACAACTCCATATTTTCCTCCTTAGAAATTTGTTTCATAACACACGTATAAAAAACCAAATGCCCTAACGGGCATTACAACTCCAAATTCTTTAAACCGATATGAATATTTGCTTGGGTATAAAAAACGAAATGCCCTAAAGGGTGTTATAAAGGTGGCTGTCCTTTTATGGGACTGTCACCATTTTGGGTTTAAAAAGTCCCATCCTCCGGCAGACGATATAACATTCCAGCAAGAGGCAAAGAGGGGCACACCGACGGGAACAGGCAGATCCGAAGAAGGAAACTGTCACCCTTTCATCGATTTTTTTCTCCCGGAGACAGTTACGCTGGCGCGTAACCGTCTCCGTTTGAATAATTGAAAAAAAACAAATATCATCAGTTTTTTCAGTGTTATCACTGATGTTTTCCCATCACGGGAGATGTAAAATAGTGGACAATGGCTGAACGAACGGCCTGACAGTTTCCATCCTTTCAAACAAAAGCGAGGTCCCCGACAACAACAAATTCCTTCCCAACCCCTGTCCTTCCGATGATGACGCGGACAGCAAAAAAGCGCTGAGCTCCGCCATCACTCTCCTCGGCCTGCTCTGGATCGTTTTTCCGGATCTGGTCCCCGGCCCGATTGACGATCTGTTCGTCCTGCTCTTCCTGGCGTCCAGCAACCCGAAAATCGGAGGGTTCCTGGGGGACGCTGTCCGGGCGGTCATCTCCATGGGCGCCCTGCTCTGGATCATCTCGCCGGATTTTGTCCCCGGCCCGATCGATGACGCGCTGCTTGCCATCCTGATCCTGAACATGCTCCCCAGATCCAACCGCTGAAAGGAGGTCCTATGCCGCCGGTCTATATCACAGAACAGGGAACAAAGATCCGTATCCATAACAACTGCATCCGTGTAGAACGGGAAAACGGCGCTGATCCGGAAACGGTCTGGCAGGCTCCGGTCAGCACGGTCTCGCAGCTGGTCCTTTCCGGAAATATCGGGATCACCACACCCGCGATCGGAACCTTTCTCACGAAACAGATCGATGTGGTCTTCCTGGACAGTCACGGAAATTTCCGCGGCAGGCTGCAGGGAGACGCCGATCCGCACGTTTCGATACGGCGTGCCCAGTACAGGGCTGTCGAAAACAGGTCCTTTACGAAGAATATGGTCCGCTGCATCATCCGTGCGAAGATCGGGCATCAGATGGATCTGCTGGAGCGGATCAACCGGGATCTGCCGGATGTTCAAGCGGATTCCGCGATCCGTATCATCGCCGGCGCCTGCGCGTCACTGGAGAAGAAATCCACGGTGAACGCGATGCGCGGCGTGGAAGGCACCTCGGCAGCGGCATACTTTTCGGGATACCGCCGGTTTTTCGATGCAGGATGGGGATTTCACAGACGGCTGAAAAATCCGAGCCCGGATCCGGTGAATGCCATGCTGTCCTTCGGCTATACGCTTCTGACGCAGCTGGCGGTCAGCGCGGCGCAGACGGCCGGACTTGACGCCTATGCCGGTTTTCTCCATACGGAGTCGTATAACCGCCCGTCGCTCGGGCTGGACCTGGTCGAGGAATTCCGCCCGGTCGTTGATGAGATGGTTTTGGGGCTTTGCCGCAGCGGAGAGATCACGCCGGATTCCTTTCAGTCCGATAAGGAATCCGGGGGCTGTTGGATGAGTACGGATGCCCGGAAAACTTATATCCGGCGGTTTGAAGGACGTATGGATGAGCGTTTTGTCCACCCCCTTACCGGTACGGCCTTGACCCTGCGCCAATGTATGCTGGAGCAGGCACGGCAGGTGGCGGAATGCTGCGAAAAAGCTCCGGATATGCCCGCTTTCACCGCGATGGAGTTCAAGAATGCTGAGTCATAACAGCCCGCGTTATTTTTACCTGATCACGTATGACCTGAGCAATAACAAACGAAGGCTGAAGTTATCCAAACTGCTGGAGTCTTTGGGAATGCGGGTCCAGGGCAGTGTCTTTGAAGGCTGGCTTACCGGGGCTGAGCTGGATCAGCTGATCCAAAAGGGAAAACCCCTGATCCATGAAGGTAAGGATTCCCTGCGGATCTACCCGGTCTGCCGATCCTGTCACGGGAAAATGATCCTGATCGGTGATTCCCGGGCCGCCGCTGAGCCCGGACTCGTGATCCTCTGACCGTCTATATGATCTCTTACATACTGTAAACAGGGCTGCCACCCGGCGCCCTGTTTTCCATTTAATGGGTATATCGCTGCGCGGTAATGAATCGTTCCGGCCGGTTTCACCGGCTCGAGATCCCTGCCCCCGGATTAACCTTAACAAAAAGAAAATTCAGTGTTTATACTGATGACAAAATTCAAAAAACAGCAGGTCATTAAAAACCTGGCATTTTTCATGAAAATATAGTAAAATTCAGAGTATAAAAAAACAAATGCCCTAACGGGCATTACAACTCTCATTTCGATTATGTGTTGGACAGAAGACTACATGGTATAAAAAAACAAATGCCCTAACGGGCATTACAACCAGGTTGACCCTGCGGATTTTATCAGATTTTGTTTTCGTATAAAAAAACAAATGCCCTAACGGGCATTACAACTGATTCCGGGTCCTCTGCCGGATGTGTCGCCTTGTGGGTATAAAAAAACAAATGCCCTAACGGGCATTACAACCGGGATGAATTGAAATCTCATATTTTTTCATTTTGTATAAAAAAACAAATGCCCTAACGGGCATTACAACCCAACAAGCTCTTTCGTAGCCTTTTGTTTCTGAGGTATAAAAAAACAAATGCCCTAACGGGCATTACAACCCTTTACCCAGCTGCAATCAGCCGTTATCTATCCGGTGTATAAAAAAACAAATGCCCTAACGGGCATTACAACTACTGATTGGACCAACAAATTCATTCACAATATGCAGTATAAAAAAACAAATGCCCTAACGGGCATTACAACGTTCTCTGGGGTTAAGAAACCAATTATATTTTGGCTCTGTATAAAAAAACAAATGCCCTAACGGGCATTACAACTCGCAGCAGCGACAAAAATTTGGACACCCTTTTTAAGGGTATAAAAAAACAAATGCCCTAACGGGCATTACAACGTCCACAACTTAACTATGTGGTTTTTTTCTGATCGCGTATAAAAAAACAAATGCCCTAACGGGCATTACAACCTAAAAATAATAATTTATATTAAACCCTTACTTAGTATAAAAAAACAAATGCCCTAACGGGCATTACAACTCATTCAGATAAAACAATTCTACAATAATAGTGCGTATAAAAAACCAAATGCCCTAACGGGCATTACAACGCCCTAATGCCTTTAATTCCAAAAACCTTTTTATGGAAGTATAAAAAACCAAATGCCCTAACGGGCATTACAACTGTACGACCTCCGGATCTTCCGGTGACCATCGGAAAGTATAAAAAACCAAATGCCCTAACGGGCATTACAACAGCTTGTAAGCGTATTCGCTACCCCACACGGTGCCGGTATAAAAAACCAAATGCCCTAACGGGCATTACAACCCAGAGTTCTCCGGGGTCCAAAAACCAGTTATACGGTATAAAAAACCAAATGCCCTAATGGGCGTTATAACGGTGACTGTCCCTTTATGGGACTGTCACCAATCTTGGTTTAAAAATCAAAATCTCCCGGCAGGCGTTACGGTGTTCCATCCATCGGCAAAGCGAAGCACAAAATCTCATCCTATAAAGCATGGACGGGTGTGCCGAAAAAAGAACGTGGATCCATAAGCGGGGTATGTGCGCAGCGCCGCTCCCGCATACGGAAGGCAGATACAGATTTTTCTCTTACAGCAGAATTTCAATCAGTTTTTTCTGTGTTATCACTGATGTTTTGCATGCGGTCAGGGTGTATAAATTTTGGTCAATGACTGAATGAGCGCCCGGATCCGTCTGTGGTGACGGTTCCGGCATCGCTGAAGGAGCGGTCACCTTCTGAACAGATACTTTTTTGTAAAGATCAACTCTGAAAGTGCTGCATTTCTTTACTTCAGGCCTGCTTCCGGAAGCAAATCTTTACTTTTCCTTCTTCCCGTGAAAAAATAAATGAATCTGTCGGATGCGGAATGGTCCGTAAGCTGAGCGGAACAGGCGGCGTTTCCCGCAGGCATTCTGCGGAGCCTGCAAAAACTGTCCCATCCCATCCTGAAGACTGATAACTCGGAGATTGACGATGATCTCTTATGAAAAATTACTGCTGAGGCTTAAAGAAAAAGGTTTGTCAAAGACGGATCTTGTCACGGAAGCCGGACTTTCATCAAGGACTGTGGCAAAAATCGCGAAGGGGAAAAAATGGCCGCCGGAACGATCCGGAGGATCGCTGAATATCTTCAATGCGAGCCGGAATCGCTTTACACCGTATCTCCTCAAAATCAGATCTTATCCGTTTTGCGTGAGGAAAAAGAAGCGAAAATTTCCGGCGGGCTGTATTGCGAGCTGCAGGTCAGGATGACATATAATTCCAACCACATCGAAGGCAGCCGGCTTTCCGAAGAACAGACCCGTTCCATTTTTGAAACGAACACGATCGATGCCGGCGAGGATATACCGGTGGACGATATTCTTGAAACCATCCATCATTTCCGTGCGATCGATTATGTGATCGATAACGCGGAAAACGAACACAGCGGGGAAATGATAAAGCATCTGCATTATATTCCGGAACATGATACCTCAAAATCAAATGTGAGCTGGTTCGCGGTGGGGGAGTATAAGAAACGCGGGAATGCCGCCGGCGGACATGATGCCGCGAAGCCGGGTGAAGTCTCCCGGCGTATGAAAGCCTTATTGGCCGCGTATGATCGAATTGAAAAACCCGTTATTGAGGATATTATTGCCCTTCTCGCGGATCTTGAGCTCATTCATCCGTTCCAGGATGGGAACGGCCGCGTGGGATGATCGATCATCCTGAAAGAATGCCTGAGACATAATATCGTACCTTTTATCATCGAGGACTCGAAAAATAATTATTATTACCGCGGATTATCCAAATGGCCGGAGGAAAAAAGATGGCTGACAGATACCTGCCCGGACGGACAGGATACGATCAAACGTCTGCTGGACTCACTGGAGATCCCATATCAGGGATCGGGTGACAGGGATTTAGGAATACATACATAATGACGAGCGAAAACTTACATACGGAAGAATGGTTTTTGATACTTTACTGATTTTTCGTAATGGGGCAGGCAGTTTTTCAGTAAATCAAAATCCTGTAAATCGGATCGCGGGATGACAGAGATGTTTCGTGAATACGGGGACTGTACCTTCGGAGCGTGAACCTGACTCGGAAGTGAATCTTTCAGCAGGGGCGTATGTACAATTCCGGCATTTATTACCCTGTCGGACCGATCGGGCAGTGAGCGGTCCTGCGAGTCGGGACTTCACGGGGACTGTACCCGAAGGGGACTGTACCCTGGGGAAACTCATTTCCGACTCGCAAGACTGTCTGTCGTTAAAGACGGATCGATAGGGACCAATATCAAAGATTACATTATGCCGGCCGCTTGTGTGGATTACGAGTCGAAATGGCGGTCCAAGGGTACAGCGTGAGCCAGCTCCCTCAGGAACGGACTTCGTCCGGTTTGGATTCGGAGTTGGAGCTTCGCCCCTTTCGGGGTACAGCCCCGGCAGTCTCCGGACTGACGGAAAATATAGAATAGTGAGAAATGTCATGTAAATAATATGACATTCTTGACAAATCAGGGCTTTGTGAGTATAAAAAGCCACAGAGCAAAGGCGTTCGTATTCGTGCGGGATCCATGCACGGGTAAGAACGCTTTTTAATTTTGGGCCGGAAGACCCAAAACGACTAACCCTCAGGAGGTATTATGAAAAAATCTTTATTATTGATCATTGCCGTATTATGTCTGAGTCTGCTGGCATCAGCGAGCGCCTTCGCGAATGACGTCGTGCTGATCGGCATCTACGAACCCGCGTCCGGAGACTCCGGTGCGGGCGGAAAGCAGGAAATGCTCGGCGTGCAGTATGCCAACTATCTGAACCCGTCCGTGGTGATCGACGGCGTGACCTATGACATCCAGCTGGTCTATGCGGACAATGGATCCTCGACCGACAAAGCCCCGTCAGCCGCGCAGGCTCTTGTATCCAGCGGCGTATCCGTTGTTCTGGGCTCCTACGGTTCCGGTGTATCCATCGCCGGGTCAAAATATTTCGCGGATGCCGATATCGCGGCGATCACCGCGTCTTCGACCAACCCGCAGGTAACCGCTGGCAACAGCCATTATTTCCGCATTTGTTTCCTGGATCCCTTCCAGGGGATCGTCCTTGCCAACTACGCCTTCAAGGAACTGGGCTCCCGCACCGCTTACTGCATCGCGGAACTTGGCAATGACTACGATCAGGGCCTGATGACCTATTTCAAAAATGCTTTCGAGCAGCTTGGCGGCACCGTCATTACCGACTCCTTCCCGAACGGTACTTCCGACTTTACCTCTTATCTGACCAACGCGCAGATGTACAACGCTGATGTGTTCTTCTGCCCGGTTTCCATCGCCTATTCGACCCAGATCGTGCAGCAGGCTGCCAGCCAGAACGTGAACTTCCCGATCCTCGGCGGCGATACGCTGGACAGCAACGTAGTCGCCAAAGCCGCGGCGGGCACCGATGTGGATCTGACCATCACCACCTTCTATCAGGAAGGCGCCAATCCGGAGTTTGATAACGGTTTCCGGGAATGGCTGAACTCCGACAGCGAATACCTGACCAACAACGGCGGCAATGACATGATCGCCGCAGTCTCCGCCATGGGATACGATACCTACCTGGTCGCCCTGGAAGCGATGAGGCTTGCCGGTTCGACCGATTCCAAAGCGATTCTGGAAGCGCTCCCGAAAGTTGATATCACCGGCGTTTCCGGCAGGATCATCTTTGATGAGATCGGCGACGCTGTCCGCACCTCCGCTTTCGTGAAGCGCCTGAACAACGAAACCGGCGATTGGGAATTTGTCACCGAACAGACGGTAGACTGATCCGGATCTGTCCCTCGATCAGTTCAAACGGCGGCGTCGGAAACCCGGCTTCCGCCGTTTTTTTATCCGTCCTCTGAGATTCCCGTCAGAAAACCCATCCGTTCAAAAGCTCTGCGAGCCTGCCCGTTTCGGTTTGGAGCGGCATTTCGGATCGGCAGGGTAACAGCCGGTATGGCGGTATTGACATAATACGAAAATCACCGTATACTAAAAAAGTGTTTTTTGCGGAGAAAAAAGGTGACCGCCGCGGAAGCGTGTGAGTCTTATGAAGAGCCTGATACCTATTAAGCGGGGGTATGGGGGCTGCAAGC
>DAIMGK010000202.1:0-1266 GCA_036723985.1 Flexilinea sp.
GCCACCCTGATCGGCATGGTGATGCCCCGGCTCACGCGGCTGCTGACCGGTTTTGTGCTGCAGAACGGAAACCTGTCCATGCTGCTTGGCATCAGCGTTTTCATCGTCTGCGCCACGGTTTCTTCCCTGCTGATTTCCGCGGTGCGGTCCCTGGCCATGACGCGCCTGGAAACCAAAACGTCGGTGCCGGTGGAAGCCGCGGTGCTGTCCAGGCTGATCAATCTTCCGCCGCGGTTCTTCCGGGAATATACCTCCGGTGAACTTTCCAGCCGGATGAACTCCATCAACCAGCTGTGCAGCCTGCTGCTGGGCAGCGTGTTTTCCACGGGGCTGACGTCCATTACTTCCCTGCTGTACATTACACAGATTTTCCGCTATGCCCCGGCGCTGGTCGGCCCCAGCCTGCTCATCATCACGGCCACCGTGGGCATCAGCGTCATCGCCTCCCTGCGCCAGATCAGGATCACCCGCCAGGCCATGGAGCTGGGCGCGAAAAACAGCGGTCTCAGCTATCAGCTGGTCACCGGTGTACAGAAGATCCGCCTGTCCGGCGCGGAAAAGCGCGCCTTCGCCAAATGGGCCCATTCCTATTCCGGCGTTGCCGAGCTGAACTATAATCCGCCTCTTTTCCTGAAGATCTCCGGCGTGCTGACCACGGCGGTGTCCCTGGCCGGAACGATGCTGCTGTATTATCTTGCTGTGAAGTCAAACGTTTCCGCTTCCGAATATATTGCCTTCAACTCGGCCTACGGCTTGGTCATGGGCGCCTTCACGGCCCTCAGCGGCATCGCTCTCACCGTGGCAAGAATCAGGCCCATCATGGAAATGGCGGAGCCGATCCTGAAAACCGTTCCGGAATCCTCCGAAAACAAGGCCATGGTTACAAAGCTTTCCGGCTCCATTGAGCTGTCTGGCGTTTATTTCCGCTATTCCGAAACCATGCCCTGGGTCGTAAACGGGATGAACCTGAAAATCCGTGCCGGGGAATATGTCGCGATCGTCGGAACCACCGGCTGCGGCAAATCCACGCTGATGCGCCTGCTTCTCGGCTTCGAGCGGCCGGAACAGGGAAGCATCTTCTATGACCGGAAGAATATCGACCAGATCGATCTGAAATCCCTGCGCCGCAGGATCGGCACCGTCATGCAGAACGGCGGTCTCTTTAACGACAGCATCTATGCCAATATCGCGCTGCTCAACGTCGGCGACACGGCTATCGTCAATAGCGGCGTCAGCAATGAGAACGGAGATTTCGTCATTCCGACT
>DAIMGK010000202.1:1276-2368 GCA_036723985.1 Flexilinea sp.
GGCAAATCCACGCTGATGCGCCTGCTGCTGGGGTTTGAAACGCCGCAGAAGGGGGCCATCTATTACGACCGGCAGGATATGTCCAAGCTGGATCTGCGTTCCCTGCGCCGCAGGATCGGAACCGTGATGCAGGACGGAAGCCTTTTTCAGGGAGATATTTATTCCAATATTGTGATTTCCGCGCCGCAGCTGACCCAGAAGGATGCCTGGGAAGCCGCGGAAATTGCCGGCATCGCGGATGATATCCGCGCCATGCCCATGGGCATGAACACCATGATTTCAGAGGGTCAGGGCGGGATCTCCGGCGGCCAGCGGCAGAGGCTTATGATTGCCCGCGCCGTGGCGCCGAAGCCGAAAATCCTGATGCTGGACGAGGCCACCTCCGCCCTGGACAACAAGACCCAGAAGCAGGTGTCGGAAGCGCTGGATCAGCTGAAATGCACCCGCATTGTCATCGCTCACCGCCTGAGCACCATCAAAAACTGCGATCGCATCCTCGTGCTGGACAAAGGCAGCATTGTCGAAGACGGCACCTATGACCAGCTGATCGCGAAAAACGGACTCTTCGCCGAACTGGTCGCCCGTCAGCGTCTGGACACACCGGCGGAAGAAACATAAATCACCATATTTTCAAGGAGGGGAAACGAAATGAACATCGAATTCATCAAAAACGGAACGACCCTGACCGTAAAGCCCGAAGGACGGCTTGACACCGCCACATCGCCCGAGCTGGAAAAGAGAATGGCTCCGGAAATGGAAGGCATGACCGAGATCATCATTGATATGGAACGGGTTGAGTACATTTCATCCGGCGGACTGCGCGTACTGCTGGCTGCCGAACAGGAAATGGAAGACCGGGACGGACAGATGAAAGTCATCCACGTCAATGAGCATATCATGAAAATCCTTGATATAACAGGATTCCTCGACATCATCACCGTTGAGTAACACGGCCGGTTTCCGACGGCAATAAGGAGGCTGATCCCTTAATTATGAAGGAATTAACCGTACAGGCAAACCTTGACAATATTGCCCCGGTGACGGAATTCATTAATGCGGAACTGGAAGCGGTGAACTGCTGTGAAGATGTCC
>DAIMGK010000202.1:2389-2985 GCA_036723985.1 Flexilinea sp.
TGATCCGGAAGAAGGTCCCGTGACATTGCAGACCGACGTAACCGGGAATCCGCCCGTGATCAGCATCACCTTTATCGACCGGGGAATGCCCTATAATCCTCTTGACCGCAAAGCGCCGGATATTACCCTGAAGGCTAAAGAAAGAAGAATCGGCGGCCTGGGAATCTTCATCATTAAAAAGACCATGGATGAAATATCCTATGAATACAGGGACGGAAGCAACAGGCTGACGATCCGCAAGCAGATCGAGGAATAAAATCCGGGATCGGACGGACGGTTTTTTCTGTCCGTACAATGCAGAAACGGAAGGAACCGAAAAATGGCAAGGAAAGATACCGTTGTGAAAAAAGGGTTGCGGACCAAAATGTTCCGTCTGTGCATTTCGCTTGTCCTTGTTGCGTCCATTGCCTTTGGAGTGATCGGTATTCTGCAGCTTCGGAATATGGTTCGGCTGGCTTCGGAAATGAGCGAATCCCAGAATGAATCCATCAAAAGGATCTCCGGTGAGTCTGTGACCAAACTGACGCGGGAAAACATGATCAATACAATCCGGCTGTCCGCCCAGAACGCGGACAATAAATTCCGGACGATGAAGG
>DAIMGK010000202.1:2995-4888 GCA_036723985.1 Flexilinea sp.
GCTGCTGGCCAGTGAAGTGCAGGATGTATTTGAACATCCGGAACGGTACGGCGAACGGGAGGTGTATCCCCCGGATCAGGCAAACAAAGGAATCCATACGCTGCAGGTGGTCTTTGGCAATCCCGCTGTCGCGGAAGACCCGGAAACGATGACCATGCTCCGGAAACTGGCAAACCTTGAGCCGACAATGCGCGGGATCGTTCAGGGAAGCAGTGACGTCACCGGGGAGTGTTTCATTGCGCTGCCAAACGCGGCGACCCTGGAGATGGACGCAAAATCACAAAACAAATTCGATGAAAACGGCGAGATCCTGCCATACGACCCCACCGTACGTCCCTGGTATACAGAAGCGGTGGAAAAAGGTGAGTTTTCCTTTACGCTGGCAGTTCACAGTTATTATCTGGAGATTCCGGAGTTTGAATACAGCGTACCGGTTTACGTGAACGGAGAACTGAAAGCCGTACTCCAGGGAGCGACCAATCTGACGGTCATTCAGGAATTTATGGCCAACGTAGGTGTCGGTGAAAACGGATTCTCCATCATGATCAGCAACAACGGACAGCTGGTCTATTCACCGAGAGAATCCGGCGAGCTGGCCATGATTCATGATATGTCCTCTGATATTCGAACCACCGGCAACGCGCAGCTGCAGGAACTGCTGGATAAAGCCATGAGTGACCCGAGCGGATTCGGAGAGGCCGACATAGACGGTGAATCCTATTATGCTGCTTATGCGTCCATCACCACGGTCGGCTGGACGCAGATCACCTTTATTCCGAAAATCGAACTGGAAGGCCACACCAACAAACTGCTGAAAGAGATGGACACCGTTGAATCGGAAGCGGCGGTCCGGTTCAAAGGCAATGCCCAAAAATCCACCATCGTCATTCTGGTGGTTGTCGTTCTTCTGATTGCGAACGCTTTTCTGGCGGCCATGACGCTGTCTGGAAAAATCCTGAATCCGATCAACAAAATGACCGGTCAGGTGAAGGACATGAGCGGGGATCAGTTTGTCTTTACGATGGATGATGCTTACCGGACGGGCGACGAAATTGAGGTGCTTGCCAGCACCTTCGGCACACTGTCGGATCGGATGGAGGGGTATCTGAGAAACATTCTGGCGATGACGGCGGAAAAGGAACGCGTCAGCACGGAACTTTCCATCGCCACGAAGATTCAGGCCGATATGCTGCCGGATGCCACTGAGGCCTTTGCAAACCGAAAGGAATTTGAGCTGTTTGCCAGTATGACCCCGGCCAAAGCAGTCGGCGGCGATTTCTACGACTTCTTCCTGATTGACGACGACCACCTGTGCCTTGTGATCGCAGACGTGAGCGACAAGGGCATTCCCGCGGCGCTGTTCATGATGTCCGCTATGATGATCATTAACAGCCGGGCGAAACAAGGCGGAACACCGGGCGAAATTTTGACAGACGCCAATGCCCGGCTCTGTGTGAACAACAAATCAAAGATGTTTGTTACGGTGTGGCTCGGGATTCTGGAACTGAGAACCGGCAAAATGACCTGCACGAACGCGGGGCATGAATACCCGATGATCCGGGGAACAGACGGGCAATTCCGCCTTTTCGAGGATCGGCACGGCCTTGTCGTCGGCGCGATGAAGCGAAGCAAATATAAGGACTACGAGCTGCAATTGCATCCGGGCGACGCAGTATTCGTATACACGGACGGCGTTCCGGAAGCGAACAACGCGGAAGGCGAATTCTACGGTGAGGAACGCCTGGAGGCCGCGCTGAACCGGGTTGCCGCAGAAGGTCCGAAGGAAATCCTCTCCGGTGTTAAAGCTGACATCGACACGTTTGTGGCCGGGGCACATCAGTTCGACGACCTGACCATGCTGTGCGTAGCATACAAGGGGGTGAATCTTTGATG
>DAIMGK010000202.1:4898-6281 GCA_036723985.1 Flexilinea sp.
AGCAATTATGAAATCAAGAGGGGACTTCGTCGAAAGATGTTCACCCTCTGTGCCACGATGATCCTGGTTGCTTGTGTTGCTTTCGGCGTGATCGGAATTGTTCAGCTGCGCGGCATGCAGAAACTGGCTTCAGATACGAACGAGGCACAGAACGAAGCCATCAAAGGTATATCGGAGGAAACGCTTACCGAGATTACCTTTGAAAACATGATCAATACGGTTTATGAGTCAGCAAAAAACACGGATTACCGGTTCTGGAAGATGAAGCATGACTTCCTGATGCTGGCAGACCAGGTTCGGGACGTTTTTGAGCATCCGGACAAATATGAGGAACGGGAGGTTTCTCCGCCCAGCAGCGTAAACGCCGGAAAACCGGTGCTGCAGATGGTCTACTCGGATCCGGCCCTGGCTGAGGATGAAGAAACAATGATTATCGTCCGAAAGCTGGCGAATCTTGAGCCGATGATGCGGGAGATTACCCTCGGCAACGAGGGATATACCCGTGACTGCTATATTTCTCTCCCCAACGGGGCAACGTTGGAGATGGATGCTTTTTCCGACCGAAAGCTTGACGACCGGGGCGTCCCAAACCTTTATGATCCCACAACCCGCCCGTGGTATCAGGTAGCACTTGAAAAAGGAGAATTTGCTTTCACCCTGGCAGTACACAGCTACTATATGGGCAGCACCCAGGTGCAGTATGGGGTACCGATCTATGTGAACGGCGAACTGAAAGCAGTTCTGCAGGGCTCCACCATGCTGACGCGGATACACGATATCCTTTCAGAAGTGTCCGTCAGCGACAAAGGTTTTTCCATCATGATCAGCGATAACGGACAGCTGGTATACTCTCCCAGAGAAACCGGCGAACTGATGATGCCGGAGGATATGTCCATCGACTTCCGGACGAAAAGCAATGACAGTCTGCGAACCCTGATCACGAAAGCGCTGACGAACTTTCTGGGCGTCGGAGAAGCAGATATTGACGGAGAACATTATTTCGCCGCCTATGCCGCGATGTCCACTTCCGGCTGGTCCCAGATCATCTTTGTACCCGAAAGCGAAATGGATGCGCCCACCAACCGGCTGCTGGAAGAAATGGATGCCATCGGTGAAGAAACGGACAAACAGTTCCGTTCCGCGTCCAGGCAGGCCAACCTTCTGATTCTGATCGTAATCCTGATTCTGATCGCCAACGCTTTCCTGGCCGCTATGATCTTTTCCGGGAAAGTGATGAACCCGATCAACAAAATGACCGGCCGGCTGAAGGATGTTTCCGGCGACGCTTTCGTGTTCGAGATGGATGATGCCTACAAGACCGGCGACGAAATCGAAGTATTGGCCAACACCTTTGGCAGGCTGTCGGACAAGATGCAGGAATAC
>DAIMGK010000202.1:6291-8664 GCA_036723985.1 Flexilinea sp.
CCTGAAAAACATCCTGACCATGACGGCGGAAAAGGAACGCGTCGGAAAGGAACTGTCCATTGCGTCGAAAATTCAGACGGATATGCTTCCGGAGGTTTCAGGGATTTTTGCTGAGACAAAAGAATTCTTGCTGTCCGCCAGCATGACACCGGCCAAGGAAGTCGGCGGCGATTTCTACGACTTCTTTATGATTAACGATGATCATCTGTGCCTTGTGATCGCGGACGTAAGCGGTAAGGGTGTCCCGGCGGCGCTGTTCATGATGGCTTCAAAGATCATCATTGAAGATCATGCCAAGATAGGAAAATCCCCTGCTCAGGTGCTGCATGATACCAATAATGCGCTCTGTGCCAAAGGACAGTCCGATATGTTTGTAACCATCTGGATCGGCGTGCTTGAAATTTCCACCGGGAAACTGACCGCCGCGGATGGAGGCCATGAATATCCTGTCATTCTGAAGCACGACGGCGTTGAATTGTATAAGGAGCATCATGGCATCTTTGTAGGCGGAATCGAAGGAATCGATTTTACGGATTATGAGATTCAGCTGAATCCGGGAGACAAGGTCTTTGTGTATACCGACGGCGTGCCGGAGGCAATGAACAGCGACAAATGTATGTTCGGTTTGGAGCGGATGTGCAGCACACTGGGCGACAGCAAAAACGGAACCCCGGAAGAAATACTGAAGCACATGGAGAAAACCGTGGACAGCTTTGCCGGCGATGCCGAGCAGTTCGACGATCTGACCATGCTTTGTCTGGAATATAAAGGCAGCGGCAGCTGACCGGCCCGTTTCGCAGGCTGCACCTGTTTTCAGAAAGAATAATTTAGAGGAGGACTACCCATGAAATACGTCATCAACCCGCAATACCGCCTGCGGGGCTGGTACAAAGCCCCCACGGGACTGTACGACACCCGCAGAAAAGAAGCCCGTTTCTGTTTGAAAGAGCAGTATCTTCTGCTTCTTCACTGCAACGGCGTGGACGATATCGACGAAAGCACACTGTCGGAAGACAACGCAAAATTTCTGGAGAAGCTGAAGGAAGACCATGTGATCCGGGAAGCGGGGTTCCTGGACTATCTGCAGCCGGAGCAGGAATACAAGACCTATCCGGCGCGCTACCGGAAGCATGTGCACTGGTCGATCACGGGAGCCTGCAACCTGAAATGCCGGCACTGCTTCATGTCCGCGCCCCACGCCAAACACGGAGCGCCCACGAAGGAACAGCTGCTGCAGGTTGTGGACCAGCTGGCGGAATGCGGCATCTTTACCGTTGGAATCACCGGCGGCGAGCCTCTGATCCGGGAGGACTTCTTCGAGATTCTGGACGCGCTGGCCGAGCGGGAAATTTCAGTCTCGATTCTCTACACCAACGGCTGGCTCCTGGACGAAGCGCTGCTGGACAAACTGGAGGAGCGGAAGATGCATCCTTCCTTCCAGCTGAGCTTTGACGGGATCGGCTGGCATGATTTCCTGCGCGGCGTGCCCGGAGCGGAAGAGAAGACCATCAACGCGCTGAAACTGCTCCGGGACCGTCATTACAACGTATCGGTATCCATGTGTATCCACCGGAAAAACCGGGATACCCTTCGGGAATCGGTGAAACTGCTGGCTGACCTCGGCGTGAAAAGCATCAAATGCGGCCGCATGATGGAGCTGGGCGAATGGGCGGAGGAGGAAGTGCGGGATCTTCAGCTGACGCGGCAGGAAGAGCTGGAAATGTTCGAAGACTATATTCCCCAGTACTTCGAGGACGATGCGCCGCTCAGCATCATGATGGGGGATACGCTGATGTACACGCCAGGAGATGATACCTGGCGGATTTACGACGTGAAAAAGATCACGGAGGAAGAGGCGAAGATCGCGCCGTCCTGCGGCGTGCTGCTGCATAACTTCTACATCGGCGCGGACGGGATGGTGGCGCCCTGCATGGGCATGTGCGACTGCGGTTATGCGGAGCATTTCCCGAATCTTTTCAAAACGCCGCTACGGGACATTCTGCGCGACTCCGAACTGGTCAAAATCTGCTATACAACGGTGGAGGATGTGCGCAACCACAATCCGAAATGCCGTGAATGCCGGTTTATCGACCGCTGTACCGGCGGATGCCGCAATTCCGTGCTGATGCAGGGAAACGATTATTTCGGCATTGATAAAGATGTGTGCTATTTCTTTGAAAACGGCTGGGAGGAGCGGCTCACGCAGGCCGCGGAGGAACCGTTCCGCGAATACCTGAAACGAAACCCGCCGAAGAAGAAAACAGATGAAGAGAAAGGGTCCGCCCCGGAAGGGGATCCATATTTATGAGGAACAATTACTTCGGAAGTGTAAACAATAAAGCATGCAGTAAAATCATTCAGAGAAAGAGTTAT
>DAIMGK010000203.1:0-8652 GCA_036723985.1 Flexilinea sp.
GGCGCAGCCGCTTCCCGCCGCATTCCTTGCAGGGGATCTCCCGCATATACGCGGATATGGCATTTTTGATATAATCTGAATTCGTCTCGGTATATCGGCGCTGCAGGTTCGGGATGACCCCTTCAAACGGCGCGGAATAAGACGACTTCCGGTTATTAGGCCCGGTCAGTTCAATTTTGACCGGCTGTTTTCCGGTCCCGTAGAGGATCACATTCAGCTGTTGTTTACTGAGGGTATTGACGGGAGCGTCCATATCGATCTGATAAGACTCCGCCACTGCCGTCAGCTGCTGCCAGTAATAACCCTCGGAAGGCCGGGCAGCGGGTTTCCATTCCATCACGGAGATCGCCCCTTCGTTCAGGGATTTGGTATCATCCGGGATGATCAGATCCGGATCCAGTTCAAATTTCACACCCAGGCCCTGGCAGGCGGGACAGGCGCCATGGGGCGTATTGAAGGAAAAAGTCCGCGGTTCGATTTCCGGAACGCTGTATCCGTGTTCCGGACATGCCAGAAATTCTGAAAACTGCATATCCGCCGGCGGGTCAGCGGAAAGGTTCACGACCGTGACAAATCCTTCGCCGGCTTTCAGCGCCGTCTCCACAGAATCTGTCAGGCGCATGCGGCGGTTCCGCTCTTCTTCCTCGTCTGTGTCGTCGTGATGGATCACAATGCGGTCCACCACGGCTTCGATCGTGTGGATCTTGTATCGGTCCAGTGAGATCTCATCATCCACGGAATATACGGTACCGTCTATACGCACCCGTACAAACCCGGCTTTGCGGATATCATCCAGCACCGCCTGATAGGTCCCCTTCCGGGCACGCACAATAGGAGCAAGGATCATCACCCTTGTCCCATCCGGAAGATTTGCGACGGCATTGGTGATCTCCTCCGCGGACTGCCGGGTGACTTCCCGTCCGCAGATCGGACAATGGGGGACGCCGATCCGTGCAAACATCAGGCGGAAATAATCATATATCTCCGTGACGGTGCCCACCGTGGAACGGGGGTTCCGGGAGGTGCCTTTCTGATCTATGGAAACAGCTGGCGACAGACCTTCAATGACATCGACATCCGGCTTGTCCATCTGCCCGAGGAACTGACGCGCATACGAGGAAAGGGATTCGACATAACGCCGCTGCCCTTCGGCAAAGATCGTATCAAAAGCAAGAGAAGACTTACCGGATCCGGATAACCCCGTGATCACTGTAAATTTATCCCGCGGTATCTCCACCGTGATATTTTTCAGGTTATTTTCCCGTGCCCCCACGACCTTTAATGAATTCTCCATCGCTGTCTTCTTCCTTTCCGTTCTACGCTTTTCATGAACGCGGGCTGTCAGGCTGACTTCATTCCGGACAGTCACGTATATTTCAAGTAAACCCTGCCCGGTATCCGCTTTCCCGCGGACCGGTCAGATTCCATATTTTCTGCCCGTCCTGCAAACAGGCAGAATTCAATTATACATACTTATAAAATTTTTATTCTATATCGTATGACAAAGAAATAAATTTCGTGACCGGATCATGTTCACCGGAAAGCACGGGACAGCGGGGACGGTTCACGTGTGTCCCGGCATCGGGACACCGCGAAATGTCCCCACTGTCTCATGCCCCGGAGTACAGCTGAGACGGTACAATCGAGGCAACGTTCCATCTATGACAGGCGTGGGACGAAAGACAGTGCGGAACAAGAAACTGTTTGGGGCATCTTTCCGTTCTGCTTTCCGGGGGCTCGAAGGAAACCATCCAATGAGAAGGGACAGTCCCATACATCTGAACTCTGAATCCGGCATCTGCCGAGGGAAGCTCGTACCTTGAAGTGCAGGCTTATCGCATCCTGAAATTTCCCCGCTGTCCCATGCCCCGGAGTACAGCCAGGACGAGGTAATCAAATCATCAATGAAAGATATGAGACAAGGGGTGATTTGGGACAAGGGGGACATTTCGCGCATGTCCCGGTTCCGGGACACGCGTGAACCGTCCCCCTTGTCCCACGGGAGCCGTCCCGGTCATAAGGGACAGTCACCTCCGACTCAGGTCTGAGCCCGCGATGACAGGCACATACATCTGAACTCTAAACTCTGAACTCTTATTTTATGATGTGTTCTGCAGAAAGGGTCCCGTCGAAGGCATAGCGGACAGCGTCGATCACGGTCATCCGGCTGACATCATAACTGACCACCAGGATGCCGGGATCCATCGAGAAACGGCCGCCTTTATCGATATGGAGCGCGGTCATATAAGAACCGCCGTCCGGTACCCGGGGAGAAGCCAGCAGAGAGAAATTCTTATCCTTCACCATAAACGCATAATTCAGGATCTTCCTGGGAGAGGATTGCTCCGACACTACCTTTCCCGCACGGATCACCGCGTAATACGCCCCTTCACCGACGGCAGCCGGAACGCTGTTCGACAGGCCTGCTTCATGGAAAGCCGCAGCGACCTCGTCCGGAAGCTGTACCGGCTCATCCATCCTTCCGCCGAAGAGGATCACCGTCAACAGGTTCGGATCCCCGGCGGCAGCCTTCAGATGCGGAATGATATCCGTGCTGTTTTTCAGCTCTGACAGAGCTTTATAATGGATCGACGCCCGCTCCCAGCTGTCATAAGCGCTGTCGCCGCGGTGATCGGGAAGGCCGTACTCCTCCGCAAGATAATCAGCAAGATAGCGGGAAACCTTTTGTGCCCCGCTGACATTCAGGTGGCCGCTGTCAGCAAAATCCGTCTGAAAATCGATGGCGATCTCATCATAAAGCCGGTTGAAATCCAGGAACGGTACACCCTGTTCCTTCGCGATCTCACCGATATAATTGATCTGTTCATACAGCTCCGTATTACCCACCAGCGGCGTTTTGATCAGCAGCAGGGGGATCTTCTCGATGCGGCAGAACTGGATAAAATCCAGCAGTACGTCTTCCATCCCATCCGGCAGTTCATGAACGGTATCCGGCACAGTTTCCGGACGCTCATAGCTCAGGACATTCTCCATATAATAATATCCCTTCGTCGGGTGAGACCGGTCCCCGGAGAAGAAATGGAAGTCATCATAAGACAGCAGCCCCTGCTGCAGACGGGAATGATTGATAATGACAGGAAAAAGGATCTCCCCCTTATCACGGATCGCTTTTGTTCCCATCACCCCCAGGATCTTCTGCAGGGAAAGCGGGACGGGATCCACGACCAGATGGGTCATGTTGGTCCCCTGGTCCGTTCCCAGCAGCGGACGGGCAAAATTTGTCGCCATCAGGACATCAAGGACGATCAGCTTCGGGCTTTGCTTTTTCAGCGCGTGCTGAAGCAGCAGTTTGCTCGCCCAGAGCGGCTGCTGATGCGTCGTCAGATTATAGCCGCTGATCCCCGTCCGGTCCCAGATCTCCATGGGATTTACCCCGTAAAAAATATGGGAAGCGCCGATGAAAAAGACGTCGATCTTTTCCTTATCTTCAAACGCGATGTTTTTCGCCGTCCCGAAATGCTGTTTCTCATACAGCACGATATTTGCCATATGGAACAGACCGATGAAGATCAGGAGAAAACCAAGTACGCAAGCGGCCTTTTTTACCATCAAACCTCAGAACTGAAAATAGATGAACCGGCTGGCGTCAAAGCCCGGTCCGTAAACACCGAACAGCAGCACTGCCGCGATGGCAGCCAGGATCAGTCCCCAGCGAAGAAGCATCGGCTGTGCTTCAATATGGCTCCGGAGACTGCTTCCGTCCCGCTGGCACCAGGAAACAATGAACTGTGTCAGCAGGCTCACCGCCAGGATCATAAAATTTGCCCGGTCCATGCCATATGTGAATAATTTCCCGTTGAACAGGTCATACGGATCCCATCGGCACATACCTTTCAGGAAATCCGCCGCCTGTTTCAGGGATCCCGAGCGGAAAAAGACCTGTACAAAGCCGAACATAAAGATCACATAAGCCGACTGCACACATTTCATCAGCGCCGAGCGGTCATTGAAACGCAGCGCCCCTCGGAATTTCCGCCAAAGGGGCGTCAGCAGCCGTTCCGTGATGGAGATCATACCGTTCAGACCGCCCCAGACCAGGAAGGTCCAGTCCGCTCCGTGCCACAGTCCGGAAGCCAGAAAAACGATCATGATGTTCACATATTTCCGAACCAGACCCACACGGTTGCCGCCGAGGGGAATGTACAGATAACTGACAAACCAGCGGGAAAGGGAGATGTGCCAGCGGATCCAGAATTCCGTGATGTTGATCGAGAAAAACGGCCGGACAAAGTTCGTCGTCAGCCGGAATCCCAGGACTTCCGCGGCGCCCAGCGCCAGGTTGGAATAACCGGCGAAATCCGCGTAGGTCTGAAAGGCGAAAAAGATCAGCGCGGTCAGGTTGATCACCCCGCCGTGGAGATAATTGGACGGATCCCCGTAGACCGTATTGACGAACAGTGCCAGCCGGTCCGCGATAACAAGCTTCTGGAAATAGCCCCAGAGCATCAGCCAGAGCCCTCTTTTCACCCGGTCGAAATCAAACTCATGCGGCACAAGGATCTGCGGCAGGAGGTCCTGCGAGCGTTCGATGGGGCCTGCCACAAGCTGGGGGAAGAAAGACACAAACAGCGCGTATTTGAAGATGTTTTTTTCCACCTTCACCTTCCCGCGGTAAACATCCATGGTATAGGAAAGCGCCTGCAGGATATAAAACGAGATCCCGACCGGCAGCAGCACACTGAATGAGGACTCGATCGCCTGTATATGCAGCAGGCGCAGGACTTTGTTCAGCGCGTTCAGCCCGAAGTGGAAATATTTGAAGATGAAGAGGATCGCGAGGTTGGAGAGAAAGCTGAAGGCGATAAGCCATTTCTTTAAGCTTTCTCCGTTGGGTCTCCCGCCGCATTTTTCGATCAGCAGTCCGCTCAGCCAGGTGATCAGCGTGGATAGTGCCAGCAGCGCCGCGTATTTGGCGTTCCAGGACATATAGTAATAATAACTGGCAGCCAGCAGCCATACCCAGCGGACTTTTTTCGGGATCAAAAAATAGATCCCGACAACTATCGGGAAAAAGATCAGAAAACTCAGGGAATTAAAGAGCATCTCAGACCGCCTGCCCGCGTACCGGATTCACCAGCTGCCCGATCCCATCGATCTGGGATTCCACGACATCACCGGGGGTAAGCAGGGCAGTGCCGACAGGTGTTCCCGTCAGGATCACATCACCGGGATGCAGCGTCATAATGGAAGAGATGAACGCGACAAGATTCTGCACCGGGAAAAGCATATCACGGGTGGAAGCCATCTGCCGCAGTTCACCGTTCACCCGGCAGGTCAGCAGGGCATCCGCGGGTTCAAAATCCGTTTCGATCACCGGTCCCAGCGGGCAGAAGGTATCAAAGCCCTTCCCGCGGGTCCAGGTGTCATCGGACATCTGCAGGTCCCGCGCGGTCACATCATTGGCGATGGTATAGCCGAAAATGCATTCGAAGGCATGCTCCGGAAGGACGCTCCGGACTGTTTTGCCGATGATCACTGCCAGTTCACATTCCTGCTCTACCCGTTTGGAGATCACCGGCAGGATGATCGGATCATTCATCCCGATCACGGAACTGACAGGTTTGCTGAAAATTGAGGGGAAATCGGAGATCGACCGGTTAAATTCCCTGGTCTGATCCAGGTAATTCCATTCCACCGCGATGATCTTGCCCGGGACCACCGGCGGCAGCAGTTTCACGGTATAAAGCGGCAGGCTGGCTTCCAGGCGGCGGAATTCACCGAAGATATTGCCTTCGATCTCTCCTACCAGATCGCCATAGACCCAGCCATACCGGACACTCGGATCGCCGCCTTCCTGATAACGGACGAAACGCATGGATCAGAACCAGTCTTTTTTATCAAATATCCGGATCGCGGCTACAGTGAGCGCGATCAATCCGATAGTCACGATCCCGAAGAAAACGGGATTGTTTGTGAAGAATTGAGGAAACTTGATATTCATACCGAGAAAGCCGGTGATGATATTCGGTATTTCCAGGATGATCGTCACAGATGCCAGCAGCTTCATTACGACGTTCAGGTTGTTGGAGATCACAGAAGCGAAAGCGTCCATCATCCCGGAGAGAATGTCACTGGAAATGCTGGTCATGTCAATAGCCTGTGTATTTTCCGTTATGACATCCTGCAGCAGGTCTTCGTCTTCTTCAAATTTTTTGAAAACAGCCAGCCGGGACATTTTCACCAGTACCAGTTCATTCTGTTTCAGTGCCTGGGAAAAATAAACATAGCTCTTCTGGCATTTGAAAAGCTTGATCAGTACGTCGTTCTTCATCGTGCTGCTGAGCATGTCTTCCAGCTTGTCCGTCAGTTTATTGATATCACGCAGCGCGTCCAGGAATCGGGATGTCACCGACATCAGCAGCCGCAGTGTGAAGCGGTACCGTTTTGTTGTGGATAATTTGGTGATCCTTCCGCTTTTAAAAGTATCCAGTATCGATGTAGGCTGGGAACAGACAGTGACGATGTATTTATCAGTCAGAATGATACCCAGCGGCATCGTTCCGTAGGGGATCTCCGGATCATCCTGGGGATGGGATGTGGGGATACGGATCAGGATCAGGATCGTTCCGTTATCCTCCTGCTCGATACGCGGACGTTCATCCGCGTCCAGAGGATAGGTCACAAAGTCCTGCGGAATTCCAAGGGCGGTAATGGTTTCTATTTCTTCCGCGGTTGGGTCGATCGCGTTGATCCAGCTGTTCGGCGCCAGTTCTTCTATGCGCAGTAAGTCAAATTCCTGATTCTTAAAAAATTCAATCATAATACTCTCCCGCGGGTTTTAAATTTCAATGGAAAAGCCCATGAAAACCAATAAAATAGTATATCACAATTCCGCGTCTTTGACCCGAAGTCCGGATGATTAGGGATTAGAGTTCAGAGTTCAGATGATGTAGGATGCATAATCGTCGGTTACCAGCCACCTGATAACTATTGACTATTACCTATTGACGAAAGACCAATGACTATTGACTATTGACTAAAAACTATTGACTAAATCAGCTGCTTTCCCTCAAAAATTCATCTTTTTTTAAGATTGTTCTATATCCTTACCACATTTTTTTCGATTTGTCAACCGACAATGTTGACGGTTTACTTTTTAATTTTTGTGCTGTAAACTCTAAGAAAAAAAGAGCTTAGAACTTAGAGTTCAGAGTTCAGATGTAAGAAATATTTTGACAGGCAGGACAATAATGATCACCGCGAAGCGGCACCTTATTTTCTGAATCCCGGATCCTGATTCCTGAATCCTGAAATCTGACCACCGATCACTGACCACTGATCACTAAAAAAACCGGAAAGGACCAAAATGCAGAACGCAATCGATGAAATGAACAAGTTTCTGACGGAAACAGTCACCGCCGCGGAACAGAACGCGGACGATGACGGTCTTCCGTTTGAGACCATCGACGCGTTCAGCACCGATCCCATCGGGTTCGGCGAACTGTCGGAGAGGATGCTCGCGAGGGTCGAACTGATCTTTGACCAGACTGTCCTTTACAACCGCCAATCTTCAAAATACCTGAAAGCCTGCGCCATGCTGGAGCGGGGGATCAAATATCTGGGATCCGCCTGCCTGACGAAGATCGCGCTGGAGAAGAAGAAAAAAATGTCCTTTCCGGAGCTTAGACAGCTTTCTACCGAGAAACTATACCGGATGGCGTCTTTCAACTTCCGCAAGCTGGATACCGCCCTCACGGAAAACGTTGAAGGAAAACATGAACTTACAGATGGCCTGCTGGATATGCAGTTCCGTTACTACAACCTGCTCCAGCGGCTTCGTTCCACGGAAGTGAAGATCTACAATTACCATTTCAAAATGTATTACGAAGAGGAAGATTATACTCCCGTCATTCATGGCAACGCGTTTACGAAAAAAAGCGGAGTAAGAGAATATACCAAAGACCACATGGATCCGCCGGCGTTCCGTAATGCCCCGGCGTTTCCGCTGCTTTCGGAAGCGGTCAGCAGTCAGCTGCCGGCTGTCAGCGGACAGCGGTCTGCTGTCAGCGGGCAGGAGGTAAAGAGCGGACAGGATTCAGGATCCGGAGATCATGAGAGTGATCAGTGGTCAGTGACCGGTGGTCAGCAAATTGCCGGAAGCGATGCGGAAAGGGCACTGCCGGAAGCTGAGAGCAAGGGCAGCGCTGCCATTTCGGAAGAGAATAATTCCAAAGTCCGCGTTCAAAATACCGAATTAAAAGAAGTTTCGAATTCCGAACCGGCAGGGGAAAATAAAACCGGAGCCACAGGGACCGGTCCTGCTGAATCAAACATGAGCAAGGAAAAACAGGTCCCTGTAGATCCCGCGGTCCTGAATCAGCTATCCAAACAGTTTACCCGTGAAGAGATGGTGCAGATGCTCCTGGATCCCGAGTTCGTAAGGAGAAGACCGAAGCTGGCAGCTGCCTTTTACTACATGATCTATGGAGACAGTCAATTTCTGGAACCATGGATAAAAAACAGCGGATAGCCCAGAGCTTCATTCAGAGTTCAGAGCTTCATATAGAGTTCAGAGTTTAGATTCAAGGATCAAGGAGCAATCATATCACAGAAGACTCAGCGTTGAGTCTGTGGTACCAATCCCTTGAAACCGGAGTCCGGATTTAAGAGTTCAGAGTTCATTGAGATATT
>DAIMGK010000204.1:0-8620 GCA_036723985.1 Flexilinea sp.
TCAACCGTCTGGCAAAAAAGATCAAAGAGACAAATCCGGAGAACTACACCGGCGGCCTCATGAAAACAGACATCCGCCCGTTCGCGCCGGTATTTGCGCTTGAAGCGCTGGCGGTTCGTCTCCGCGACACGAAGGACACGCAGGAAAGTTTCCTGAAAGGTGAAAGCGCGGATGATCTGCTCTGGAAAAACGCTCTGGCTTCCCTGTATCAGTCTGAAGAATGGAAAGCGAAGGTTGACGGGGTTCTGAGCGGTCTTCATGTTACAGCGCCATCCGGCAGGATTACCCCTGAAGAAGCTCGCGCTCTGTATGCTTCCCATGGGATGACCATTTCCCGCGTGGAAACCTTCGGCGCGTGCCCGTATCAGCATTTCCTGCAGTACGGATTGCACCTTGTTCCAATGCAGAGCTATGCCTTCCAGCGGAATGAACAAGGCACGTTTAACCATGATGTGCTCAAAATGTTCCTGGATAAGGCCATGAAATTGCCGGAGTGGCCGGATTTGTCCGAAGAGACGCAGACCCGGCTGCTGAACGAGGTGCTGAAGGAGAGAGTCAGGAAGTGGGATGGAGGAATACTGACCTCTGATACTGTTCACCGCTATCAGGGAGCAAGCATCATCCGCGGCGTCCGGACTTCCATCGCCAGTATGATGCGGTCCTTCAGGCAGAGACCGCACTTCCTGCCGTATGCAACTGAGGTTCCCTTTGGCACTCCGGACGAAACAGGAAAAACAAGAATCCCGGCGATTCAGATCAAAACATCTGACGGCGAGAGTGTGGCTTTCTCCGGAAGAATCGACCGGATTGACGTGCTGGAAACCGAAGGCGGCGAAAAGTACTTCATGATCGTGGATAATAAAATGTCCACAAAGGATGTCAAACAGAATTCCATTGTAGCCGGTCTGCAGCTCCAGCTCCCGCTGTATGTACTGGCAACACAGCAGGGCATGACAAAGTATCAGGCGGCCGGAGGACTGTATCAGCCGATCAAGGATGTGCTGGTCGGTAGTGAAGAGGCTGATCAGATCTCTGCTGGAATTGACAAGGAACTCCAGACATCCGGCATGATTCTGGATAACAAACTGGTGCAGGATGCCATGAAGCCGGTGAAGATTGGCAGAAAACTCGACACAAACGACACTGTTTCGGTTGTCAATCCTGAAGAAATGCAGGGAATCCTGCAAGGCTCCATTTTCGTTGTCACGGATCGCGTGAACCAGATCCGCAGCGGCGAAGTGACACCCAAACCGGTCAAGGATGGACAGGAACCGCGCTGCACCTGGTGCAGTCATCCGGATGCCTGCAAGTATGACAGCACGATTCCCGGTTGCCGCTATATTGAGATTGACCATAAACGCCGGGTTGAGATCACCCAGCTTTAACGAGCGAAAACCAGTATGATTGCTTATCAGATAATGATCAAAGGTGAACCCAAGCGAACGGGTTATCAGAAAGTGAGGCAAGATGACTAAGTTTACAACGGTTCGATCCCTGCTGAGCGCATTAGCTAAGGCCATGAACCTGATCAATCCTGATATGGAAAACCATCATCAGGAGACAGCCTATCTCGCGTATCAGATTGGCATGGAGATGGGATTGCATACGGAAGATCTTCATCTGATTGCCAGTGCGGCATTACTGCATGATGTTGGAACGATTGTAATGCCCCAGAGGGAGAATTTGGCTGCGATTGAAAGTCATCGACGCGAAATCGCGCGAATCGGCGCGGAGATTATCCGGGATCTGGAGCCGTTTGAGATGATTGCTAATATCATTGAGCTTTGTCAGAACGGCTGGCGGGAAAATGTGGAATTCGCGAAGACGAAAGCATGCAGCCGGGCGGTTCACGGGAACATAGAGCAGTGTATAGATGTGGCCGAATGCATACATCTTGCGGATGTAATCTCCGCATTGTGGGATGAGGAAGGAGAAATCCTGAATCAGGTCCCGATGATTCGCGAGGCCGTGGAAGCCGGGCGGGGCTCGGAGTTTTCCGACAGGGCTGTTGACGCTTTTCAGCGCGTAAGCCAACGGGAGTTTGTCTGGATGGACTTTGTTCTGAATCCTACCTTCCTGATGTTCTTCACCGGAGATATGCATGACCTGTCCCTTGAAGAAACCGTTGAACTGACACAGCTGATGTCGCGGATCATTGACTTCCGCAGTTCGTTTACCGCAATGCATTCCGCCGGCGTGGCAGCATCCGCAAAGGAACTGGCAAGACTGGCTGGAATGAATGAAGAAGACTGCATGAAGATGGAAATTGCCGGGAATCTGCACGATGTAGGAAAGCTGCGCGTTCCGAATGAAATTCTGGAAAAGCCCGGGAAATTGACAGAAGAAGAGTTCAATAAGGTAAAAGAGCATCCATACTACACCAGATTGATCCTGATGGACATAGAAGGGTTTGAAGAAATAGCAGACTGGGCGGGATTTCATCATGAAAAGCTGAACGGCAGAGGGTATCCGTTCCACTTCGATTCCGGTTTTCTGAGCCTTGGCTCCAGGATCATGACAGTGGCTGACATCTTCTCGGCCATCACGGAGGAGCGGCCATACCGGAAACCTATGAGCCGGGAGCAGGCTATGAAGGTTATGTGGGAGAACGTAGAACGAGGAGAGATCTGCCGGGATATCGTGCAATTGCTGGAGGACAACTACGATGCTGTGAATGATGCCCGAAAGAAGAAATCACAGGAAGCCGGGGCACGGTATTTCGCAACGCATCAGACAGAGAGGACAGAATAATGCCGCGTCAAAGTGTTTATGATATGCCGTTCACACGCATTTATGCAGCTCTGGTCGCCAAGGTTGAGCGAAAAGGCCGCACCAGGGCGGAAGTCGATGAGTGTATCCGTTGGCTGACAGGCTATGTCAGTGTGGATATTCTGGATGGCCTATCGTACGGCCAGTTCCTGTCACTGGCTCCGGCATGGAATCCGAAGGCGGAGTTGATAACCGGCTCCATCTGTGGTGTGCGCGTGGAAGATATCATCGATCCACAGGAAAAGAAGATGCGGCAGTTGGACAAATTGATCGATGAACTGGCGAAGGGAAAACCGATGGAGGAGGTGCTGAGATGAGTATTTACAAAGATAAAACAAATCTCAACGATCGCTTTCATGAGGCGATCAAAGCTGGCCAGATTCGCGCGTATTTTCAGCCGATTATCAGATCCCTGACACAGCAGGTCATGAGAGTTGAAGCGCTTGCCAGATGGTTTAAACCGGATGGAAGCATGCTTTCCCCTGCCGATTTCATCCCGGGCCTTGAACAAAGCGGCCTTATTTTTGATCTGGACATGGAGATCATACGGCAGGCATGTGTTTTGTATGATGAGCTTCGCCGTCGGGGAACGCCGCTGACAGGTGTATCTGTGAATCTCTCCAGACTGGATTTTGCGCGGGAGGATCTGTTTGATAAGGTTTGCTCTGTGCTTGATGAATATTCAGTCCCGCATGAGGCAATAAATCTGGAAATCACAGAAAGCGTAATGCTCGAAGATACGGATGCCTTCGAGAAAACATTCAACCGCTTCAGTGACGCCGGTTTTCTCATCTGGCTCGATGACTTCGGAAGCGGTTATTCATCGCTGAATGTGCTGCAGAATTACAGCTTCGATGTCATTAAGTTTGATATGCTCTTCCTGCGGAAACTGTCCTCCAAGGGACGGAATATGCTGGCTTCGCTGATCGGCATGGCAAAATCGCTGGGGATTCATACGCTGACAGAGGGAGTGGAAACAGCAGAGCAACATGACTTCCTTATGGATGTAGGTTGCGAGGCGCAGCAGGGATTCTATTATGCCAGGCCTCTTCCCAAAGAGGATCTGATCACGCACATCGATCAAAAACCGGGGATGCTGGAAAAGAAAGAAGACGAAAAATACTGGGATGAGATCGGTATGCTGAATTTCGTGAATCCCAACCCGCTGAAGGAATACGCTGAAAGGCGGAAGACCGGTCCGGGGGATCGTGTCAGCAGTTATGACGGTTCCATCGCCCTGGTGGAATGCGGCAAAGATCAGTTCAATTATGTATATGCCACAGAGGGATATAAGGAAAGGCTTCATGAACTCGGCTTTTCATCTGTAGACAATCTGGAGAATGCACTGGCTAACCCACGGAGCCATTACTATCTGATTACACGAAAACTTGTTATTGACGCGCTGCAGAGCGGTGAGATCCAGACTGTCGAATATTCGTACAAGGATGTGTATTACAGGCTCAGCGCATTGTTCATCGCAAGAAGAGAAGGGCGTGCCATGATTCTCATGCGCCTAAACACTTTTGACGCGGAACAGGAAGTCAAAACAGCGAAGGAGATGCTGGATAACAGCAGCGCGCTGTTTACCACCTATGAGATGGTTGTGGTGGTCTATCCCGAGAGCGACACGGCAAAACGTATCTTTACAGCGAATAACGTTCCTTCTTACGGAAATGAGGCATCCATTGGGAAAATCGCCGTCCGTTTCTGTGAAAATCACGTCGATCCCGAGGATCAGGAACGGTATCTGCGCTTTATGAATTTCGGAACAATGCCGGAACGCCTCAGGAATAATCCCAAACAGTTTATCGAAGGCTTTTTCCGGATGCATCTGGAAAACGATCAGAACAACTGGTATCTCGTTCGTGTTACTCAGGTTTCAGGTTTTTCCGAGAAAGCTTATATCTATACGATCCAAAGCATGCAGGATCATCTGAATTATTGGCTGGATACTTTCATCACAGAGCATCCGGAAGCGCTTCAATGACGGTGCGCACTCAGAGATGAAATGTTCCGGCAGGCTGATACTGCCTTGTTCTTTGTTAAGGAAAACGGGCGAAACGGATGTTGTTTCTACACGAATGAATTAAAGAGAGCAAGGCCAGACGCGGGGAAGAATTAACACCGTGTCAGAGTTCCCAGCAAAAACTATGTGTGCGCAAATTATAGCTCGTCTTTTTCAGCTGCGACACAAACAGTGTTTTTCCCCATGGCCTTGGCCTTGTACAGTGCAGTATCCGCGCGAACGGCCAGTGGGTCGGGATTCTCTGCGGGCAGCGCCTGCGCGACGCCAAAGCTGGCGGATACTTTTCCGCATTTCTCAAACCGGAGTTTTTCAATTTCCTGACGAAGCTCTTCCGCAAATGCCGCGGCTGCCTCCTGCGTGGCACCTGGCAGCATAAGCATAAATTCTTCTCCGCCCCAGCGCCCAGCGGATGCCTCTGTATTCAGCCCCTGTACTTTCTGCTGAATCAGATCGGAAACCTGTATCAACACCTGGTCACCTTCCTGATGGCCGTAAGTATCATTGACATGCTTAAAGTCATCAAGGTCAATCATAATGATACTGGTTGCATTTTCTCCGCTCGGAGCTTCTTTCTTTTCTTCAATCCGCTCTGAAATGCGCCTCTGGATTTCACCGCGGTTATACAATTTTGTCAGCCGGTCTGTGATAGCCATTCTGGAAAGGGTGGCATTCGCCTTCATGACTTCCGCATTCGCTTCGATCACTTCCGCTGTTGCGGTATTGATGAAGTTGACCAGCCGGTTGATCATGGACATGGTAGATTCGTTGATGCCTGCTTCCTTCTGGACTACAGGAGCATTCTGCGTTTCAGCGTTTCCTTCCCGCATTCCGGCGACTACCAGCGTTAGATTGTGATGATCCATGCTGTTTTTCCAGCGGATCAGTTCTCCGGCGGTACAGAATCCATACGTCGGCGCGATCTGGTGGAACGGTGTGATTTCCCGGGTAGCCTCTGTTCCGCCCCAGAATGTCTTCCGGCCAAAGCAGTCAAAAACAGAGATAACTTCAGGTGCAAAATCGTTGATTGACCGGACACACTCCATGACATCCTGCATGATGGTTTCCGGATCGCCGTAAGTGAGATGGAGGGTGCTGCCTTCGGGAATTCTTGTGCTCATGGTCAGCGCGCCGTTTTCGTCGCAGGAAAGCGCGTGACGCAGCAGTGTCCGGCCGTCATGCTCAACAGCGAACGGGAATTCCAGCGCGTTATAGAAGATGTGGTCATCATTGGGAATACGCAGATAATGCTGATAAATCTGATAAGCCGGCTGAGCGTCCAGTTCGTGGAGCACATAACCGTTCGCCCGCGTTACATTCATGGAGTAACCCAGTGGTTTCCATCCGCTGACGTATGCGTACTGAATATGGAAATCTGTCCCGCCGATAAAAGACATGAGCACGCCGGCATCGCAGAAGGGCGCACCCTTTTTGAACAAAAATGCCCTGAATGAATTGTCTCCGAAGGCTCCGCCTCCCCAGACCGGGATGTTTTCGGGCACTTCCTCCTGAATGATCTGACACACATCCCGGATCGGAATCGTATCGATCGTTGTGATCACCTCAATGGCCTTTAACCCCTGAAGACAATTCAGACATTCGCGAAGCGAAGCCCGGAACGCGGATGAGTCCCCGTTATCAAGGGAAAAAAGCCTTGTTGTGACGAAGCTGTCCTGCTTTTCAAAAAACGTGCACGAAATCACCAGTTTCTCAGTGGAAACTTTCCCGTCGTATATACATCCGGATCCGGAGGAGCCGACATAATCGGCATCCGGCATAACCTCGTCGATGATGGCACAGGCGGCTGTAATTTCAGATTCATCCGCGCCATCGGAGAATATATGAATAAGGGCAGGCCCGGAACTGAGATGTTTCTTCCACTCGGTTACGACTGCACGAAACGATTTTTCCTCATAAACTGCCTGGAATTGCTTCATGGTTATTTACCTCCCGTTTGATGGTTACTCGCGATATCTATCTGCCTGAACGGATCCGTATTTTACTTTTCCGGATAAACGTTTTGTTCCAGACGTTTCTCAAATTCCCGGACAGGGAGCGGTTTGTCATAATAGAAGCCCTGTGCAATATCGCAGCCGTTTTTCCGGAGAATATCCAGCTGGTCCTTGGTCTCCACGCCTTCCGCAACGCAGGCGAGGCCGATTTCCTTCGCCATGTTTACCACATGATGGAACATGATATTTTGCCGGTCTTGGGCCGCTTCCTCATTCAGGGGCAGGAAATTCTTGTCCACTTTCAGGATGTTCCAGGGAATCTCTTTGAGTAGGTTCAGGGAGCTGTAACCAATTCCGAAGTCATCCACAGAGGTAAAGATCCCGGCTTCCTGTAGGGCGGTAACAATCCGCTTCAGATCCTTAAACTCCACATCTGTCGTGGTCTCAGTCAGCTCAATCTCAATAAAATGATGCGGAACCTGATGCTTGTCTATAATTGACAGAATATGATCCAGCAAATCCAGATCAATCAGATGCCTGCGGGAAAGGTTAATTGAGATGCGAACTACAGGTTTACCTTCATCCAGCCAGCGGCGGATATCCCTGCAGACGTGTTCCAGTACATAGAAGTCAAGCTTGCAGATATCCATGGATTCTTCAAGCACAGGGATAAAGTCCATGGGCATGACCAGCTTGCCGTTGTGATACCAGCGGCTTAGCGCCTCCGCGCCGACGATCGTGTTTGAATCGACGCTGATTTTGGGCTGATAGAAAACAAGTATTTCTTCGTTCTGAAGGGCGATTGGGAAAATCTGTTTAATCCGCATGGCATGTTCTTTCCGCTGAAGCATTTCCTCGTTGGAGAAGACAACATCGCCCCGGACTCCGTTTTTTGCCGCGTTATAGGCATTGATGATCCTGTCCATCAGGTCACCAAGCTCATGATAGTAGTAATCGTCAGGGATCACCAGCACGCCCGCGTGGGCGGATACCATCACCCGGCCGTCCTCTTTGTCGCCAAAGTGCACAGGTGAGCCTTCAAAAATTTTGATTACCTGATCAAGATTTTCCTTCCGGAAAAGAAGAACAAAATTATCGCCGCCAAGCCGGCTGACAATGCCATCTTCCCCAGCAGCTTCCTCCAGCTGGCGGATATAATCCTTCATCACATGGTTGCTCATCTCGCGGCCAAGCTGCTGATTAATGAGTGAGAAATGCTTCAGGTCTATACGGGCGGCGCAGAAATCCTTTAATCGCTGGTCGTTTCCAATACGTTCAACGGTATTGGTGAACAAGCGGATATTGCTGTAACCAGCATCATCGTAAAGCGTAGCCTTCTGAATCATCATTTTCATCCGGCTTTTGCTGACAAAATTCAGCATCATGCGCTGGATGGTATCAATGCGGCTCAGCTCTTCTTCTGTCCAGGGAGCTTCTCCTTTGGCATGATAAACCGTGCACTGTCCGACCAGCATGCCGGATAAATCACTGCGGATGGTTATCGCCTTATCTGTTTCGGCTCCGTCGTCATAGGGCGTATACGATTCCCCTTCGCCTTTACGTTCAAGGGCAAGGTTGTTGTAGAAGGTTGTGACCCCTTTGGATACACGAAGCAATTTGCACAGTTCCTGCAGATCTTCGTAAATAGCTTCAACGCTGATCTGCTCAGGTGTAACCATTTCCCTGGTCAGTTTTTCGAGAAGTATATAATACCGTGTGTTTTGATCCATGGTGTTTATCTTCCTTCCATTGTTCTGATCCGGGAGATTCCGAAGATGGCAGCTTGGAATCACAGCCCTTTTTAATTACATCACTTCATTTTACCATTTTAGAATATGTAATTCAAGAATTCTTTTCGTCAGGATATGCTGTCAAA
>DAIMGK010000205.1:0-7505 GCA_036723985.1 Flexilinea sp.
CAATAATGCCAAGGCTGCGAAACCAAGAAGAATCAGCCCGATCCACAGCGCAGGATTACCAATGTCACCGGTCCGCGGAATGGGCCGGGGCGTCGGTGTGGGCTCCGGCGGAATGGTTCCGCCCAGGTAAACCTCAAATTCGTTGTTAAAGATGGCCGTTTCGTCATTGATGCCGATGCCTTTGATCACCACCCGTATTTTTTCATGGGTTTTGGGATCTACCATGGTATCCAGCGGCAATGTGATCGTCTGGGTTTTCCCTGCGGCAACGGTTTCTGAATCATGAGGAAGGCTGAAATTCCTGCCGGATGAGGAATCGTCCTCATAGACGGTGCAGTAAAGCCGGATCGCGTTGTCGTTATTATAATAGTTGTGAATGGTAATTTCCAGCATTTCATCTCCGTAATAATCCGTATATACCCGGTGTCCCACGTCAATATCGTGGACGCTGACATCCAGGTCAACGGGGTCCGGGGCTGAAAGCACCGTGGGATATAACCTCAGTGAGTTATCATCTGAAGCAGCGGCAGTCCTGAAGAGCGGTGTTTCCTGTCCCAAAGAGGATGCCTTCAGTCCGGTTCCGCGGTATGCAAGCATTTTTGCCGGCCGGACAGGTTCCTGAAGCACCAGTTTCCCGCTGCTTTCGTCCAGCGAATAGTTCAGCCTCAGGAGTCCCGCGCCTGCCTGCGGATCCTGCAGGAGCGCAATCAGAGAAGCGGCGTTAACCGAAGCCTTCATCGGGTTTGCTGTGCTGTCAAGAGCAAAGAACTGAGGATATTTTTGAGCCAGGGCGGATGCTGCCAGCCAGTTCGGGTAGGTTGAGACTTCTGTCAGCTTTAATCGCAGGGTATATTTCCCCTCCCAGTCATCAGGGATTTTAAGGTTGGTGGAGTATCCTCCCAGAGCACCGGGTACCAGCACATTGGTCACCGTTCGCTTTGTATCAGTTGGGCCAGCGGCAGAAGTCACATTTGTATAATTTGTGATGTTATATGCCTTGCTTTGTGAACTGACAATCCATTCGTGCTGTCTGGGGGAATACAGGAAGTCCTTATACCGGTAGAGGGCATGTTCTCCCTTGATGACGGTCTTTCCATCCGCCATGATAATCCTGCTGTCATCCGGATTCAGGCAATTCGCCCAGAGAGTCTCCACCGTTTGTTTTTCCCGGCCGTTTTCCATCAGCATCACATCGATCCGGAAGCTTCCAATTCCCATGTTGCCTTCGTTCATCATGGTCAGATCCGTTGTTACGAAATCCCCCTGGCAAACCACGCTGTCCATCACAGCGGCGTCTTTCAGAATGCCCACCGGCTTCAGGGTAATGGGGAAGCTGTACAGTGTGAGAGGCGCAACCTGTCCCTTCTCCACGTTGGTATTTGGCTTGGCGGTGATATATCCGGTGCCGGAATCCGTCAGCATGATTTCAAATGGTGCCGACTTGTATGTCTTTCCGTTCCAGGTGCAATCGGGCAGAGAAAACTCCGCGATCACCAGCTCGTCGGAGATCACGCCGGTGCTGCTGTCGTAATACACCCCGGTAATCCGCCAGAGGAGCGGATCGGTATCTTTCTCCCTCGGCGCTGTAGTCAGCCAGTACAGGTACTGGGAAGTGCCGAGGGTGACCGCGCTAAAATCGGCAGCTGGGATGCTGAGATCGTAATCTGTATAGGTCATGTTGTAGGTGATGTCGGCGCCTTCTCCTTGCCTGGGGGTGATATAGATGCTCTTCAGGCGCGTCACTTCCCGGTCTCCGACGGTTTCCGTTTTGGTATAGAAGATCGTCTGTTCGTTGGTATAATACGTTTCTGCCCATATTTCTCCGGCAGGATGAAGCACAGCCATGCTGGAAATATCCCCTGTGTCCAAAGCAATGGCTTTTCTGTCTGAGTTGGTTACCGTCCAGTAAATACTGCTCGGATCCTCTTCATGTTTTGTGTATTGAACTGCCGCTTTCGACATATCCATATCAAACAGTTCGATGCAGCTGTCGCCGGTGTTTCCCTCCTTCGGTCGGGTCAGGGCAACGAATCCGGGAATACGGCTGTCATAGGGGGTCTGGCCCGGGCGTAGCAGAATCCGCTGACTGTTCTCCCCCAAAGCTTTCCGAACAGTCCAGTCGGAAAACAGGGAACTGGAGAGGCCTCCTTCACTCGGGCTGAAATGAAATGCCAGATATCCGTTTTCTCCGGTTCTGTCATTATACGCAGTAAAGCTTCCGCACAGAACACCCTGATATATTCTCTCGATTTTCGGAGAGGAAATCACATTATAGCCTGTTCCAGTATGCGGGATATAGTCATAGAGTGTTTGATATTCGTTTTGGGCCGTTCGCAGGATGATTTTCAGATCGCCGTTATCCTGCGCCTTTCCCCAGGCGAAATGACAGGCATTATAATACTGATACTTCCAGTCCGCATTTACAGTGTTTCCTTTCGGCATTCCATCCTCGTTGAATTCTTTCCCGGCACAGGCGATGATGCCGATCTCTGAGCCATCAGAAATCACGTCAAAGTCATAATCATCGAAATAGGCCAGCTGGTAGTGAAGTTCATCATGGGGACGATCTGAAAAATCATTTGTCTTGGGGACAAATCCGGATCGCCCGGTCCGCAGGTTTTTCCACCAGACACAATTCGTTGTGACATCCGAATTCGGGATGCTTTTCGCGGGCGCGATATAGAACACATATTGTTCTCCGTTCAGTTCCGCAGCTTTGATCCGGGCTCGGATATTCTCCGCGTTGATCATCACTTTCTGAGCCGCAGGAGCCAGCTGGGGATAGCTCTCCGGTTCGAGCTGCGTTATCTTTCCATCGCTCGGCGCTTCGTCCGCGTAAGCCGTCATCAGCCAGAAAGGAGGCCTGTTTTCCACGGCGCTTTTATAAAGGACAACCGGAGGCATTTCATAGAGAACTTTGGAGTAGGAAATGAAGAAGAATTCAAAACCGACAGCAACATTAAACCCGACAGTGACCGTAAGGTGTACAGGCTGTCGCTGCAGGAAAGCGATGGCCACATTCAGGGATCCGGTAGCGGCGACCCAGATGGATGCCAGTCCCTTGATACCCACGCCAACACTGACCGTCAGCGCCAGGCGGATCTCAATGGTAAACCCGCCCAGGTCAAAATTGTAGCTGATTTCATTTCCGTCTTTGTCCCGCAGCATCCGGAAAGACAGGCTGATTCCGAATCCGCAGGAGGCGCTGAAATTGATATTCAGGTAAAACGGAACAGGTCCGAGGGCTCCGGGCTGGGTATAATCAAAACTGAAGACAAAAGACAATCCGCCCATCCCGCCCGCGGTCCAGGCTGATGTCCCGTCATCCGGATCCTTGGACTCCCATTTCCCGGACAGCATGAGAAACCATCCCAGATCGATCTTGGACTTTCTCATGCCCTGGCGGGCCGCGGCCATGTATTTATAATATTTTGCCGCGGTTCCCAGCTGCTGCTTTTTGGAAGCGACAGAGGTTTCATGCTGGAACTGCTTCATGCCCTTATCATAGCGTTCCTGCTCTTTGTTTTTCCATTCTTTTTGTATATTATCGGGATTCACCAGGGAGCTACCGAAAGTGACCGTCACATAGCCAAAGATGTCGGTGGTAACGGTCGGGAGATAACCCTGGAAAGGAAAATTCAGGCCCAGTTTGCCGCCGATTCCGGGAATGGTCACATTGAAGCCGAAGCTTTCCCCGAACACCTTCTGCAGGGGAGAGCCCACTTCGGTTCCGGCGATGACCGGCTGGTCCACAGCGCTGCGCACAGGTGTCAGGGTTGTTTGCAGTTTTTCTCCTGAATCCGGAAAGAGAAAGTACGGCCGCTGATCCTTATTGATGTCCGGAGACAGGATCTGCTTCCATTTTTCGGAATAGATATACCGGATCCGGTTGCTGCTGACCTGCTGAGAGGAGGTGGGTTTCATGACCTTTTCTTTCGGAGAAAGATCAGAAGCTTTCCCTGAATACCTCCAGTAATGCAGTTCAGGAGCCGTGTAGCTTTTTCCGGACGGATTCACCACCTCAATGGCAAAATCGAAAGAATTGCCGTTCAGCTCGGAGATCCGGACCACCTTATCGCTGCGCCATATGTCCATATCGTTGAAAGTGCAGGAATAGACGAAAGGCTGAGGCGCTTCACTCCCCTGATCCGCCGACTTGTTCCGGGAATCGCCGTTCAGTGCGGTATCTGTCAGCTTTGTCAGCACTTCCGTACGATGACCGCCCTGTTTCATGATCATCCACGGGATATGAAAACTGCGGTATCCCAGGGCGGAACCGTCTACTGTCAGGGACAGCTCCATTTCCTGATCGTAATCACAGACAAAATCTGCTGAATCAAATTTTGCGATACCTGTGTCAGGATCTTCGGTCTTTACGGTTTTTACAGCCGTTCCGTTCAGGTCGCGAATCGTTACCTCAACGCCGACCAAGGGTTTGTTGCCTTCTCCGTGAATCGCGATCGCGAATTGGTTTTTTGTGATGACGTTGATGGTGACATCCTTTTCGCCGCTGGCGTCTGCCAGTGCGCTTCCTACAGGAGAAAGACGCGACAGGAGCGTAACGGATCCGTTTTTTTCTTCCGAAGGAACGGAGGCGGTTCTTACCACGGCTGTTTCTCCGATATCCAGCACTTCCCGGATCCACTGGCTGAATCCGGGATCTACCTTGCCGTCCAGCATCTCCTGTCCCCAGACGCCGCTGACCAGCATCTGTTCAATGGCCAGGGCCAGGATATCCTCCTCCAGCGTATCCAGTTCATTCACAGCTTCCCGAACCTGGACGGACAGACGGAGTTTTTCATGGTCAAAAAGCGTATCGCTGTTGTTCTCCAAAATCTGCACATTCTGTTCAATCTGGTTGATGCATTCGGTCACCCTGTTGTGCAACAGCCTGGCTTGTTGCTCCATTTCTTCAGCATCCAGGGCAAACGTCGTACAGTCTTTTGTATATTCCGCATAGGGAGAGCCGGTCAGCCGTGCGTAGGTAATCGGATCCTGCGTTTCCAGTTTGCATAATTTCGTATTTGCCCGGGAATAGATCTCCGTCACATTGTAGATATCCGTCCGCAGCATGTCGTCCAGCCAGTCCAGCAGCATTCGGGCGTCCCATGTTTCGTCCGGCTTCATGCCCCGGTGATACCGGCTCTCCTTCGCCTGTACAACAATAGCATCGTCTTCGCTGCGGCTGATTTGCAGACAGGCTATCTGGAGCGCTTTGCTGATCTCCTCGTCCGTAATCAGGTTTTCCCCGGCGGCGAAGGCGTTCAGGGGCAGGGATTGGCCCAGCAACACAATTAACAGCAGAGCGGTGACCAAACGATTCATTTTCTTCATATCGAACCATACTCCTTGTTTTCCTGCGTGACGGAACGGAAGTTTTTAGTCCTCCAGGAGTTCGGGATGTATCTCAATTTCGTAATCGTCTTTCCAGGTTTCAATCAGTTTGTCCAGTTCCAGGCCCTCGTAATACTCCTTAGCGGAAGTGTTCAAAATCTCTTGTTCCTGATCAGTCAGTATGTGCTCTTCCCCGGGAATATCAGAGGCATAATACAGGATATGAATCCCCAGATCACTGTATACCGGCTGGCTGAGATCTCCTGGCTTCTGCAGTGCGGCAGCGGCAGCTGAAAACTCCTCGGTCCAGTTTTTTGAGTCCGGATGGAAAGGATAGCCTCCGCCCGTTGTGTTCTGCTCATTGGTATCTTTGCTGTATTTTTGAATCATGGTATCTATATCTGTCCCTGCCCGATACTCATCCTGGATCTCTTTCACGGTATCCTGAATCAGCGGTGCGGTCATGGCCTGCCGCTTTATCCTGTAATCCTCCAGCGCTGCATTCAGTTCTGTGGCAGCTTCATCGTAGTCCTTTTTCGGAGCGGCTATGTCATCCCAGCTTTCGGCGGCGGTCACCGCAGCCATCAGCTTCTCAAGTGCGGAGGAAACAGCATTTGCATCTACATTGCATCTGGCGCGTTCGTTTTTCAGCGCCCGTTCCACTTCCTCCGGGTAATCCAGCAGGATCTGTTTGACAGCTCGGTAGCCTTCCGGTACATAGAAGGACTCGTTTTTCAAGGCGAGGACTTCCTCCTCGTACCGGTCAATATTGTATTCATACCGTTCTCTGTCCGGATTAAGGAAGTTTTCCTCGTAGTATTCCTGAACCATGTCTTCTGTCAGGATTATTCCGGGACAATATAACGCAATTGCCCGCAGGCGGCGTTCATATGCTTTCGCTTCCTCCAGAATCGCAGTGATTGTATACCCGGAATCCTCCAGGAATTCGGTTACCTGCTCCTCGGTGAATTCTTCCCCTCTGTCTTTGGCCTTTTGCCAGATGCCCTGCCAGATCTGCTCATATTGCCTTCTGGAATACTCTTTCAGTGTTTCTTCTTCATCATCAGTGAAATCGTTTTTGCCCGCTTCAGTAAGCTTCACTTCAATCAGTGCGGCGCCGACATATCGGTCAATCGTGGCCTGCCGCTGCTCCAGGCGTTCCGCGTCTGTCAGATAGGTACCGGTAATCAATTGGGACAGATTAACATCAGTCTGGAGAGACGAACGGATTTGAGACCTCGTGAATGTTATCTCTCCAATGCGAATAATAACCGGGTCATCTTCTGTGAATCCGTCTGCAATGGCAACAGCCATAACCAACACTGATAAGACTGAAAGAATCAGAACCACAAGCAGAAACCATCTATTCTTTCTACGAAACATACTTTCGCCTGTCTCCTTTCCGGACATATATAATAATTTTATTCTCTCCTGTCCATTAAATGTCCACTATGCCGGCTTTTAATGGACATTTGATGGACAGGCTGTGATACTGTTATTGTGGCAGCAGAAAAATACATATTGTTGTCAAATATTGATCGCAAGGAGAATCAGCATGAGAAAATACCTGACAGTATTGACGGCGCTGGCACTTTTGCTTACCGGCATCTGCATGCCTGCGGTTCAGGCAGAGGAATCCTCCTTTTTAGGAAGCATGATGGCTGTTTCCGGTATGCAATCTCAGATCACGCCGGAGCAGGAGCAGGAACTGACCACTATTGTACAGTATCTGACCCGGGGTCTGACGGAGGAAACAGCTCTTGAAATACTCAGCTGGGACAAGGATACAATCCTGCAAAAAATGGAAGGCTATGAAACGCCTCTGGAGCATTTTGCGACCAAAGAGGATGTCGCAGAAATGCTGGCGGGGATGATCGGCCAGATTGCCCCGCTTTTCCAGATGTCGGAAGATCAGGTGATGGATCAGGCCGGAGGAATGATGGGAGCTATGGCCGATATGTTGGATTTCTCTTCTTCCGAAGAAGATCCTTACGCCGACGTGGCCATTGACGGTTTCTTTAACAGCACCTACTGGGAAAGCGGAGACCTGGAACTGACATCTGTATGGCAGGACGGGTATTACAAGATTCTCATTCAGGACGGCGAAAAAGAGTGGATCTATCTGTGCGAGGAAGACCAGGAAACCGGCAGAAAGAAGGGAATTGGCTGCG
>DAIMGK010000205.1:7561-7937 GCA_036723985.1 Flexilinea sp.
CATCTTCACCCGGATTATTGACCCGCTGGATGGGACCCAGTGGTACCGGGAAGGCATGATGCTGACTCTGACCTGGCGCGGTGATAACGCGTACGACCTGCATGTTGACGGATATGGCCTGCAGAACTATACCGCCTGGGATTACTTCTGCATTCTGGATGAAGACGGGGACGCGCTGACTGGCACCGGAAAAAAGTCCACCTTTATGGGAGATGAATATACGGATGCCAACGGTGTTTTCGCTTTTTCGGAAGGGAGGACCATGCTGACCTGGACCGATGATCAGGAAGAAACCGCCAAAGAAGGGCTTGCCTTTGAAGGTGTGGATAAAGCCCTGACAACGGAAGTCTGGGAGTTGCCTGAAAAATATGCTCTC
>DAIMGK010000205.1:7947-8563 GCA_036723985.1 Flexilinea sp.
TATGACCGGGCCACAAGCATACTGACAGCTGTGAATCCCGAAGAAGTCGACCTTGAGCCGATTATCAACCAAACATGGCTGGATCAGAGTGTCCTTGCCGGAAACGCTTCTTTTGAAATTCTGGATGATGAAACAATGGTCTGGAAGGAAGCTACCGGTATCACCGGAGATGAGGGAATTATCCTGACCCTGAACCCATAAATACTGTTTTGCATTACATTGCCTGCAGATTTGCCGCCTGTTAATGGATACAGGTGGCTTTTAAGTGGACATTTAGTGGACATATGCTGTTATTACTTAAACTTCCCACATGAATAATGTGGATCGAACCTTGAAAACCATACAGAAACCAAGCAAAAAATATGCTGAAAACGTTGAAAAATAAAGGCAAGAGCCCTCTAAAAGTGGTATAATGTAAGTGCTAACAAACCATCATCCACAAGGAGGCTTTTGCCATGAAGAGCATAGCACAGATCAGCGAAAATGAACAGAGGGAAATCAAGGGAACGCTGAAGAGATTTTTCACCGAATATCACCTGTCTGGACTGCTGAAGATGTGCCGTGCAGAAAAGCAGAAGGGTCATTCAGCCTTCGAGATCTTCAAGTACTTGCTCTG
>DAIMGK010000206.1:0-8538 GCA_036723985.1 Flexilinea sp.
CCCAATACATGGAATGTGAACCATCAATTACCGCAAGGGCATTTTGTCCGGAAGTGTGATCTTCCAAAGCATTCCACGTTGTGTTCAGGATCGCACGCTCATTTGTCCCCGGATTATAACAGAATCTGGGAAGTGCTTTCCGTACCAGTTCATAGGGCATAATGCTTGAGGTATGCAGTTTTGCTTTTCCTTTGTTTACCTGGTTCAGAAAGGCATTGTAGCGTTTTCCGTCATTCCAACGGAATGTCCTGCGATATTTGAACATCGCTTTCGACGGCTGTGCGGAATAGCTGAAGTTGTAATCCCTTTCCCGAAGCCGGTTCTCGAGGATCATTTCCGCACTGCGCAGCGCACTGAGCATTTTACGGTATTCCTTATTAGTCATGCCAAGCCCATGTGCGATACGTAAAGCATTCCGGCGTGTTTCCAGCGAAGACGCATTGATGGATGGCAGCCACTTCGCCAGAAGTGAAACCGGATCGCCGGCTGCCAGGGCAGCCTTATCCTTCATCAATTCTTCCCGGATGAAGTTGAGGGCATCCGCTTCGCATTTAGTCCCGAGCAGCACCAGCAGGTCATCATACCGCCCGTAAAACGGGATCAGCCCGATGTTTTTGCGGACGCTTGCCGGTTCCAGTACCGCAAGATGCCGGAGCATCGAACGGAACACTTTCCGCTCACCTAATCCACCGCGGACATCCCGGGCATAGAAGAGTATCTTCAAAGCCATGTCACGGTCTTCCGCCCACGCCCGGAAGAATCTGCGGTAGATTTCATCGTCTTTCATACTCCGCAGGGCTCCGACGCAGGCAAAGAGATCCAGGACAAACGATCCGGAGCTGCGGTATGTCATCGCTCCGTTTTCTGTCCGGGTCCGGTTCGCGCTGGTTTTCAGCGCACTCAGGAACCCGCTGTTTTGTCTTTTTGTCCCGTTTTCTTTCCGGGCCTGAAATGCATTTGTTTTCTGCATTTTCAGGAAATTGACTTTCCTCTCAGCCAGGCGCTTTTTCCGCCTCACGTATTTTCTATGACGTCTGAGAATATAGCTGCTTCTCCTGTTCCACCCGTCTGGACTCCTGTATTCCGCTTCTTCCGCAAGATATCCTTTATCCCTCAGATCCTCAAAATACTCTTTCTTTATGTTTCTGGATATGTGTTTTGCTCCTTTCCTTGGGAAAAACCTTTCATTTGGGCATATTTATGTACAGGTTTATGTTCTATACATCAGCATGCAGCATGTTTTGGGTTTTTCAGGGATTTCTTTGAGAAACAGTGAATCTGTTTTGACAGAAACAGCGGACAGGGACGGTTTCCCTTCGCTCCTCTGAGGGATCTAATTACGGCAGACGCACAGGAGAAACCGTCCCTGTTCAGCATATTTCTGTTTGCGAACAGAACAAAAATGCTGTGAAAGAGAAATCAACTCCAAATCTTGAAGTGTTCCTCTTGAGAAGCCTGTACGGGAGTCGAACCCGTGTTCCGGTATAAAACCGGATCCACTCAGGCTCTGAGCTTTGCTGCTGCTGAAAAGCAGCACCATTACTCAAAAAACAAAGCACAATCGGCAATATCCCGACAATATTCGGTAATAAGGGACCGGGGAAACCTCCGATAATATGGGATCGGATAAACCTCCGGTAATAAGGGCCCGGATAAACCTCCGATAATATGGGATCGGATAAACCTCCGGTAATAAGGGACCGGATAAACCTCCAAAATAAGGGATCGGAAAACCGCCGATTTTGGGCTATCGGCAAGCCGCCATGGTTCATGCTTTGGCAAGCTATCAGTTTTATGAATCCGATATAGTCATCGGATATATGATCTCCGATCGATCATGGGCAGAAACTTCTCAGATGAGATTTCCGCAGCATTTTCAGCACGATTTTTTATCACACGCCTGGATCTGTTTGTTCTCCTTAGAGGCAATTTCTTGAATTACACCTCTGAGAACTGTTTTCCAGATCAAAATACATGATGAGAATACGGTTGGAAATCTCTTCCTTCAGTTCTGTATAAATTATGCTGACAGTTAAATCTTTATAAAGGGGGAGAACTGATTGCTGGATGTGCTTTTACAAAAAACCCGTGCGGGAGCTGCACCCGCAGATCAGGGCAAGTCAGAAGCCGATCGTCAGCATTGATTTATAATACCAACGGATCTCCTCCGCTTCCTCACTGCTGAAAGACTGATCAGATCTGTCCGGGTTTTATCTTGTTCACCATTCAAAAACAGTAAACAACGGGAAAAGCAGGATAGTTTACCTTATTCGTCTTTATTCAATTGTCAAGGTTCTCTTTCGTCCGGGATCTCATATTTTGCTGTGTTTCCCGTTCGATATGTATATCTTACATTGTTTTCCGAGAAAGTTCCCGGAAAAAAAGTTTCGAAGTCTTATTGTTTAAAATTGTTTCCGAAACAGTTCTGTATTGGAAAGTTTTATAACAGCACTGAATTTTTCTGATCTTTATTCACTGTGAAAACCCTGTGATATAACGCTCCGCTTCCGATCCATCGCACCCATTGATGACCAACAAAGGACAATTGGAAAATGCCTGTTTCCCGATACTTATGGTGCTCTCCGGAATGGTTAAGCTGCGCAAATCTTTTTCAGCCATAAAACGTCTCCCGTCCGATATGCGTTATTCCTGTAGGCGCTTTCCAGAAACGAACGCATGCAGAAAGTCCTCTTCCCGATCTCACGAACCGGATATCCGGCAGTCTCTGATGAGATTGTGATATTTTTCTCTGTTCCCGGATGATCCACGATCACAACAATATTTTCGTGGAGTGACTGATACCTGTATTCCGGATCTTCAAACAGCTCTGTTTGATTCATATAAACAAAGGGTTCATCATTGTTTGTCAGTTTCGTTGAAAATTCCCGGATTTCTGTGCCTGATACTTTCAGACTTTTGCTTCGTGCTGCATGAAATATTCATCCCAATACGTTGTGATGCCAGTTCCTGCTGGCGTAAACACTCGATCCGTTACCTTTTTCAGATTCTCTCTTATCTGATCCGGATGGATCTCCTCATGAATTACATCCTTACTTTTCCCGGCGATTTCTGCGGTTATACTATGCGTGTTCCGGAAGATTTTGAACCTGCTTGTGAAAGCAATACTTCGGATAGTCCGGCGGAATATATGAAATGGACAGTGCCGGATGAAACACAGACGATTTATCCGGATTCTCTCCGGACGGAACTGCTGCATCCGCATGAAGCGGTGCTCACCGCCTTTGCCACAGAACATCGGATCCCCAGCCAGGGATATGCTTTCACACTCGGGCGGGCAGCAAAATTCCAGCCGCAAAAGGCCAGAGAACTGGGCATTCCCGTCAATATGTGGGGAACACTGCAGAAAGGAAACAGCGTTCAGGTCGGAGAACAGACGATTCTTCCCGAACAGGTGCTGGGTAAAGCACGGAAAGGGTTGAAATTCGTCATCAGCGGAGACACCGCCTCCTGCGAATCCCTGATCACCGCGGCTGAAGGCGCCGATCTGCTGATCTGCGAAAGCACCTACGGTGAGAATGGACAGGCACAGATGGCCATCGACCACGGACATATGAATTTTGCCCAGGCAGCCGAAGTGGCAGCCCGTGCCGGAGCCAAAGAACTCTGGCTGGCGCATTATTCGCAGCAGATCGAAGACCCCGAAACATATTTGCCGAACGCGGCAGTGAATTTTGAAAACACTGTCTGCGGAAAAGATGGAATGGCCAAAACCCTCCGTTTTGAAGATTGATCAAATGGCGGCCGCAGTCTTACGGGCCGCGGCCGCCATATCAAAAGCAGCGAAGGCTGCCTCGCAGTCCGGACGATGTTTTGAACCGGAAGGCGTCAGAAATATCCCACGGTGTTAAAATCTGAGCTAAAGTAATTGGCAGGGGCTGGATTGCCGAACCAGGTGGATAAGTACAGAAATGATCCCCTGCCATCCATTGTGGCATCTTTCCATTCACCGGCGTAAAAGGATTTATCGAAAAATTGGCCGCCGACACTGGAAAAATATATCCCTTTCCCGTTTCGCCTGCCTTCGGGGAGCTTCCCGAAATAATATTTGCCTTCAAACCGGCAAGTTCAAAATCCTCAAAAGATCTGCCGCATTGTTCGCAGACTTTTTCCGTATTGATCGTATGTCATTCCGGACAGATCCAGCTTCCTTTTTCGTGATTACAGACATCACAGGAATCCTCCGGGTTTTCTTCTCCGCAGACCAGGCAGACACATTGATGATCCTCATGTGTTTGTGCCCCGGCCGCCTTTACGGCTGAGGATAATATCGAAATAATAAAGATGGATCACAATCTTTTCATGTGTACCCTTTTTTGTATGCTGCTGTATGTATCTGCTTTTAGGTTAATATAACTGACAAGTCACAGTCTCATGAAAAAACATGTTATTTTCTGTTGATCATAACCGGGATCATTATTCTTGCATCAGCGGAGCGAAAGATGCGGTTAATGGAAATGATTCAAGACGGAAAAGAAGCACAATTGTATCAGGATCATTCCGGAATTTGTCATGCAGAATTAAAAACCTAATTTCTGATTAAGAAAAGTATAATTTATTTTTAATTTTTCCTCCGGCATACCAATGTATAATAAAAATGAACGGAGAAACCTGATCAGGGCCTCTGTTCATGAAATGGTTTACCTCTTGTTTCACCGGCAGACGGATGCCGGACTTTTGAGCAGTAACGAATGGAGGATAAAATGGGAAGGAATAAAATTACTCTTGCGGTGATCGCCGCTGTTTGCGGCATGTATGTCATTAGCCCCGATCCTTTGCCGATTGGTATCGATGACGTCATTGTGGGCCTGATCGGAGCGATAAACGTTTTGAAGATGCTTTCAGGTTCAGGTGACAGAATTGAATCACCTGACGAAGTTTGCTGATCCGTTGGCATGATCATTACCGGTTTTTCCCTGAGTGATGAAATAATGATCGGCTTCCTTTATCAGAGAGCCCGGCATTATATGTGGGATCGTAAATGCTATGTTGGTAAAACGAATTTTTAACGTCTGGAAAAACTATATCACCAGTCAATTTCTGGTAATACTGTTTGTTTTTCTGATGAACTGGCTCGCAGGCGGGGTGACCGGCCTGCATTTTGCTTTGCTGAACGCACTGGCTGCAGGCATTTGTGAAGTGATCCCAAGCTTTGGCGAATTCATCTCCTGGGGGATAACCGCAGTTATAGCGTTGATTTTTGGCTCCTCCTATCTGAATATCGCCAATTGGCAGTACGCTTTGATCATGGTCGGCTGCAGCATATTGATCCAGTGCCTCCAAAGCTGGCTTATCAGTCCGCTGATCATCGGGAAAAAAATGGAGCTGAGTCCGCTGATGGTCTTTTTCGGGATGATTTTGTTCTCCGCGCTCTTTGGCTTCTGGGGCATGATCCTTGCGGTACCGATACTTGCATCGCTCAAGGAAATGAAGAGTTATTCCCGGGAACATAGAATGCTGAAACCGGACAGACTGGAGTATGTCCTTCCGGCTAAAGATATTATGCGGTCATAACGATTCAGAATGAGTCAAGGGGACGGTTCGCATGAGGCGCTTCGCCGCCGAATGGAACCGTCCTCAAGCCTTCGGAAAGTCAGGCTTGTTGTTTTTGGCCCGCCGGCGGGTACCGAACAGTTATTATTTCTCAATGCGGATCGGGAAGATCAGGAAGCATGGACTTACCGTTTTCATCATAAACCTCTGTCATCCGGCCCATACCGGATATATGCCGCCTGATTTCGCCGATATCCTTTCCGTAAATGAAAATTCCGCGCAGTGCCTGAGCAAGCAGCCCGGAATATTTCATTTCATCGCCTTCCCTGTAATAAGTGATCAGTATGCCAAATTCCGATTTGTACGATCTCTAAAAAATGGAGAAAAAATCATGAAAATAATGGTCAGCGCCTGTCTTCTGGGGCAAAAGTGCAAATATAACGGCGGAGATAATTTTTCAGAAAAAGTCCTGGCATTTACGGCGGGGCATGAAGTTATCCCTGTCTGTCCGGAAGTCGCAGGCGGGCTGCCGGTTCCGCGGCCTTCCTGTGAGATCGTCAACGGAGTGGTCACTGATTCCGAAGGGATAAGCAGGGATAATGAATTCCGTGCGGGAGCCAAAGCCTGCTTACAGCTGGCAAAGGATAAAGGGATCGATCTGGCGATCCTCCAGTCCCGCAGTCCTTCCTGCGGTGTAAATCAGGTCTATGACGGAACCTTTTCCGGAAGGCTGATCAAAGGGTCAGGCGTATTCGCTTCCATGCTGCGTGAGAATGGATTCACGGTAATGGACGCGGAAGACCCGGAGGCAGCTCATCCGCAGTGATTTATTGCGTATAGATGTATTGGCGGTCAGCTGACACCCGGCTGCTGGTTTACAGAATTTTCTTCCGGAATATCTTCATGAAACCGCTCGACTGGTTGTATTTGTACTTTGCCCGCTGAAGAGCTTTCTGGCGTTTTTCGTATTCCCTGACCGTTTCGATACTGGCCCGTTTGGCCTGCCTGCCGTGGGCATAGACATCCCCGAAGGTCTCGGCGAAAAATTCGAAGGAGGCGGATTTTCCGTAGTTCGAGGTGATATCATTGCCGGCAAGCGCGGGGCTCCCCTGCAGGTCGAGCTGTCCCTTCTGGTGCGGGATCTTCTCATATTTCCCCTTCCCGTTGCCGCTGGATTTGTAGAATTTGATCTGCTTTTTCTGCTGGGGCGTGAGGACGTCCTTGTTCAGCAGGACCTCCTTGACAATGTCATCCTCCATCTCGTGTTTTGAAGTGGAATCCTCCGCCTCTGCTTCAGAGCCGTTGCGCCTCGGCATACTGGTTCCGAGGATATGTCCGAGCTCGTGGTTCCCGAAGTGGTCGCGGTCCGCGTTCCATTCCCCTGCCTTTATGAATTCCGCATCCTCTGCCTGGCGGATCTGCTCTGCTTCCTCGCCGGCGCGTTCATAATAAGCGTTGTAATAGATCGAGCTCTTATCTCTGCCGCCGTTGGTGGAGGTCGTCCCCATATTGGCTTTGCGGCCGCTGTCGAAGATCCTCAGGTTCCCGATCTTCTGCCGCAATTCGGGGTATTCCCAGACCTGACGGGCCATATGCTTGAGTTTATTCCTGAAGAGCACCATATCCGGCGAAACGACGCCTTTATCTTTTTTCTCATTCTCATAGGTTACTCTGGCTTTACCGTTGCCGGTGAAGTTCGCGAAGATCTGATAAGCCTCCTCGAAAGTCTGTGCGTTATCGATCTTCTCCTGGATCAGCCCGACCTCAGGGATGTTGCCGGGATTGAACTTGTCAGCCTCAGGATCCTCGCTGTTAAACTCGTAGGAACGCTTATTCACCTGGCGCTCCCTCTCATTCTGACGGTCGGCCCGGGGCGCGTTCGTGAGGATCCCGGCCTGGGATGCCAGTTCCTGGATCTGATACGGCCCCAGCCGGTCTGAGACGCTTTTGATCAGCGCTTTGTACTGCCTGGTGCGGACACCGGCCTTGAACATGCCGATGCCTTTGCCGGCAATTTCAGTCAGAATGTCGCGCAGGGCATAGTCCTGATAAGCCGCGCGGACCAGGAAGGAGATCGCGGATTTCGGCTGGAGATGGAAATCGCCTGTCCGCGGGAATACTCTCAAAATGATATTCTCGATATCCTGCTTGATCGCGTTATAGACTTTCACACCCCGGTTGGAACTGAAGTTGTTCAGCATCTGAGTCTCGAGCGCGGAAAGATCCCGGAGATCGCCGGGAAGCGGTCCGTCATTTTCGTCCATTCTGAAATCGTCTGCCGTAACTTCATTGGGTCCCGGCTTTTTCGGCTTAAGCTGGATGGAACCGGACGGCATCGATTGGGAAACATTGCCGTGGACCGCGCCCTGCTGGACCGTGTGGACCAGTTCATGGGCAGCCAGTGAGGGTGTGAAGCCGCTTTTGCCGAAATAGACATTCCTGCCCTGTGTCCAGGCCTGCGCGCCAAGCGATTCACTTTGACGGACACTGGAGGGTCCGCTGTGGAAACGCACACCGGAGAGATCCGCCCCGAGGCGTCCGCCCATTTCGCGGCGCACTTCCGCCGGCGATCCTGATGTCACCCCCGCCGAAAGGCGGTCGGCCTCCGCTTCCGCGTCCGGTTCCTCCATGATGCGTGAAACGAGGCTGTTGGGCAGCGTCATCTTCGCTTCGGGAGCATTCCGGGTCTCTTCCCGGGGCTCTTGTCTGCCTTCCGTTGTGTTTTGTCTGGAGTAGGTATTTCCCATAAATTTCTGCCGATCTTCGGTAACTCCGAATAATGTGTGAAGAAATTTAATCCAATTCGAACAATATGTTACCACTGTTCGTGTTAGAAATAAACGCCTTCTTGATGGCTTCCTGCAATTTCTGTGTCATCTCTGAACCTTTTACAATTTTATCATAAGCTTTCGGTATGACCTCTCCCGCTTTTTTTAAAGGGCTTTCTTTATCTTTCACTTTGGTCTGTTTACCTAAGGAAACGCTGATTAATCCAACATGCCTATAGAGGCACCACGATAAATGGAA
>DAIMGK010000207.1:0-8507 GCA_036723985.1 Flexilinea sp.
TATATTTGATAAAATATATTTGTATAAAACATATGGAGCAGAAGCTATGGAATATAATTATCATGAAGCCATGAAGCTCGCGAATCAGCTGTGCTTTCCTCTTTATGCCGCTTCAAGAAATGTGACCGGCCTTTACACACCCTGGCTCAAACCGCTGGGATTAACATATACACAGTATATCGTCTTTCTGGTGCTGTGGGAAAAGGATGGCATATCCGTCACGGAGCTCGGTGAAAAACTGATGCTGGACAACGGGACCCTCTCCCCAATGCTGAAGAAGATGGAACAGGCGGGGTACGTTAACAGAAACAGATGCCGCGCGGACGACCGCGTGGTCGAGATCACACTGACGGAAAAAGGGAAAGCCCTGCAGGAAAAAGCAAAAGATATCCCGCAGAAAGCAGCAGGCTGCGTAGACCTGCCGGCCGAGAAAGCCCGGCAGCTGTATGATCTGCTGTACGAACTGCTCGGAAATAAGGGATATGGTAAGACCAGACATTTGGAAGGAGTAATGAAATGAAAACGGTCTATGATTTTACGGTTAAAGACAGAAAAGGCAATGACGTCAGCCTGTCGGAATATCAGGGGAAAGTCCTCCTCATTGTGAACACTGCCACCGGCTGCGGTTTCACTCCCCACTATGAGCCGCTTGAGGCCATGTATAAAGAACTGAAGGACCGGGGCTTTGAGATCCTGGATTTCCCCTGCAATCAGTTCGCCAACCAGGCTCCCGGCAGCGATGACGATATCCACGAATTCTGCACACTGAAATTCGGGACGGATTTCCCGCAGTTTAAGAAGATCGACGTCAACGGTGAGACCGCGGACCCGCTGTACGCATTTCTCGCCACCGAAAAACCTTTTGAAGGCTTCGGTCCGGGCCTGAAGAACGCCGCGCTGAACAAGTTCGCTGACATGAACAACAAGGCATACGGCGACAAGGCATATATCAAATGGAATTTCACAAAATTCCTGGTCGACCGGGAAGGCAGGGTCATCGCCCGCTTTGAACCCACGAAGGATATGGCAGAAGTCCGGAAAGAAGTCATTGCCGCGCTGTGAGTCGTTCGGCCTGTTTCCGCCGCCTCAGGCATGAGCCGGCGGAACAGGCAATCCTGACTCAGGAAGGATCTCACTATGAATATCGCAGTCAGATATTATACCAAAACGGGAAATACGAAAAAACTTGCTGAAGCTATCGCGGAAGCTGTCGGAGCCGAAGCGCTGCCGATAAGTGTGCCGGTTGATGAGCCTGTGGATATCCTTTTCCTTGGAAATTCCTATTATGCTTTCAATATCGATCCGGAAATACGTACCTTTATTCGTTCGCTGGACCGGACTAAAATCGGCAGTATCGTCAATTTCGGTTCGGCGGCCATGATGAATTCAACATGGAAAAAAGTAAAAGCCGAAGCGGATAAAGCCGGTATATCCATGGATGTACGCGAGTTCCACTGCAAAGGGGAGTTCAAAGGCATCCATAAAGGCAAACCGGATGAAGATGATCTGAAGGCCGCCGCGGAGTTTGCCAAAAAGATCATATCCTGAAGAAACGCAATGAGCAGCATAACTGAAATAAAAACCGCAGACGGGAAGGAGATATCCCGGGAGCAGACGATCATCAGGACGAGCATTATCGGGATCGTTGCCAATGTATTTCTTGCCGCGTTTAAGGCTGTGGTCGGACTGATGACCAATTCGATCGCCATCGTTCTGGATGCTGTCAATAACATTTCCGACGCGGGCAGCTCGCTGATCACCATCATCGGGACAAAACTTGCCGGCAGGGAGCCGGATAAAAAGCATCCTTTCGGTTACGGGCGCATCGAATATCTCAGCGCCATGATCATTTCCGTGATCGTGCTTTATGCCGGTCTCACATCTTTCACGGAATCCGTAAAGCAGATCATTCATCCCGAGACGCCGGAATATACTCCCGTCTCACTGATCATAGTCGCCGTGGCGGTGGTCGTGAAGATCCTGCTGGGCCGTTATGTAAAAAGTATCGGGGAAAAGGTGAATTCGGATTCCCTCATCAATTCGGGAGAGGATGCCACGCTGGATGCCGTTATCTCCGCGTCCACTCTCGCCGCGGCAGCCATCTTCCTGATCTTTCATGTATCGCTGGAAGCCTGGCTCGGCGCAGTCATCTCTCTGATCATCATCAAATCCGGCGTTGAGATGCTGAAAAATACCATCTCACAGATCCTGGGTGAGCAGAACGATCCGGAACTTGCCGGAAAAATCAAAAATACTGTCCTGAGCTTCCCCGATGTGCAGGGAGCCTATGATCTTGTCCTCAATAATTACGGACCGGATACCTGGAACGGGTCTATCCATATTGAAGTGCCGGACACTTATTCGGCTGATCAGCTTGATCAGCTGATACGAAATATACAGGTAGAGGTCTATCGTAAGCATCATGTACTATTGACAGCTATCGGCGTATATTCGGTAAACACGAAAGATGCGGAGACTATTGAAATACGGAATAAGGTGAGGGAGATCGTATTTTCACACCCTCATGTGAAGCAGATGCACGGTTTCTACCTGGTCAAAGAAGAAAAAACCATGCGTTTTGATCTCGTGATCAGTTTTGACGCGGAAAACCGCAGGGAAGTATTTACGGAAGCGGTTGCCGATGTGCAGAAAGCATTTCCGGAATACACACTGCAGACCGCCATGGATACCGATTTCGCGGAAGAATAAAATGCATCACGCAGCTGCTCCCTTTTTGGGACTGGAACGGTAACGATCATCAGCAGGGGACTGTCCCTTTATGGGACGGTCCCCTATTTTTACCGTGTTTATTCAAAGCTTTTCTTTGCCTCTTCAGCTATTAATCTTCTCTTCTCAAGAGTCTTCTCAAAAAGCGTATCCGCTGTATCCGGAAACAATTCATAGATCACCTTTGTCCCTTCCCCGGTGATGCCGCCTTTTGTCGCGACCCGTGAAACAACATCGTCAAAGGTCAGACCGCCGCGAAGCATCAGTTCCGATGTGGCGTTCATCGTGTTCAGGACCATCCTGATGATATCTTTCTCCGGGATATTCGTATGCTTCTGAGCCGAACGGGTGATCACATCGAACATCGACGCGATGAAACCGGGCATACAGCTGACCAGTTCGGAGCCCATCCCCATCTCATTTTCCGGGAGCTCTATGACATCTCCCATACAGGATAGCAAACCGGCAAGCGTCTCCCTGTCCTGTTCCCCGGCGAGTTCATTGAAACAGACAAGTGTCTGCGACCTGTTGATCTCCGCTGTGATGCCCGGTATGACTTTCGCCATTTTGCGCCGGGTGATCTCCCCGAGGGTATCAAAAGAAATGCTTCCGTTCAGTGATACCGGGAGCGCGTCCGGTCTCAGGCAGTCTTTTATTTCCCGGATCACATGCTTCATATCCGAAGGCCGCACGCAGACAAACACGATATCCGATCTTTCCGCGAGTTCTCTGTTATCTCCGCAGGTCACCGCGATATCGGACACCGCTTCCAGCTTCCGGACTGTCCTGTTTGCCGCCAGAAGATCATCCCGCGGGACCCCACCCGATTCCGAAAACTTCCGCAGCAGCATTTTCCCCATGCTCCCGCATCCGATGATCCCGATTTTCATTTTGTCCCTCCCTTTACGCACAACTTTACCGGTCCTTCAAAGAAAAGCTGCATATCCCATACCGTTTTCTGTACCGGTGCGGTCATTTTATCGCCGCGATGACCGAAAACTTCTGATAGGAATAAACACATTCCACGGTTCGGAACTTACACGCCCGCAGCATTTTGACCTGCTGCTCCGCGGAACACTCCCGGTCCAGCTTTCTTCTTTCCTGCCAGAGTTCGATATCGTGTTTCGTCAATCCGCTGCGGGAAAGCTGACCCTCCCAATACCGGCCATACCATCTGTTGATCTCAGGATCTTCCCCACAGTACTGATCATAATTCACAAATATCCCGCCCTCCGGCAGCCTGTCGTACAGTTTTGAAAAAAGCAGCTTCTTGCTGTCATTTTCCAGATGATGGATCGAAAGGGCAGAAATCACCGTATCAAAATCGCCTTCCGGCAGCGTGTCGATATAATTCATCGACCGGTATGTAATATTTCCGATGCCCGAAAACCTCCGGCGGGCAATGTCCAGCATCTCGTCCGCGATATCCACCAGGACAAATTCCGAACCCGGAAACTGCTGATACCAATAATACGACAGCAGCCCCGTCCCCGCGCCCAGGTCAACGATCCGCTCAGGCGCATTGATATTCGAAGCGATAAGTTTTGTTGTGTTTATATAATAATCATCGAAACATGGGATGAACTTCCTTCTGTTCCTGTCATACTCCGCCGCCACTTTATTAAACTGATCCTGTATCCCCATATTCTTACCTCCCGCTCCCGGAATTCATGATGTGTCCCCCTTAAGTATATTCTTTATCCTTTTCCCCTGCCCCTTTTCCCGTGACACTCGGGACACAGGGGTCGGTTTCGCCTGACTCGCTCCGCGAGTCAGTGGAACCGACCCCACCGTTGTACCAGCAGCCTATAGCCAATTCTTCCTATGCTCGTCATCTTTTTTGCCCTCCGGCAAACCTGATTCCCCCGGCACCCGTTGGCGGGGACGTTTCGCCCGCAATACGGGGACGGTTTGTCCGAGGCAGAGGACGAGAAGAACCGTCCTCTCGTTGTACGGAAAGGTGAGCCCGGCATATTATGCCGGGTGAATGAGTGAAACCGGGATGAGAACGACAGGAAGACGTCTGTTAGCCGACAAGAGGACGGTTCCCCTCGGCATTAGCCTCGGGCGAAGCGTCCCCGTTATGACTGTCCCGTTCAGCCATTGACAACCGCGTCACGGTATGATATATTGTAATTATTCAGAAGAACACATTTATACGCAAGAAAGCCCCCTGATTTTCACGGCGTGGTCATCAAACTATACGCACACAACAGACCGGTCCCCTATGCACCCGGAAATCAGGACACAGAGACAAGGAGAAAGAATATGAAATATCGCCAATTCGGAAAAACCGGGTGGAATGTTTCCGCCATCGGTTACGGCGGAGTCGTTTCCTCCCAGCATTTTGACAGGGCATTCATCCCCGGAGACGGACAGAAAATGTCGGATGAATATGTCAGCTGGTCGGTGGAACACGGGATCAATTATTTTGACGTTGCTCCCGGATACGGAGACGCCCAGCTCCTGATGGGAAATTCCCTGAGACCCTACCGGGACAAAGTATATCTTGCCTGCAAGACCGCCCAAAGGAAAAGAGCGGATGCTGAGCGGGAGATGGAAGAATCCCTGCGGCTTCTGCACACGGACCATTTCGACGTCTACCAGCTGCACGGGATCGCCTCGATGGAAGAACTGGAGACCTGCTTCGCCTCCGGAGGCGCCATGGAACTGCTGCGGGACATGAAAGAAAAAGGGATCGCCCGGAAGATCAGCTTCACCGCTCACAGTGAGCCGGCAGCCCTGCGGGCGCTGGAGCTGTATGATTTTGATACAGTCATGTTCCCACTGAACTGGCATATGCACATGGAGCATGGCATGGGGGAAAGGATCCGAAAAGCGGTAAAGGACCGTGGCCTGGGGCTGCTGGGCATCAAATCCATGGTGGACCGCGCCTGGAGAGTCATGAGGAGCAGGACCACTCCATCTATCCCAAATCCTGGTGCAGGCCCTTTGACATCGAAACAGAGTCACCTTATTTAATCGCCGCGCTCAAATATTCGATCTCGCTGGGAGCCGATATCCTGGTTCCCCCGGGCAACTTCGCGCATCTGAAATTCGCCGCCGAACACATCGATGAAGTCCTGGCCCATCCCCTCACTGAAGAAGACCGTGCCCTCCTCGCCGCCAGGCTGCCTCAGGTGCAGGACCAGCCCTTCTACGATCCCGACTGCTATCAGCAATAAATGGGACAACGGGGACGGTTCACGGTGTCCCGGCATCGGGACACCGCGAACTGTCCCCATTGTCCCAACCGGCACTTTATTCGTTCAAAGGCACCCAGATGCCGGACTCATAATCAGCTGACCGGGGATCACCGGCGGAATATGCCTCGATCGTCGCGTTTCCGTTCGCCCGGTGGTTCTTTCCTTCGGCAGGGAACCACTCCTGCCAGACATAAGTGTTCATAGCCTGCAGGGCATCCGGTATGGGACCTTTGGTCGTGAACACAGCCCAGCTGCCGGCGGGGAAAGAGTACAGCTCCAGACCCTCGGGTACTTCACCGCCTTTGTACAGGCCGGCGATCCAGTAGGTAAAGCCGTTATCGGAATCCGCGCAGATGGCGAACATGCCGATCCCGTTGGCAAGGATCGCTTCCTCGACCGGCGTTTCCGGCTTCATGGTCTGCCAGAGCCGGGCGTATTTCGCGGCGTATTCCCTGTCCCAGAATTCCGGACATTTCTGATAGCCTTCATTCGGACGGATCTCGGTATGATAGCCGATAAAAGTCATCGCGTCCTTTTTTTCATAAGTGATATCCATTTGTATTTCCTTTCTGTTTTCCGGAGCGAACCATCGGGGACATCAGCCGTTTCCCTGATCCGCGGGCTGCACCCCATAGGTTTTGATAAAATGCCGGCAGAACGCGTCAGCCTGTGCCATCGCTTCCGGGATCTTCTCCGGTTCCCGGTCGCACAGGTGGATCAGCGACGAGATTGGGGCGGTATACGCGAAGGCGAGCATCGCGGGGTCATCACGGCGCAGCAGGCCTTTGTCCATCATGCCCGCGAAGATCTTCGTGAACATCTCCGTAAGGCCCGTCAGAAAATGCTTCGTGGCAAGGTCCCGCGCACGGTCATCACGGAACTGCTCGATCGTAAGCAGTTTCCTCGTCATGATGATCTTTTCGTCATGGATCGTGAGATCCACCATCCGTGCCGTCATCCCGGCCAGCTCCTCAAGAGAATCCGGCACAGGAGGCAGATGTTCCGGAGAACCGAAACGCTCTTCGTAATATCTGCTCATCTCATCCAGCAGGCTGTTCCAGATATCCTCCTTGCTCTCAAAATGCCGGTACATTGAGGACTTGACCAGTCCCAGGGACGCTGTAAGTTCACGGACATTCGTACCGGCATAGCCGTTTTGTGAAAACTTCTCCAGTGCCAGTGCCAGAATTCTTTCTTTTGTATCCTTCGCCATACTCACTCCCGTCACAATACAATGTGACCAATCGTTCACATATTATAGTGACCAATCGTTCACATGTCAAGCCCGTTTTCCAATATATGACAATGGGACACCGCGAACTGTCCCCATTGTCCCAATCCGGCCATCTACTCACCCTCCCCACTACCCCGGTCCCCATTGGCTCAGTGATCCAATCAGCCAACAGCAGCAATACTCCGGAGCCTGGGATAACGGGGACATTTCTCGGTGCCCCAGGTCTGGGACACCGAGAACCGTCCCCATTGTCCCATTGACATTTGTGCCGTGTTCAAATATACTAAAAAATTAAGGAGTACGCGAAATGCCCAGGTCAGCGAGAAAACGAAGTGAAACCGGATATTATCATTTGATCGTTCGCGGAAACGCCCGGCAGATCATTTTCGAAGAGCAGGCTGATTACATCCGCTTCCTTCATTTGCTGAAACGGTTCGGTCTTGAAACCCAAATAAGCATATGCGCTTTCTGCCTGATGGAAAATCATGTTCACATCCTGATCTATGATCAGACAACCGATCGGAGCAGAGACAACGATCCGCGATCCCCTGCGTCCGGGGAACCGGAGAACAACCATGTATCTTTGTTTATGCAGAAACTCGGCGTATCGTATTCATACTATTTCAATCAGAAATATCACCGCACGGGACATCTTTTCGAAGACCGGTTTACCGGCATCCCGATAGAGAGTGAAGATCATCTGCTGACAACATTCCGCTATATTTTAAATAATCCGCGCAAAGCCGGTATATGTGAGGCTTCGGAATATCAATGGAGCAGTTACAACCGCTACGGAAACCCGCATTCATTCGTAGATACCACCGTTTTACAGGAATTGCTGGGAAGCTTTGATGAATACGCGGCGTATATCGCCGCTAAATATGAAGAAGAGGAACCGCCCAAAGAACAGACATCCGTTCATGATGATGAATGGGCAAAAGAAGAGATTCACAACCTGCTGAATGTTCAAAGCTGCACGGATCTGCAGGCCTGGGACTGGAACCGCCGGACGGAAGCGCTCCGTCTGCTGAAAGAACACGGTCTGTCCGTTCGTCAGATCGCCCGCCTGACCGGTATCAGTAAAAGCGCCGTCCAGCGGGCATAAATGGGACAACGGGGACGGTTCACGGTGTCCCGGTATCGGGACACCGCGAAATGACCCCATTGTCCCAATCCGGACATCTGCTTACTCTCCCCACTACCCCACACCGCTCTCCATTGAGGCGGTTACCAGATCGTCCAACAGCCGCAAGACTCCATAGCCTGGGACAACGGGGACATTTCGCGGTGTCCCACGTCTGGGACACCGTGAACCGTCCCCATTGTCCCAATCCGGACAT
>DAIMGK010000208.1:0-8484 GCA_036723985.1 Flexilinea sp.
TCATCCCCGAAGGTCTTCCCTTCCATCATCGGCAACGGCAAGCTGCAGCTGGGTGAGCTGACGATCTCCTATGTAACGCTGCTGACCGTCGCGGTCTGTCTTGTAATCATGTTCGTGCTGACCTGGTTCACCGGGAACACCAAGATGGGCAAGGCCATGCGTGCCTGTTCGGAAGACAAGGGCGCAGCCCAGCTGATGGGGATCGACGTCAACGGGACGATCTCCATGACCTTCGCCATCGGCTCCGGTCTGGCTGCCATCGCCGGTGTGCTGCTCTGTTCGGCCTATCCGACGCTGGTTCCGACCACCGGTTCCATGCCCGGCATCAAAGCTTTCACGGCTGCTGTCTTCGGCGGTATCGGTTCCATCCCCGGCGCTTTCCTCGGCGGGCTGCTGCTGGGCGTGATCGAGACCTTCTCCAAGGCGTATATTTCCACACAGCTTTCAGACGCGATCGTTTTCAGCGTGCTGATCATCGTCCTTCTGGTCCGCCCTGCCGGTCTGCTGGGCAAGACGATCAATGAAAAGGTCTAAAGGAGCGGTTATGAAGAGGAAAAATACCAATAAGATCGTTTCTTTTGCGCTGGTGATCATCGCGTTTGTCGTGATGCAGGTGATGGATCGCACCGGTACGCTTTCCCGCTCAATGAAAGGGATGCTGGTGCCGATCTCTGCCTATATCGTGATGGCGATCTCTTTGAACCTGACCGTCGGCATTCTCGGTGAACTGAGCCTCGGCCATGCCGGTTTCATGAGCATGGGCGCTTTTACCGGTACCTGCGCGGCGCTGATGATGATGGAAAAAGTCCCGAACCCGGATCTGCGCCTGGGGCTTTCCATGCTGGTCGGAGCGATTTTCGGCGGAATCGCCGGATTCCTCATCGGTATTCCGGTGCTGCGCCTGAAGGGTGACTATCTGGCCATCGTGACGCTGGCTTTCGGTGAGATCATCAAGAGTATTTTCAACAATCTGTATCTTGGTTTTGATAAATACGGGCTGCATGTCAGCCTGCTGAACGACAAAGGGATGAAGCTGGATGGCGGACGGATGCTGATCGAAGGGGCAATGGGTATCGGCAAGATCAAAAAGATATCCTCCTTCACTGCCGGGTTCATCCTGATCATTTTGACGCTTTTCATCGTTTACCATTTGGTCGAAAGCCGCTACGGGCGCGCGATCATGGCGATCCGCGACAACCGTATCGCCGCCGAGTCCGTCGGTATCGATGTGACCCGCTATAAGATGACGGCATTCATTATCTCTGCGGCTATGGCAGGCGCCGCGGGTGCGTTGTTCGCGCAGAATTATTCGACCATCACTGCCAATAAATTTGACTTCAATACTTCGATCCTGATCCTGGTGCTTGTGGTGCTTGGCGGTCTGGGGAACATTACCGGTTCCATCATTTCAGCGACGCTGCTGACCATCCTTCCGGAAGCGCTGCGGTCTTTCGCGACCTACCGTATGCTGGTTTACGCCATCGTCCTGATCGCGGTGATGCTGATCACCAACGCCTCCGGTACAAAGCTCCTGCTCAGCAATATCAAGGCGAAGTTTTCAAAAGGAACAGTAGAGGAGGAAGGGTAATATGTATAATAAAGACGGAAGCAATCTGGTCCCCGTTCCTTCAAATGCTGTTATTCCGGAACGTGATATCCATTCAATGCCCGCGCTGGAATGTAAAAACCTGGGCATCACCTTCGGCGGCCTTCACGCGGTGGAGAATTTCAACCTGACCATCGGGAAAACCGAGATCGCCGGTCTGATCGGGCCGAACGGCGCCGGTAAGACAACAGTGTTCAACCTGCTGACCAATGTGTATCAGCCAACCACCGGTACGATCCTGCTGAACGGTATGGATACCCACGGTATGTCTACCGCTCAGGTGAGCCGGGCAGGCATCGGACGTACCTTCCAGAATATCCGCCTGTTTTCCAAGCTCACTGTAGAGGAAAACATCCTGGTCGCCATGGATCAGTCCATAAAATACGGGCTGTTCGATGGCCTGATCCGTCTGCCCTCTTTCTTCCGGGAAGAAAAGAAAGCTCACAAAAAGGCGCTGGAACTGCTGCATATTTTTGAGATGGAGAACGTCGCGGATCACCGGGCCGGTTCACTGCCTTACGGTGCGCAGCGCCGGGTGGAGATCGTCCGCGCTCTTGCCACGGATCCGAAAGTTCTTCTGTTGGATGAACCTGCCGCGGGTATGAACCCGTCCGAGACTGCCGACCTGATGGACAATATCCGCCGTATCCGGGATATGTTCCAGATCGCGGTCGTCCTGATCGAACATGATATGAACCTGGTGATGAACGTCTGCGAAGGCCTTTGTGTGCTGAACTTCGGGCGGATCATCGCGAAGGGCAGTCCGGCAGAGATCCAGAAGAATCCGACAGTGATCGAAGCTTATCTGGGAAAAAGCCATAGCAAAGAAGGAAATGATCTGGTAACGGATTCTATTATTGACAGTAAAATGGAAGCCATAGCTGAAAGAAATAACGCACAGGCAGGAAAAAATACGAACAAGGGGAGGAAGAAAGCATGAGTACGATTCTGAAAGTCGAAGATATCAATGTTTATTACGGCTCTATTCATGCCATTAAAGGGATTTCCTTCCATGTGGAAGACGGTGAGATCGTGACCCTGATCGGCGCCAACGGCGCCGGCAAATCCACCACGCTGAATACCATTTCCGGCCTGCTCCGCAGCCGGACCGGCTCGATCACTTTCATGGATAAACCCATCGACAAGATCCCGCCCCACAAGGTGGTGGAACAGGGGCTTGCCATGTGCCCGGAAGGACGCCGCATCTTCCTGCAGATGACTGTTGAAGAAAATCTGGAAATGGGCGCTTTCACCGTGAAGGATATCAATATGGACGCGGAAAAGGAACGTGTTTTTGAACTTTTCCCGCGCCTGAAAGAACGCCGGACACAGATCGGCGGGACCCTTTCCGGCGGTGAACAGCAGATGCTGGCCATGGGCCGCGCTTTGATGAGCAAACCCCATCTGATGATGATGGACGAACCGTCCATGGGCCTGGCGCCGATCCTGGTGGAACAGATCTTTGAGATCATCAATGAACTGCATAATGCCGGAACGACGATCCTCCTGGTGGAACAGAACGCCCAGGCGGCTCTTTCCATCGCCGACCGCGGTTACGTTCTGGAGACCGGCAAGATCGTCGCCGAAGGTACCGGCGCCGAACTGCTGGCGTCCCCGGTCATCAAGCGCGCCTACCTCGGCGGTGAACGCGAAGAAGAACCCGAAAAAGACGGGCAGTACTATTTCTGATATCAGATATTGAACGTTGAAAAGGCGGGATTGTTTTCTACCCGCCTTTTTTTGCGAACCGGATGGCCTGCCTTTGTATCGATACGGATGTCCGTAATTTGCATGGAATCTTTTTGCCGGGATTTTTGGAATATGTGTTATTATCGGTAATAATAAAGGAACCCCATGGTACTGGATTATTTTCTGTTTTATGCTGAAGCGAATGTTGTTTGCATCATAATCCTGCTGATCATGCTGATCAATGACAGGATCCACGGAACGATGCAGGAAGAACAAATTCGTTTCAACCGTACTATTAATGCGCATATCCTTTATTTTATTTCGGATATCGGCTGGGCGGCAGTGTTGGGCGGTCAGCTTCCGCGGACCCGTCCGCTGATCATTCTGTTTAATTTTTCGAACTATATCCTGCTGAACCTGCTGGCTTATGAATGGTTCATATATATGGCGGTTTCGGAAAAAATGGAATTCGCGCAAAGCCGCAGGAAGAGGATGCTGTGGCTGATCCCCATGGGTGTTTCTATAGCGGTCATGGTGATCGCTTATGTTGCGGCGCCGAATTTCTGGATCAGTGAAAGTGGTGAACTGAATCCCCTGTATTATCCGATGATGATCTCGGTGCCGGTCGCTTATCTGCTGGCTGCCTTTGTTTTCTCTGTGATCAACGCGGCGAAGGCTGAAACGGAGGAAGAAAAGAAGCTGTATTGGCTGATCGGGATCTATCCTCTCGGTGTTATGGTTTCCGTTATGATCCAGGTTTTCGGGCTGAACGCGCCGATCTTCTGCTTCGGTTGTACGATCATGATGCTGTTTTTCTACATACAGCATATGCAGACGCTGATTTCCGTAGACGCGCTGACACGGCTGAATAACCGGGGTCAGATCAACCGGTATATGGAACAGATCCGTTACAAAGAAAATACACAGACATTTATTATGATGATCGATGTGGACCGGTTTAAAGAGATCAATGATACCTATGGCCACGCGGAAGGGGACCGGGCGCTGATCCTGGTGTCGGAGGTCCTCAAGCAGACCTGTGACCACTTGAAGGCACCTGCCTTTATCGGCAGATACGGCGGTGACGAATTTACGGTCATTCTGCGGAACCCGGAGGAGGATGAATATCCTGATAAGGTGGCGGCGTCGATCCGGGAAAAGCTCTCCAAAAGACAGCGGGAGAACCGGCTTCAATATGATCTGAATGTCAGCGTCGGTTATGATTCGCTGCGGGACAGGAATGATACCATGCAGAACTGCCTGGAACGCGCGGATGAAAAACTGTATGAGGATAAACGAGGCAGAGGCGCGGGGAGATAAGGGCTGCTTCGAACTGAAGGCGGCTTGCCCTGTCCCCGGTGCGGGGACTGTACCCCTTGTCTCAAACCGATCCTTTTATTTCATATTTACTAATATAAGAGCTCAGTTTGTATTTACCTTCTGTATGCGGGATAATGTGCTTCGCAAGGTGCGGGATCGAAAATATATGTGTATGTAAAAGCGAGAGCTGTAAGGAACCGCTGCGCTGAATTATGATTCGGCTCCCGAGCTTCGCTCCGCACCAGATTTCCGGGGGCTGTAAACCTGTCCCGTAAGGTACGGACTTCGTCCGGTCAGATTCGGGACAGGAGCTTCGCCCCCCATACCCCCGCTTAAGAAGGTATCAGGCTCTTTATTAGACTCACATGCTTTCGCGGAGGTCACCTTCTGTATGCGGGATAAGCCGTAAGGAACCGCTGCGCTGAATTATGATTCGGCTCCCGATCTTCGCCCCGCACCTGATTTCCGCCCCCGCTTATTTGGTATCAGGCTCTATATAAGACTCACACCCTTACGTGTCGATCTCCCTGTTCCATACCTGTCACTGATGTCGGGATGATTCGATCGTCCGGTTTCGGATATACTCCCCCTGTCCCGGGCTTACCGGTGGATCATAATATATGAATACCCTTCAAGTCGTTTCTTCTTTCAGCGGCACTTGACACATTCCCCGTATTGACATATAATTATGTTCGCTATTAGAAACAAATTATGATATAATGTTTATAATAACAAACATAAGGACTGATAATGAAAAAAGCTGCGTATAACATTCTTCCCGGGACCGAAGATATTCTCAAAACGATGGGCGAACAAATCAAACTGGCAAGGCTCCGCCGGAATTTGTCTGCCGCCCTGGTGGCTGAGCGTGCAGGTATCAGCCGGTCCTCTTTATGGAAAGTCGAATCCGGTAATCCGGCAGCTGCCATGGGAATTTACGCGGCAGTCCTGCATGCTTTGAATAATATGGATAAGGATCTGCTGCTTGTTGCAAAAGATGATGAGTTGGGACGTCAACTTCAGGATATGGGACTCCTGACGAGAAAACGCGCTCCTAACAGAGGAAAATCATGACTTCCGGACAAAAAACGATTTACGTGTATGACAGTTTCCGTTCCGATCCACCGGTTCCGGCAGGAAACTTATACATCTCGGTGATCCGCGGTACCGAAAGCTATGCTTTTGAATATTCCGGAGACTGGCTGAGTAAAACAAAACTTTCGGTCAGCCTGGATCCTGAACTGATGCCATTCTCCGGAAGGCAATTTCCTTCGGGCAAAAATATCTTCGGTGTATTCTCAGATGCCTCCCCGGACCGTTGGGGACGTGTTTTGATGAACAAACGGGAAAGGATCCTTGCAGAAAAAGAAGGCAGAAAACCGCGGAAACTTCATAACAGCGATTATCTTTTGGGTGTTTATGATGAAACACGGATGGGTGGACTTCGCTTTAAGTCTGATCCCTCCGGCTCGTTTCTATCCGATGACAAGGAATTTGCTGTTCCGCCCTGGGCAAGACTTCGTTCCTTGGAAGAAGCTTCAAGGAATTATGAAAATGATGAATCCGGGTTATCGGAACAATGGATCGATCAGCTGATAAGACCCGGTTCATCCCTGGGCGGCGCAAGACCCAAAGCCACGGTCGTTGATGAGCATAAGCAGCTTTGGATCGCGAAATTTCCATCAAAGGATGATGAAAACGACAGCGGTGCGTGGGAAATGACCGTACATGAGTTAGCAGCCATGTGCGGCTTATCTGTGCCTGAAGCGCGTTTGGAAAAATTCTCCCGATACGGCAGTACATATCTCATAAAACGTTTTGATCGAAACGGATCGGTACGGATCCATTATGCATCTGCAATGACGCTGCTTGGAAAGACGGACGGAGCATCGGTTGCTGACGGTACGAGTTATCTCGATATAGCATCCTTCATCAAATCCCATGGTGCCGCACCAAAATCTGACCTGAAAGAATTATGGAAGCGTATCGTTTTTTATATGGCCGTCACGAATACAGATGATCATTTACGAAATCATGCTTTCATATTGACTCAAGACGGCTGGATATTATCACCGCTGTACGACGTAAATCCCGTTCCGTACGGAGATGAATTGTCACTGAATGTAAATGAGTCCGATAACCGTATTAAAGCCGAATTGGCAATAGATGTGGCAGAACGATTTTGTATAGGAAAAAACGAAGCAGCGAAAACCGCAGCGGAAATAATAAAAATCGTCGGAAATAACTGGCAGCGGATCGCTTCAGACTGTGGGATCTCCCGCGGGCAGATAGAATCAATGCGTCCGGCCTTCGGACTCTCTTTATGAGTAACTATTCAGGACGCTGATGGGGACGGTTACGCCTCCGGAAAATGCTTCAGCTTTTTAGTTCCCGATCGGGCGGAACTGTCCCCCTGATTCGATGAAGGAAACAAGGGGACAGTTCTGCCCGACAGACAGATGTGAGGTTGGAGTTCGAAAATGGGCGTAACCGTCCCCGACTGGATTCCTTCTGAATAGTAACCTTTATGATAATGCTTCGTCATTTCGGGAAACCGGCCTGTCTGCCGGGCTTCCGAAATGATGAAACACAAACAGGAAAACATATGATATACAGAGTTAATAATCTTATCTATGCCGCGGGAAATGACCTTCATAATACGATACGTACCCGGATCGCGATGACGGAGCCGGTTAATGCTGATGCGCTCAGGACGGCAGCGGATGCTGCCATCACAAGGTATCCTTATTTCTCTGTAAAGCTGATCAGGATTGATGAAGAATTTGCCCTGACTTCTAATAACGCGCCTTTGACAATATCATCCGGCGGCAGGGCAATACCTCTTGGAGGCAGGGAAAGCGGATATCATCTGTTAGCCCTGGCATATGATGAAAATCTCATTTACGTTGATACATCTCATTTCCTGACAGACGGCAACGGGAAATTCCCGTTTATCAAAACACTTCTGTACTGCTACCTGCATATTCTCCATCCGGAAGCAGCGTTTGATATGACCGGAATTGATCTGCCCGGAAGCAGCATTCCCTTTGATGAGGCCGACGATCATCCTTTTCCTGAGAATCCGGTTGAGGCTGTTCCCTGGGGGATCGCGAAGCGTCCTGAAAAAGTCTTTCTTCTTGATGATCAGCCGGCCGGGTATAAAAGCAGAGACCAATGGACTTCACTCAGGATGAAGATAAAACAAAAAGAGATGATGAAATATTTGTCAAGCGTTGACGGCAGTCCGGCTTCATTTATCGCATCGGTCATGTATCGGGTGATCGATATGATCCATCCGGGACAGCATCTTCCGATCGTGTGCGGGATGCAGCATCAGTACCGCAAAGCATTGGGGAAACCATACAGTCATCTGTGTCATGTGAATGTGGTTCCGATCGTTTTTCCGGTTAGAATGCGCGGCAAAGCGATTGATCTGCTTAATACAATCACCCGGGGGATCATTATGCTCCGCACGGAAGAAGTAAATGATCTGCTTGCCGTAAACGCTCATGTTATGAACGAAAGGAAGATACAGGGCCTGACCCTGGAAGAAAAACATGCCTTTATGAAAGATTATCTCATTGACGGCATAGGTCAAAACACTTTTGAGGTAAGCTATACCGGACGTGTTCCATTCTGCGGTCTGGAAAAGTATATAACGGATTTCACTCCGATCCTGGATATGAGCCTGAGCGGCGGCATCTCCATTGAAATTTTCTCGCTTGGTGAAGACTTTTGCGTTAATATCATGCAAAGGAATGATGATAAAAAATATGCCGACTGTTTTGTGAGTTTTCTTAATGAGTTCGGGATCAGGTGTGTATCGGATGCCCCCGAACATTTTGAGATCAATGATTTCGTTCTTCCGA
>DAIMGK010000209.1:0-8484 GCA_036723985.1 Flexilinea sp.
CAATTATCCGCTATTGAGTGTTCGAAAAATGGTTATTAATCAGCGTTTCCTTAAGTTTAGAAACAGGATCAGGCATGGCAGATTTATATAATATCAAAAAGTGTTATTGCGGCACAAAAAACGCTGAACGGGACTTTCAGGGAAAATGCTATAGGAAGATACTCACGGTCATCCCGTAAACAGGATCGGCAGGATCGCGGCAGAACATACGGGTGAAGGGAACCGCACAAAGATTATTAAGAGCTGAAACGCAGCACATAAAAAGGGGCTGCCGCAACATAAAAAAGTGCGGCAGTCCTTTTTCTTTTCGGAAGAACTGCCATATGATGAGGCACAAGGGTCAGGCCACGCTGTCTCAATAAAAGTCTCCTTTGTTTTCCGGCAAAGGAGGTCTTTTTTATCAGATCTGATAAGGCAGATCATCAGTCTCCCCTTCCGCACTATGCAGCGTACCGTCAGGCGCCGCGGGATTCATAAGTTTTCACTGATTTTCTTTCGTATAAAAAAGTCGGAAAGGCTCGTCCCCAAAAAATTATAAAAATAAGATAAAATATTTAAATACAAATAAAACAATTGTTTTTTCATCACAAGAAAGGGAGGATCAAATGAATTGGAGTAAAAGAATCGTTACTGCGGGATTGGCAGCATCTATGCTGACGACTCAGATCGGCATAAAAAGCAGTCCCGCACAGTCCGCAGCCGATCCAAAACCGGAGAATACAGACGAATCGTATAACGTTCTGTTTATCACCGTGGATCAGGAACATTTTTTTTCAGAATATCCGGAAGGTACGAATCTGAAAGCCCGTCAGCTTCTGGCCGAACTGGGAACGACATTTGAAAAGCATTATGCCTGCTCCAACATGTCGACATCCTCCCGGTCCGTCATGTTCACCGGCACGCATATTCCGGACACAGGTATGATCGACAACACGGATTTCCAGTGGCAGGGAGCCATGAATGATACGCTCACAACTGCCGGGGATATGATGCGGGAAGCGGGATATTATACAGCCCTCAAGGGAAAATGGCACCTCGGAGATGCCAGCATCCTCCATGGAGGCGCGGAGCTCACCGATCTGGAGTCCTACGGCTACGCGGATTGGGGCGGAGTTGATTATATCGGAAGCGTAAGAGAAGGCAATGAAATGGATCCGGTCATCGTTTCGGAGGCATTGGACTGGCTGGAAAATAAAGGCAAGCCGCTGAATGATGCGGGTGAACCCTTCTTCCTGACTGTCAATATGGTCAATCCGCATGACATCATGAATTACGACATCACAGGTTACAAGAGCCCGTTCATGGCGCTGGCGGGAAAACCTGAAGATGCGCTTTATGATACAAAATATGATGTTCCCATTCCTTCCAGCTGGAATTTTGATTTTGACGCGCCTGATGTTCCGGACGCGCTGCGGATCTTCCAGGGGCACTGGGGCCTTTTTGCCGGCATTATCCGGGATGCTGATGTCTGGAAAGACTATCAGGATTATTATTTCAACTGTATCCAGGATTCCGATAACAACCTGATGGAGATCCTGAATTACCTTCAGGAGAACGGTATGCTTGAGCATACGGTGGTCGTCTTTACCGCGGATCACGGGGAAATGCAGGGCAGCCATGGACTGAAAGGAAAGGGCGGCTTTATGTATGAGAACAACATCCACGTCCCGCTGATCATCGTCCACCCCGATTACGAAGGAGGAAAGACTGTTTCAGCGGTGACCAGTCACGTGGATCTGGCGCCCACATTTGTGGATGCTGCAAATATTTCTCCGGAGAAAAAAGCGGAAATCACGGCAGGGCTGCCGGGAACCAGCCTGCTTTCACTCATGGACGGCAGCAAAAAGAGCGTTCGTGACGCATCCCTGTTCTGTTTTGAAATGCTTTCAATGACCGCGATCCAATTTAACCATGACGCGGAAGGGAACATAACGAATTCTATTGATGTAAGCGCGCGCGGGATGGTCAGAGGGATCGTTACGGATCAGTATAAATTTGCCCGTTATTTTTCCCCGGTCAATTTCAATAACCCGACAACGATGGAAGAACTCTTTGCCAACAACGACGTGCAGTTGTTTGACCTGAAGGCTGACCCGGAAGAAATGGTCAACCTGGCAGCCGATCCGGAACAGAACGCTGAACTCATTATGCAGCTGAATGATCTGCTCAATCAGACCATCAGCCGGGAAATCGGTCAGGATGACGGGCTCCATGTGATGAAGGTATTGAAAGGGATCCAGGAAAGAAGTCAGAAAAATTGAGCTCTGCTGACGATTACAGAACTTATGCCATGCTGGCGAAGCCGGTATCCGGCGCATGCAACCTTCGCTGTGAATACTGTTATTACACGGGGAAGCAGGCTGTGCTGCATATCGGCGGCGCCGGTATGAGCGATGAAACGCTGGAGACATACATCCGGCAGAGCCTTGCCATGCATGGCAGCAAAGCAAGGGTCGAGTTTGCCTGGCACGGAGGTGAACCGACCCTTGCCGGGCTTAATTTTTATAAGAAAGCTGTCCGCCTGGAGCGGCAATACGGTCAGGGGCGGATGATCGTGAACACCATGCAGACCAATGCCACGCTGCTGACGGATGATTTCTGCTCCTTCTTCCGGGACGCGGATTTTCTGATCGGCGTCAGCATTGACGGTCCGGAAAAATATCACAACGCCTACCGAAAGACTGCCGACGGCAGGGGGAGTTTTTCCCTGACGATGCGCGGGATCGGCCTGCTGCAAAAACACGGTGTGAGTTTCAATACGCTGACTACGGTCAATCGCGTAAACCAGGAAGCACCCGGTGAAATCTATGCATTTCTGCGGGAACTGACTGACTGGATGCAGTTCCTGCCCGTTGTTGAGAGCAGGGCAGCTGATTATGAAAAGGAGGACGGCCAGTTATTCGGGGTCCCGCCCGGAATATTCGGCACACAGGGACTGCATTCCGTCACCTCTTTTTCCGTTACCCCGCAGGGATATGGTTCATTTTTATGTGATATTTTTGAATTATGGCAGAAATCGGACTCCGGGAAAAAACATGTGCAGCTGATCGATGTCACATTAGGGAATCTGAAGGGGATCCCGTCAAGCCTGTGTGTCCATAACCCGTTATGCGGGCACTCCGGCTGTGTGGAAGCCAACGGGGATGTATATGCCTGCGACCGTTACGCTTTTCCGGCTTACCGTCTGGGGAATATCCTGGAAACGGATCTTGATACACTGATGGAGTCAAACCGCAGATTCGGGATGCACAAAGCCTATGGTTTGCCGGAAGACTGTCTGGAATGCCCATACATCCGTCTCTGCTTCGGCGGATGCCCGAAAGACCGTCTCTGGGACAGAAAAAATTACCTCTGCGAAGGCTACCGCACCTTTTTCCGGCATATCTCCGAACACATTTGAAAAGGCCCGGGCATTACCACATTTTCAAACCTTTGTCAGCACTGAGGATTTGATACAAAATCATACCTTATAACGATTTGAACCTTATAACGATAGCCTCTGCAATCGTTATAAGGTTCAAGGTAATCGTTAAAAGGTTTGATTATTTATTACTTCACAGATAAACCGGAATTTAGCTCTCTGAAACAAAATAATTTTTCTTGTAGGAGTTTCCCCATTCTTGCATAGAGTCAAGAATAGGCCGCATACTGTTTCCAAGATCGGACAAAGCATATTCTACCCTTGGCGGGACTTCCGGATAAACTGTGCGGGTGATGATACCGTCAGATTCCAACTGCCGTAAATTATCAGTCAGGACTTTTTGGCTGATTCCTTCAAGATCCCGGTGAAGTTCATTGAACCGCCAGGGTCTCATCAACAAATTCCGTATGATCAACAGCTTCCATTTGTTTCCGATTAGGGATACAGTAACAGCAACCGGACAATCCGGCAGTTCCTCTTTTGTTTTCATGATTTACTCCAATAACTTTCAATAATGTTGTTACATTAAATTATAATGCATCATTTCATTTGTTTTGCAAGATGTGAATACTTACTTTAAAGTAACCATAGTTATAAAAAAGTGCGTACTTGTAAAGATCAATCCTTTCCATATAATCAAATTTTGAAAGAATGAATCATTCTTATCCTTAATTCCATGGAGGAAACAACAATGTCACTCTCAAACCTGTACGCCTGGGGAAGCAATGAAACCCCGTCTGCTGCTTGTGGAACTGCCTGCGGTGCTGCCGGCAAACCGGAAGAAAAACCCGCTGCCTGCGGAACCGCCTGCGGTGCTGCCGGAAAACCGGAAGAAAAGCCCGCCGCCTGCGGAACCGCCTGCGGCGCTGCCGATAAGCCGGAAGAAAAACCTGCCGCCTGCGGAACTGCCTGCGGCGCCGGTGATGCTAAGTAATTGAAGAATCCATAAATACCGGTACAGGCATTTATTCTTTGTCTGTATCGGTATAAAAGACGATAATTTTTCATATAACAGAGACATATAAAGGATATCCATAATGAAACAATTATTTTCTTTCCAATGGCATATAACGGATGAATGTGACCAGCGATGCAAGCATTGTTATATATTCTCCGGCGATCCCTGCCGCAAGCTGGACAGCATGACATGGGAACAGATGCAGGATACCTTTTATAATTGTCTCGATTTTTGTGAGGTATACGGAAGATATCCCTATTTTTACCTTACCGGCGGTGACCCGATCCTTCATCCGGATTTCTGGCGGCTGCTCGAACTCTTTCATGAACATGAAATTTCCTTCACCATTATGGGAAATCCCTTTCATCTGAATGATCAGGTCTGCCGCGAACTGAAGGCTCTCGGCTGCGAAAAATACCAACTGTCTCTGGATGGATTACGGGAAACCCATGACTGGTTCCGAAAACCCGGCAGCTTTGACTGCACGCTTGAAAAAATCGGCTGTATCAATCGTGCCGGAATTCGCAGTGTGATCATGACCACCGTTTCCAGACAGAACCGCATTGAAGTACCGGGTATTATTGACGCCGCTGTGAATGCTGGCGCAAATATTTTCGCTTTTTCCCGGTATGTACCATCCGGCGGAGATCTTGATACAAGCATGACCGCGATGGAATATCGGGACCTGCTTGCGGTTTGCGACAAGAAGTTCAAGTCTTATCAGACGGAAGGATGTCAAACATATTTCAACAAGAAGGACCACCTCTGGACACTTTATGAATATGAAACCGGAGAATTCAAGCTACCTTCCTACGTGGGCGGAAGTACGATTTATGGTGGCTGCAATTGCGGTAACTGCCATATAACGATCCTTCCGACCGGAGATATTTATGCGTGCCGGCGTGTGGCGGACAGCAAAGTCGGCAATATTTTCGAAGACCGCCTGGCTGATGTATGGGTCACAAGTATGGAAGCTTACCGGAATTACGAAGATTTTTCAAAATGTTCCCGCTGCAAGCTGCGTCAATTCTGCCGGGGCTGTCCAGCGGTGGCGAAGGGATATACGGGCGATTTTTATGGAGATGATCCGCAGTGCTGGGCAAGTGTAGAAAATGGCTTGCTGACTCCGGAATTTGAAGAAGCGGAAAGGATGATGGCATAATGGATATTGAGACCTGTCTGAAAAAAATGGGATATGTTGGCGTTTTGGATTTCGCAACAGTCGATGAATATGGAGAACCTCAGGTTCGGAATATAAGCGCGATCCATTACGAAGGAACGTCACTTTATTTTCTGACTGCAAGAGGAAAATCTTTTGCCCGTCAATTGAAAGCAAACGGACATGTCCAGATCCTCGGTTATACCAGATATAAAGAAACGATTCGCCTTTCCGGAATTGCGGTTGAGGTTCCGGAGAATGAACAACTGAAATGGCGGAATGTGATATATGCCGAACAGCCTTATCTGGAAAATGTTTATCCGGGCGAAACGAAAAACATCGATACGATGTTCATGATCAAAGACTATACTATTGAATATTTCTGTCTGTCTACACGTCCAATCACCCGGGAATATTTTACAGTGGGAAATGCGGTTCTCAGAAAGAAAGGATATTACATTGCTGATGATTGTATCGGCTGCGGTACCTGTCAGAATGTCTGTCCGCAGGGATGCATCGAAGAAGGCAGTCCGTTTATCATACTGGAAAATCACTGCCTGCAGTGTGGGAACTGTTTCGAAAACTGTCCGGTTGAGGCGGTAAGAAGATATTAAACTGAAAGGGACTCCGGGGTATGAAAACTATGAAGGCTGTTGTTCTCGACAAAGTTACAGAAGTAAGTGATATTACTTTGTCCGAATACCCTGTCCCGGAAGTCCGCCCGGGATGGGTTCTGATAAAGGTGAAGGCATTCGGTTTGAATCATTCAGAACAGATCCTGCGCCTGAATGAGATCCGTGCGGATTATATTCAAAAACCGGTGATCCCGGGAATTGAATGTGTCGGTGAGATTGTCGATCCGTCAGACAGCGGCCTTTCCGTTGGACAAAAGGTTGCTGCCCTGATGGGCGGAATGGGCCGATCATTCAATGGCAGTTATGCTGAATACGCACTGCTGCCTCGCAGAAATGTTTTTACCATCGAAAGTGATCTTTCCTGGGCGGAGCTTGGCGCAGTTCCCGAAACATATTTCACAGCGTGGGGATCTCTTTTTGATTGTCTGCAGCTGACCGCGGAGGATAAGCTGCTGGTCCGCGGCGCGACGTGTGCCCTGGGTTATGCCGCGATCCAGATTGCAAAAGCGCTTGGCTGCAGAGTAACAGCCACAACTCATCGTGCTGAAAAGCTTTCTCTCATTCAAACAGCAGATGAAACTTTAATTGATGACGGAAAACTTACCGGAAAACTGCAAGGGATTACCAAAGCTCTTGATCTCGTCGGCCCGCGAAATCTGAGAGATACCCTTACGTCTGTGGAAAAAGGCTGCATTGTCTGCCAAACGGGAATCCTTGGTGGTGTTTATACATTGAACGGTTTTGATCCGATCAAGGACATTCCCAACGGTGTTTATCTCACAGGATTTTTCTCAAATTATCCTACACAGAAAATCATGACCTGGATTTTTACATTCTTATCGAATTATAATCTGACACCGGTCATTGGTAAAATTTTTGACTTCGATAATATAAAAGAAGCAATTGCCGCACAGGAAAATGGCAGGATCAATGGGAAGATCGTTGTAAAAGTTTGACCATAGGAGATATATTCCATTAGTGAATAATTTTCAACTCTTTACCAAACCATACATCCAAATTGGAATTTATATTTGTCTTTTTAACTTCAATTGAAAGTTGGGCCTTGTAACATATTCCATATAAATCGGTCTGCCTGCATATTCCAAATATGCTTTAAATCTCTCAACGATGGCAGGCGCAGTGATCAACTCTTGGGTCTTTTCCCTCGAAAAGTAAGCAGACTCGGAGTTTTCATCTGAAGGACGGGGGATGCCGCCTTTCGCTCTGCATATAAAATCGAGCATTATCTTGGTGGGCACTTCTTTGACCCCGTTGTATCCGGGATGTTTACAGGTGTTTGATGAGATGCAAAACACCTCACCGACCTCAATATCAATTCCGGTCTCTTCCATAACCTCTCTTTTAACGGCATCAATCACATTTTTCCCGACTTCGACCTGTCCTCCCGGGAAGACCAAACCTCCGCGATTTGCTTTCACCATCAGTATCTCGTCATTATCATTAATCACGATACCCGCTGCCGCAATGATATGAGTCGGCATGACCCAAATAGCATTATCCATATGAAAATTGCTCCTGTTTTAACTGAAAATCTCGGTTTTGGAACATCCCGACAAATCCCGATTTGCTGAGATAATTATAACCGACCGGTTTCATAGAGACAGCTTAGAAACAGTTAAAATCATCCCGGTTGGCAGCAAAATCATAAGTTTCAAAATCTATGTCCTTTTCTGTCCACACATAAATGGAACCGGTGATCCGTGGTATTATATATATCAGAAACGCAATATCATGGCAGGCAATGAAAAGTGATCAATGATCAGTGGACAGCGGACAGGTGTCAGCTTGCAGGATGTTGGGGATAGCAGCCGGAGATTACAATCCTGATTTCTTATTTGGATAGGAGGAAATATTATGAAAAAAGTATTGTTGTGTGTTGTTTTGGTTATATTGATGAGCGTCACTGCGGTTTTCGCACAGGATATGGGCGCGCAGACCATTTCGGGTTCGGCTGCTGCAGCGGAAAAAGTAAATCTGGGTGATTTGAAGATCGATTCCGAAGCAGAAATCGATGGGTTTGGAATAATAAAAATTGTGGATTTTCTATTCCGGGATGCATACTACGTAAAGGATGATGGTTGGGCTAAATCAGGGGAAGATGCTGATTATGCAGTACTTTGGGCAGATGTTACAAATATAACATTCACAGCAAAGAACTTCCTTGATGATACAGAAGTAAAGGTCATTTATGATGGTTCCTATGAATTTGGAGGAGGATGGGCTTATCAGCGTGATTTAAGGAAACGCTGATTAAAGGAAAGAAGAGACAAAAAAGCCGTCTGAAATTATA
>DAIMGK010000210.1:0-8416 GCA_036723985.1 Flexilinea sp.
GCAACTTTTGAAACGTTACTAAATAATGTAGTTATTTAGAAAGTGTTATACTAGTTCATCGTCGGTCAGCGACACATTTTCAAATTCTTCATTGGAAAGGAGCATGTAGGAATTCTTGGTGGATTCTTTCTTCTCTTGCGTGGCCGCTGAGCCCGGACATGACGGACGATGCTTCCTCTTATCGAAGACTTAACCGTCAGAGAAGCGTTTTCCCAAATTCACAGGCTCTGCTCAAGGCTCTGTATCTGGCCACGCTGGAAAGGTTGCATGATCCGGCACCGGCGATCCATCCAGAAGAAACATGAAGTCTATGTTCTTCCGGCAGGCTTCCTGTAGACCTCGTGCTGAATATATCTTCTTCATTATTCCAAAGACAACGATCTTGAACAGTTTTACCGGATCCGCTGTCTTTTTGACGCGTCTTCCGTAGCTGTTGCACAGCTCAGTTAGATCCATAGCATCTACAAATGAAACCAGAAGCCGGACAGGATCGTTTTCCTCGATCTTGATTCCCAGCTCTATTGGCAGTTTTATTTGGTATGGAGAATTTCCAGTGTTATAATTTCCTTGTAAAATGTTTTGTAACGGAAACATATTTTACATGGCAGTCCGAGCGCAAAATGGGCTGCCTTCTCCTTTCTTCAGTCCTGCTTTTTGTTTTTTTGATTTTCTATATAATCAATCTCTTTGCTTTTCTTTATGATTGATTATCCTATACATATTCTCATCCGTCAATTAAATCAGAAGACTGCCCCTTATCAAAATTAGGGACAGCCTCATGATATAAAAAAGATGATATATGGGATAATTAACCTTAAAGAAAAGTCATGAGGTGAATCATGAGGAAACCCATATATTAACCGTATAATCAAGACCAGGGAATGCTGCCATTCACATACGATCATTTGATACCTTCGAACCATATCGTTCGGACAGTCAATGAGCTGATTGAAGGAATGGATACCAGCAAAATAGATGAAAGTTACAGTCATCTGGGAGCACACAGCTATGATCCGAAGATGTTTGGACTATAATTGTGTTTGATTAGCCCGATTACCCAAATCATTTATTTTCTCGGTATATAACCACATGGGGTGAATGTGCGTTACATCATATGTTCAATTATCTTGTTTTCCATTTATGGTAACAATTACTTTTGATTCATCGATTCCTTTTCGGTTACATTATTTTTTTTATTCATATCGACGAAATTTGAAATTCTTGAAAAACCGCAAATTTGGGGTATAATAAATTATTCTGTAAGTAGTATGAGAACGACAATCATTGACAATCCACGGAGGACAAGATCATGGCAACAGGGACCACGACCGTATGCTTTGAACAGAAACTCTGGGACGCAGCGGACAAGCTACGTACCAATATGGATGCTGCGGAATACAAGCACGTTGTGCTGGGACTGATCTTCCTAAAATATGTCTCCGATTCCTTCACCGGGAAATATGAATAGTTGAAGGCTGAAGCTTACTGTGAGAGGATGAAACTTTGCTTATTCGGAGGCAGGTTTTTTTCGACTTTGGCGATTATTAAGATGCAGACGAATCAGGCTTTCGGAATGTCTTCCATTTACTCAGGAATAACGATGATGAAACAGTCAGGAGGTTATTGAATGAAAAACTTCTTATTTCTCGTTGCTTTTCTCACCTTTGCTGTCTGCTGTCCGCTGACAGTATCCGCCGAAACTCCACAGATCTCTGCCGGGGCTATGCCCAGTCTGCCGCCGGACAACATGAACTGGTATGATAAATATGAGGCGGCGATCAGGGAAGTGCATGCCGAGGAAAAACAGGCGGCGCTTCCTTCAGGAAGGATCATCAACTACGGTGAGGTGAAGAACGACAAGCCCGCGCTGATGCTGATCCATGGCCAGATGAGCATATGGCAGGATTACGCGCTGGTGCTTCCCGCACTCAGTGAAAACTGGCATATCTATGCGGTTGACGTATATGGTCACGGTAAATCAACTCATGATGAAAGCCTGTATTATCTTGACGTCAACGGTGATGACCTGATCTGGTTTATCGATCATGTGATCGGGGAAGCCACTGTCGTGGCGGGCCATTCCAACGGCGCAATCACAGCGGCGTATGTCGCGGCTTACGGCGGCGCAAACGTTATCGGCGCAGTCCTGGAAGATCCGCCCGTATTCTCGACGGAAGGGGAAAACTGGGAAAAGCATTTTTCCTATCTGGATACATTCAAACCCCTGCATGAATACGACGAATCGGATAAAACAGAATGCTGGGAAGCCTGGTACCTCAGACACTGCTACTGGGGACAGCTTTATATAAAGGATCTGATGCCACTGATTGCGGACGATGCCCAGAAGTATCACGACGAGCATCCCGGGGAGCCCGTAAAGATTGCGATGCTTCCTTCGGATATATGGTATATTTTCCAGTATGAAATGGAGTATGATTTTGCCTACGGTGAGCATTTTTATGATCTGAGTTGGAATCACGGACTGAAACATGAAGACATCCTCTCCTCGATCCATATTCCCTGTGTTTATATTCATGCCATGGAAGTTTTGGATCACAACGGTATCAATATGGCGGCCGCGACCCGTGAGCAGGCTGAACGCGCGGTATCCTATATCGGGGACAACTGCCGTCTGATTGAAACGGATACAAACGATCATATTATCCATACCAAACACAGCGAAGTCTATATTGACGCGGTGAATTCAATGCTCAGATAACAGGATCCGGTTGGCACGCCGGATGATACGCCGGGGATGGCCCTCGATGGCGTTTACTGGAAGAGAAAAATGGGTGATTCTAGAAGACTCTTTATTCTTGTTTTTTGGGAAAAAGAGGGTGTCTCGTTGTATTTTGAGACACCCTCTTATGTTTAGCTATATCTGCTCCGGGCTGAAGGCCCTGATCTGTCCGTCAGGAAAACAGATCAGATCACAGGCCCCAGACAGAATATATCGATCGATGTGAAGTATTGGATGGCTTCGTTCCTGGTCATTTCTCCGTTCAGGACCTGTATGGACTTTTCAAAGACCTCTTCACCGACTTCTTCGATGCTTTTTTCTCCTGTAAGGATAAGTCCGGCGTTGATATCCATATCATCCTTCATATTTTCATAGGTGTTGGGGTTGCCGCAGATTTTGATCACCGGCATGCTCGGAAATCCCTGGGGAGCGCCTCTGCCTGTTGAGAAGCACATGAATTGAGCGCCTGTTGCCGCCATTCCGGTGAGGATCTCCGGTTCACGTCCCGGTGTATCCTTGATCCAGAGTCCCTTCTGGTTTGTGATGTGCTCTGTATAGTCCAGAACACCCTGGATCGGTCTTGTGCCGCTCTTTACGATCGCACCGAGGCTCTTTTCTTCAATGCTGGAGAGTCCGCCCGCGATATTGCCCGGTGTCGGCTGCCCCCTCCTCATATCGCATCCGATACTCTTTGCACGCTGTTCCATTTCATCCACAATTTGATAGATCCTGTCCGCGACTTCCTTGTTTACTGCCCGCCTGGCGAGAAGATGTTCACCACCGATGAATTCTGTCGTTTCTCCGAATACCACGGTCGCACCGAGATCCACCAGTTTGTCTGCTACGTAACCGATAACGCAGTTGGATGCCATTCCGCTGGTCGTATCGGATCCGCCGCATTTGATTGACATGATCACTTCAGAAAGATCTGCCGGTTCCCGCAGCTGTCCGGATATCTGCATGACCAGTCTTCGCGCAATATCCGTACCTTCCCGGATGGCTTTGGAGACTCCGCCGATCTCTTGGATATGAATGATCTCCACAGGCTTTCCCGTTGCCTTCAGATCTTCGTACATACGGGTATGATCCGTCCCCTCACAACCAAGACTGACGATCAGTATTGCACCGAGATTTGGACTCTTTCCCAGACTGATCAGTGTTTCCGTTACCCTTTCCAGATCCGGTGGAAGCTGGCAGCACCCCTGATGATGAGGATAGGTCACCGTCCCCTGGACTTCCCTGCAGATAGCGTTTGCCACATCATTGGCGCACGTTACTGTCGGAATGATCCCGACGTAGTTTCTCGAACCGACCGAACCGTCCGGTCTTCTGTATCCGTACCAGGCTGTCATTCTGCTTTCTCCTTTTCCAGGTCACCGCGGCCACGCATACTATCCAGGTTGTGAATGTGTACATATTCACCCTTGAGGATCTCCCCGGACGCAATACCGATCTCTTCTCCGTACTTCATGATTTTTTCTCCGATGTGGATATCCTTTACGGCGATCTTGTGGCCGTAAGGCACATCCCCGATCACTGTGATCTCTTCCCGGTTTCCTTTTTTGTCCCGTACTTCGACAACGGTGCCGTCCACGATGCCGTTGTCGAATATAGTTGCTACGTTGTCAAGGTCATTGACCTTCAGTGCGATCTTCAGTCCTTCCATTTCTCCTCCTCATGATCCCGGCGCAACGGCTAACACGCTGACACCGTCCGGAATGACGACCACCCGGGCATTCTTTCCCTTCATCCGACAGGCAATCTCCAGCGCCTCATCCGGTGAAGTTGCCGGGATCATATTGCATCTGCGTACTGTTTCCGGATCCAGATATGTACTCACCAGGATCACCGGATGTTTATTCAGGATCCTGGCATAGATCTGAGCACACCATTGCTCAGGAATGGTTTCTTTCGGAGGTATCGCTGCGAGATACGCATCGATCTCTTCCGGTGTGCCCAGCTGGATCAGCCGTTCGAAATGCGTTCCGCCCATGCCATCCACACAGCTGCAGCACATGATGATGACTCCGTCTTCCCCTGCGCAGGCTTCTGCTGTTGCAACGGCTTTCGGGCTTTGGTACAGATTCTGATCCAGTGGATATCCGCCGTTGCTTGTAACAACGATGTCCCCGGTAATGGACGGACACTGCGACCATTCCCGGATAAATGCCACACCCTGTGCATGGGCCAGTTCCAGATCTCCTGCCCATGCCGCAATGACCTTCTTTTTTGCGTTCAGCGCGACGTTCAGGATGAACTGTACATTTACACGTCTCGCGGCACAGACCATGTCCTCATGGATCGGATTATGTTCCAGCACACCGGTCTTGGCATACCTGCTGGAAATCGCTTTGTAAGAATGATTCTCGTTGACGGTCTCCTGTGAGCAGATCCCCGGGAGGATACTCTTTCTCCCGCCGGAGAATCCGGCAAAGAAATGCGGTTCGATGAAGCCTTCGCAGATCAGCAGATCACACTCCGCAGCCAGTCTGTTGACATGGAACTCTGCGCCCGAAGGAAGGATGCCCATATTGATATACTGTTCCGGATCAAATGCCCGGTTGACAACGATCTTTTCCTGATCAACGATCCTGTCACCGAACATACGTCTTTGCTCCTCTTCCGTTGTGGCACGGTGCAGTCCCGATGCGATCAGGATCGTGATGTCCGCATCCGGACTGCCCTTGCGGAGCTCTTCCAGTTCCAGCGGCAGCGTGATCCTGCTCGGAACGGCTCTGGTATGATCACTGGTAACCAGTACGATCTTCTTCTTCCCTTTTGCCAGTTCGCTCAGCGGAAGCGTTCCCACAGGATGCGCAAGTGCATCACGGATAAGTTCTTCTTCACTCTTTTCCGGCTGGTACTCATCCAGCCCGGCAGTCAGGACTGCGGCAAGATTCTCTTCTTCAACATGGATATCCAGGGCCGATGTATAGTAAGGCAGGGCAAATGTACGTTTCATAGCAGCTCCTCTTCAGAATATCTGTATTTTACAATATAAGTATACTAAAGAGTCATCATCGGAAAGCACGTATTTATTGATCCGGATATTCCTGTAAATCAGGATAATTTCATTGATTTTTGTAAATCTATAAGGCATATGGAGACATTATGAACCATCGTACCTTATTTCTCATTTTTTCTTTTGATTACGCAGCGCATATCAGCCATAGCGCAAAGTCCGGAAAGAAAGCCTGAATTTCAGGATCTATCCGACTGCATTACTATAGAGGGCAGAACGTATAAAATATCTCCGAAAAAAAACCTCAGGTCAGAAAGTGCGGGTACATAAGATGTGATCACCTCTGACTGTTAAGGATACTATCCTGATGTTTCTGTTTTACGACAATTCTGACAGTTTTTTCCCTCCAAACAGGCTGCTGTTTTATTCTCACTATCTTCTGCTTTTTCTGTAATCGTTCGGAGTCACTCCATATAAATTTTTGAATTTCCGGCAAAAATAGGTTGAACTCTCAAAACCGGTCTCTTCCGCGATTCCGGCAACCTTTTTTTCTGTCGAAGAGAGCAGCAGTGCCGCCTGTTTCAGACGGTATTGAATGAGATAAGCTATGGGAGATAGACGGATCCCCTGACTAAAGATCTCAAGAGCGGTGCTTTTCCCGATGTGAACCGCAGAAGCAATATCTTCCAGACGAATATTCTCCTGGTAATGCTCCTGGATGTATTGCATCATGATCTGAAGCCGTATCTGATTCACACGTCCGGCTGTATTTTCTGCTGCATCAGCCTCACCATGCCAATGCTGAAATATTTCATTCCAGAAGCTGAACAAAAGCGCCACTGTTTTCATTTCATCCGTTTCCTGTTTTTCCTGTTCATCAAATACTTCAAGCATTTGCTGTATACACACCTTCTGCCAGGGAACAGTGGAATCGAAGAGGAGACAGCGGGGGCCATCCGCTATAAAAGGGTGGAAGTATTTCTGCCAGATCAGACTGTTTTCTGCAGCAAGCAGGTAAGGTGAATAGACCAGATTGGGAATAATTGCGCTTTTCCTTGCTTCATATCGATGGAGCACACGACTGTTGATGAGGATTCCGGAACCGGCAGGAACGGTCATTTTTTCTTCTCCCGCAAAACAGATCGCCTGTCCCGACTGAACATAAACATATTCCAGTTCATGGTGCCAGTGTCAATCCACACAATGAAAATCAAAGTCCCAGATATCCTCATAGTAATACTGGAGCGGAAACGCCCTGCTGCCGTGCTGTTTGTTTTCCAGCAGCGTTTCATCCGTGATGATCCGTGAAAAGAATTTTGCCCGGGACATATTTCGACCTTTTTTCGTTATATTGTACTATAAATACGGGATTTAATCTGATGATATATCCATCCTGTCGGGATATAATACATTTATTAATATTTTTTGATCGGAATTGAAAAAGATGAAAAAGAATTACCGGAAAACTCTGCTTGCCTGTTATCTTGGTTTCATTACTCAGGCGATCACGGCCAATTTTACGCCGCTGCTGTTTTTGAAATTTCACTCGGATTACGGGATCCCCCTGGGAAAGATCGCCCTGATCCCTACGGCCTTTTTCCTGACCCAGCTGCTGATCGATGTATTCTGTGCCCGGTTTGTGGATGCCATCGGCTACCGCCGCAGTGTGGTCATGTCTGAGATCACGAGCAGCCTGGGGCTTGCTGGCCTGGCTGTACTCCCCGATCTGTTCACTGATCCGTTCATCGGCATTATGATCTGCGTGAGCATCTATGCAGTCGGCAGCGGACTCATTGAAGTGCTTGCCAGTCCCATCGTCGAAGCCTGTCCCTTTGAACATAAAGATGCGGTCATGAGCCTGCTGCATTCATTTTACTGTTGGGGCTCGGTGGGAGTGATCCTGCTTTCCACACTCTTTTTTGCCGTGTTCGGGATCGAACACTGGAAGATGCTTGCCTGTATATGGGCGCTGATCCCTCTGTACAATATTTATAACTTCGCTGCGTGTCCCATTGAGCGGCTGACGGAAGAAGGCAGGGGAATGACGATCGGAGGTCTTTTCAAAACGCGATTGTTTTGGCTTGTGGTCATTCTGATGGTCTGCGCCGGAGCGTCTGAGCTTTCGATGGCTCAGTGGGCTTCAGCCTATACCGAGGCCGCACTTGGGTTTTCCAAAACTGTCGGGGATCTGGCCGGTCCCTGCCTGTTTGCCGTAACCATGGGTATCTGCCGGGTGATCTATGGCAAATACGGAGCAAAGATGAATCTGATCCGATTTATGCTCGGCTCCGGGATCCTGTGCTTTTGCTGTTACCTGCTGGCATCCCTGTCAGCTGATCCCATGCTGGGCCTGATCGGCTGTGTTTTGTGCGGATTCTCGGTAGGGATCATGTGGCCCGGAACTATCAGCATTACCTCTCCGCGCCTGCCGGATGGCGGAACAGCTTTGTTCGCATTGCTGGCAATGGCCGGTGATCTCGGCGGCGCTTTCGGTCCGAGTCTGGTCGGTGCTGTGACTCAGCAGACAGGCGACGATCTGCAATCCGGCATGCTTGTCGGAAGTATCTTTCCCCTGATTTTGATCATTGTCCTGCTCGTTTTGAACAGGGGAACACTGAAAAAACAGAATGATCAGAAATGATTCACAATAAAAGGCGGATATCATGAACCGAACACTTGATATGACAAAGGGAAATCCGACGAAGCTGCTGATC
>DAIMGK010000211.1:0-3012 GCA_036723985.1 Flexilinea sp.
AATTATTTTCTCACCGGGCTGCAGTTTACCGTCAATGATCTGTTCCCTTAGGAAATACAAGGCAACCTCTGAGCAATTCTTTCGGCTTTTGGTATTATCAATTGTATTATTCATTACAGCCTCCAAACCGGTTCAGCGCCTCACTTATCCGCAGCATATCCTCCGGTGTATATCTCTGGTCGCAGGGAACAGCCAGAATATGATCATAGATATACCGGGCAGTTTCATGTCCTTCCAAATCAACAAAAGGACTTACCGGCCAATAAACCGTAGAGTGAATGCTCCCTTCCGAGAGATAATTCTGCAGTGCATCACGTTCATCAGCGAAAATAACAAAGTGACTGGGAACAGTCTCATCAGGCAATTCCGGGAAGATCACATGAATTCCCATGAGATCCTGTTTCAGTCCCGCAAGGATCGCACTGTAATTTTCCCGCCGTTTCCTGCTGATCTCACTGAGATCTGCATGCCGCAGTGTATATTCCGAAGACTCATCACTTGCATAGGAATCAAATATTTTTCGAAGCAGCATTTCGCCTTTCCAGAAAAGATCATTTCCCGGTTCATTGATGGTCCTGATGCGCAGGTCCAGATGTTCAGGGTGCGGAGGCAGCGTTTTACAGTTGAATTTTCCATTCATCTTGACGGCAATCCCGCCGCAGGGTACTCCCATCCATTTCCGAAAACTTCCGCCTACATAATCACACAGCGGGTCGATCCCGTCTTCTGACAGCAGGGAATGGGTCACATCTTCCAGAATTACGATTCCGCGGTCTTTGCAGGCTTTCACAAATTCATGATCGTAATTCACAAATCCGTAATAACCGCACAATGAAATCAGGCTGATCTCATCCAATACAGCGGGATCAAAAACACTGTGAAGATTTCTGTCAATCTCATAAAATTTCAGCTTATATCCAGCTTTTACGAATGGTGCCAGGACAGTTTCACAGGTATAAATAGGAACATAAGCAACCTTTTTCTGATCATACAGACCGATATCGCATAAACAGAAATAACTGCCGCACCTGCCTGACATCATAAATTTCAGGTCTCCGTTTACAGGACATACACGATTAAAATAACCGTTTTCCGATGGTTCAGTCTTTTCCGGAGGAAAGGTGCCGCCAATTTTTTTCATTTCTGCCTCATTTCTTTTCCTCACCCGTTCCGAATTATACAACAGGTGCTTCTTTCTCTCAAAGCATTTTATTGTATTATTTTATTTTTAAAAATAATAAAATAAAATATTAACAATTTTCAATTTTAGTTTAATTTACTAATTTCTTGTTGACTTATTGTAAATATTGTAAAATTCAATTACAATACAAATAATACTTGACAAAGGGTATTATCGATATTTGTAAAGCAATAATTGCATCAGGATATCTCAACATATAAAGAAGGGATAAGTCTATATGTATAAGTTCGTATTAAAACGATTACTTCAACTGATTCCCGTGATCATCGGTGTTACGTTCATTGTGTTTTTCATCATGAACCTTGCACCGGGCGACCCTGCCGCAATCATCCTCGGAGATCAGGCAACGGCTGAAGCCCTTGCAATGAAACGAGAAGAGCTCGGTCTCAACGACCCGCTTCTTGTTCGCTATTTCAATTATATGAAGAACCTTCTCCGCGGGGACATGGGCACTTCATACAAGAATAATATTCCCGTCTGGAATCAGGTGATCGACAGGCTTCCGAACACAGCGATCCTGGCTGTAGCCGGTATATTCATCGCCCTTCTTTTTGGAATACCGATCGGGATCCTTTCAGCAAAAAAACAATATTCCCTGCTTGATAATATTTCCATGGTCGCCGCACTGATCGGTGTTTCCATGCCGAACTTCTGGTCCGGACTTCTGCTGGTAATGCTGTTTTCTCTGACCCTTGGCTGGCTGCCATCACAGGGGATGGGCAGCGGCGGAGTTATTCCCGTATTGAGAAGTATCATTTTACCCTCTCTGACGTTAGGAATCAATTCCATGGCCATGGTAGCCCGGATGACCAGATCGTCCATGCTCGAAGTGATCCGTCAGGATTATATCTCTACCGCCCAGGCAAAAGGGCTTAACGATCATGTGATCACAACACAGCACATGCTTCGAAATGCACTGATCCCGATCATCACAGCAGTCGGTCTGCAGTTCGGGCATCTTCTCGGCGGAGCGATGCTTGCTGAAACGGTCTTTTCCTGGCCGGGCCTGGGAAGGCTGATGGTCGACTCGATCAAATCCCGTGACATTCCGATGGTCCTCGGTTGTGTGGTATTTATGGCAACAATGTTCTCCATTGTCAACCTGATCGTGGATATCGTCTACGCTTTCGTAGACCCGCGCATCAAATCTATGTACAAGAAAGGAAATTGATCGTCATGGAAGAGAATCGCAATATAAATGAAACCGTTCCGGTAAAGAAACAGCGTTCTCTTTGGGACGAAGCCTGGAGACGCTTTAAAAAGAACAAGACAGCGATGGGCGGGCTCATCTATCTGAGCATTCTGGTTGTTGTTGCCATCAGCACCACCGTCATTGACTGGGTCACAAAAAATCAGGTTTACAAACAATACATCATCAAGCAGGATCTTCTGCATCGGCTAAAGGGACCATCTGCCCAGCATATTTTCGGACAGGATGAATTCGGCAGAGACATCTTTCTGCGCATGCTTTGGGGTACCCGCTATTCGCTGTTCATGGGTGCACTTGCAATTATATTCGCTCTGATCATCGGCGGATTTCTCGGCGCACTTGCCGGATATTACGGGAAAAGGGTCGATGCGGTCATCATGCGTGCGATGGACATTCTGCTTGCGATCCCATCCATGCTACTTGCCACCGCGATCGTCGCGGCGCTGGGAACCAGCCTTGTGAACGTCCTGATTGCCATCGGTATCGAGATATTCGTGACCGGTGTTTTCTGAACCTGAATGAGTGCCCGTGATGCTTAATCACGGGCGCTTTACTTTGACGGCGGCATTTTCTGTATGGTATGATTACCGTGACATTCAGC
>DAIMGK010000211.1:3022-5322 GCA_036723985.1 Flexilinea sp.
ACCGTGATTTCATTGAAGCGGCACGGGCAATCGGCTGCGATGATTCCGAGATCATTTTCAAATACATCGTCATGAACGCACTCGCTCCCATAATCGTACAGGCAACGCTGGGACTGGCCGGAGCTATCCTTTCTATTGCAGGTCTGTCATTCCTGGGTCTCGGGATCCAGCCTCCTACACCGGAATGGGGTGCCATGCTTTCCAATGCCAGAACTTATATCCGCGATGCCTGGCATGTGACCGTGATGCCCGGTTTGGGGATCATGCTCACGATTCTCTCCCTGAACCTGATGGGAGACGGTCTCCGCGACGCGCTTGACCCGAAACTGAAGAACTAACCATTTGAGGAGGAAAAAAGATATGTCAGAACTCTTGCTCGATATAAAAGACCTCAGCATTATCTATTCCACCGAGGATGGTGTCGTCAGGGCACTGAACAAGGCGAATCTGCAGCTGCATAAAGGAGAAAGTTTAGGTCTGGTCGGAGAAACCGGTGCCGGGAAAACCACACTGGCAAGGGGAATTATGAGACTGATCCCGAATCCGCCGGGAAAAATCACAAATGGCGAGATCATTTATGAAGGAAAAGACCTGCTGAAGCTCAAAGATAAGGAAATGCGGCAGCTGCGGGGAAGAAAAATCTCCATGATCTTTCAGGATCCGATGACATCGCTGAACCCCGTCATGACTGCCGGGGACCAGATCCGTGAAGTGATTCTTACTCATGACCCCGGCCTGTCCAAAAAGGAAGGACGGAAAAAGGCAGAGGATATGCTGGAAATGGTAGGCATCAACGCTTCGCGCTATGATGACTATCCGCACCAGTTTTCCGGAGGAATGAAACAGCGTGTCGTGATCGCAATTGCACTGGCCTGCAACCCAACTCTGTTGATCGCGGATGAACCGACGACAGCTCTGGATGTAACGATCCAAGCTCAGGTTCTGGAAATGATCCATGACCTGAAAGAGAAAAACAATACTGCCATGCTTCTCATCACACACGACCTTGGCGTGGTTGCCCAAAACTGCGACCGTGTTGCCATCATTTATGCCGGTGAGATCGTGGAATACGGAACCCTCCGTCAGGTTTATAAAAATATACTCCATCCTTACACGGAAGGTCTTTTCGGATCCGTTCCGAGCCTGGACACCACATCAAAACGTCTCAATGCTATCGACGGCATGATGCCGGATCCGACACAGCTTCCGAAAGGATGCAAATTCGCCGACCGCTGCAAATTTGCGGAAAAACGCTGTCTGGAAAATGAACCGGAATTGATTGAACGTGCCGACGGGCACAAGGTCCGCTGTTTCCGTTATGAACAGGAGGGATAGTTAGATGGCTGAAAATACCGCTGAAATTTTACGTGTGAACCATCTGAAAAAATATTTTTCGGTACCGGCCGGGATGCTTCACGCTGTGGATGACATCAGTTTTACCATTGATAACGGGAAGACGCTGGGTGTTGTCGGTGAATCAGGCTGCGGGAAGTCCACCATGGGCAGGGCGATCCTCCGGCTGCATGAGCCTACTTCCGGAGAGGTTTATTTTCAAGGGAAAGATGTTCTTTCACTTGAAAAACAGGGCATGAAACAGCTGCGGCGCGATATGCAGATCATCTTTCAGGATCCATACGCCTCACTGAATCCGAGAATGACAGTGAGCGAAGCTATTGCCGCACCGCTCCTTGTTCAAAAGATATATTCCCGAAAAGACAAAGCACAGATCGAGAAACGGGTCAGAGAGATCATGAACCTGGTCGGTCTGGCCAACCGCCTGATCAACACTTATCCTCATGAACTGGATGGCGGACGCCGGCAGCGTATCGGAATCGCACGGGCACTGGCTCTGAACCCGAAATTCATTGTCTGCGACGAACCCGTATCCGCGCTGGATGTTTCCATCCAGGCCCAGATCCTGAACCTGATGGCGGATCTGCAGGATGAGCTGGGACTCACCTACCTGTTCATCACACATGACCTTTCCGTTGTGAAATATGTTTCAGACGATATTCTCGTCATGTATCTCGGGCAGATGGTTGAAAAAGCCCCTTCCGAGAAGCTTTTCAAAAAGCCAATGCATCCCTACACACAGGCATTGCTCTCTGCGATCCCTATCCCGGATCCGGACCTGCCGATGAACCGCATCACCATGAAAGGCGAACTGACTTCTCCGGTTAACCCGGGGATCGGCTGCCGTTTTGCTAAACGCTGTCCCTTCGCAAAAGATGAATGTTCTCAGCAGGAAATGGTCCTGACGGAAGAAGAACCCGGACATTTTGTCACATGCCTGCGGGTAC
>DAIMGK010000211.1:5332-8358 GCA_036723985.1 Flexilinea sp.
GCGTGGAGAAATCTAATGGTCGTTCCCAGAAGCCCATCTGAGCTTCCGGATCATGCCGATGTCCGAAACCCAAACGGACAAAATAAAAAACTCATAGGAGGAAAAATGAAAAAATCTGTATTATTCGTTTTGGTCGTCCTCATGCTTGCCCTGATCAGCACTGCTGCCGGCGCACAATATAAGGACACTCTCACCTGGGCACAGGGTTCCGATGTCACATCTCTGGACCCGCATCAGGGGAAAGAAACACCTGCCGTTCAGGTCACCAGCCAGATTTTCGACACACTGGTTGCCGTTGATCCTGCCACCAACGAGCTTTTCCCGCAGATCGCTGAAAGCTGGGATATCGTTGACGATTTGACTTATGTCTTCCACATCCGCCAGGGCATCAAATTCCACGACGGCACTGAACTGACCGCGGAAGATGTAAAATTCTCTCTCGACCGCGCGATCGCTTCCTCCGCGGTTTCTTACATCGTTGACTTCATCGACACCGTCACTGTCAATGATGACTACACCGTCACCATCGTCACCGATGCACCTTACGGCCCGACCCTTCGCAACCTGGCGATCCCCTTTGCTGCTATCGTTCCAAAGCATGTTGTTGAAGCTGATGAACAGAACTTCATCCTCAACCCTGTCGGTTCCGGCCCTTACACCTTTGTCGAATGGAAACAGGGTGACCATGTGACACTCAAGGCTTTCGATGACTACTATGCCGGCAAGGCCCTGACTGAAAATCTGATCATGAAAGTCGTCCCGGAAACCTCACAGCGTTCCATCGCTCTGGAAACCGGTGAAATCGATCTGGCCTATGATCTGGCCGTCAATGACCTGCCGAAGGTTCGCGACAATGCTGCTCTGACCGCCTATGAGATCCCGTCCCTGAGCTGCTGGTACATCTCCATGAACATGAACAAGGCCCCGTTCGACAACGCCCTTGTCCGCGAAGCACTGAGCTATGCCATCGACCGCCAGCTGCTGGTGGATGCCCTGAACATGGGTTCCGGCCAGCCTGCTGATGCCATCATCGCCCCGGGCGTTTTTGGTTACTACAGCACCGGCGTCCGTGAATACAATCCGGAAAAGGCCAAGGAACTGCTGGCCGAAGCCGGTTATCCGGATGGGTTCTCCGCAAAACTGTGGGTCAATGACAACCAGTCCCGCATTGAAATGTGCCAGGTCATCCAGGCCATGCTTTCCGAGATCGGTGTGGAAGTCTCTGTTGATGTGATGGAATTCGGTGCCTTCATTGCCGCCACCACCAACGGCGAACATGACATGGCTTACTTCGGCTGGACCACCTCCAGCGGCGATGCCGACTACACCTACTATTCCCTCGAACACTCCTCCCAGCAGGGTGCCGCGGGCAACCGCACCTTCATTGCCGACCCGGATGTGGACGCTCTGATCGAAGCCGGCCGCAGCTCCAACAATGCTGACGAACGTCTGGAAATCTACAAGAACCTCGCCATCAAACTGGATGAGATCAACAACAACCTGCCCATCTTCTACAGTTCCCTCAATGTCGGCGCCAACGCCAAGGTTGAAGGATTCGTGATGGATTCCAACGGTTACCACCCGCTGAACAACGTTCAGGTCCTTCAGTAATTACTGATCTATACAGCCGCCGGCTTAAAACCGGCGGCTGCCAATTTAAAGGAGGCAAAGGAAAATGAGACTCGCCAATATTACATGGCCGCAGGCGCAAGCCTATTTCAAAGAAAATGACATGGTTCTGATCGGCATCGGAAGCATCGAATGTCACGGACGCCACATGCCTCTTGGTACGGATACGATCATTCCGGACCATCTGCTGAAAATGATCGAAGAAAAAAGTGATGTACTGATCGCCCCGACGATTCCTTTCGGAGCCTGTCAGAGTCTGGCTCCCTATCCGGGAACGATCGATATTGACGGAGAGATCCTTTACCAGTTTTTCAGACAGATCATGCTCAGTCTTTATCGCCATGGCGCCCGGAAATTCGTCATACTGAATGGGCATGGCGGGAATATGAAGACGATCGAACGTCTGGGGCTGGAATTTGAAGAGAAAGGCTGTCTGGTCGCCATGCTCAACTGGTGGCTGATGGCCTGGGATATGAACCCGGCCTGGAAGGGCGGACACGGCGGCGGAGAAGAAACTGCAGCTATCCTGGGGATCAATCCCTCTCTGGTAGATCAAAGCGAGATCGGCGGACCGCTGAAGCTTTTTGATCTTTCCGACAAGTTGAAAGCTACCGGATTCCGCTCTGTAGAGTTCAAAGGAGTCTCCGTTGAGATCCTGCGGGCAACGCCTCATGTTACAGACAGCGGCTGGATCGGCCCTGATCATCCGAATACCGCCACGATTGAGTGGGGCACCGAAATGCTTCGGACTACTGCCGATTATATCGTGGACTTCATGGAAGAGTTCAAGAAAGTCCCTCTGAAATAAGCGGAGTCATGGTATGGAAAAATCAAAAGCGCTTGAAATGATCGCGGCTATTTCCAATGCCAACGGAATTTCCGGATTTGAGGAAGAAGTCGTAGCTGAGATCCTGCCTTATGCAAAAACAGTCGGTGAAACCAGTGTGGACAGGATGCGGAATGTTTTTATCCGCAGGATCGGAAACACCGGTTCACGCCCGGTCGTGCAGCTGGATGCCCACTCCGATGAAGTCGGTTTCATGGTTCAGGCAATCTGCCCGAACGGGACGCTGCGCATCATTCCCATCGGAGGATGGGTGCCAAGCAACATTCCCGCGCATAAGGTATGGGTACGCAACAAAGAAGGAAAATATATTCCTGGCCTCACAGCCAGCAAACCGCCCCATTTCATGACAGAAGCTGAACGGAAAGCTCCGCTGGAAATGTCAAACATCACCATTGATATCGGTGCCTGCTCCGCAGAAGAGGCTAAAAATGAGTTTGGGATCCGAATCGGAGAACCGGTCTCACCTGATGTGAGCTTCACCTATGATGAAGATCATGACCTGATGGTAGGAAAAGCCTTCGACTGCCGTGTCGGATGTGCTGCGATCCTG
>DAIMGK010000212.1:0-8354 GCA_036723985.1 Flexilinea sp.
ATCCAGGAATACCTCGTCTCCCGTATTTTCCGCGGCTTCTTCCAGCCGGCGGAACAATTCCGGATCGGTTTCCGTACCTTCTTCTGAACCGGGAAGCTCCCGGATCTCCGTCTGGGGATAACTGCCGAAAGTGACCGCGTTCCAAATGGTATACATACCGCCGGGCATACGATCATCCGCGACCACCACCGGATTGCCGATCTCCTCTGCCGGCAGCGGGGTTTCTTCCCGGTCCGATTTGTGGATGATCTGTGTGGACAGCGTTTCTCCGGCCGCTGCGATTTCCGCCCTGTCAAGGTCTATCCACATGGCAGGCAGTATGCCCGCGTCACTGCAGGAAGCCAGTGTGCCCCGGCTGTAGATATAGCCGAAATCGCATACATAGGTGATGCATCGGGAGGTATATCCGTTCGTCCGCATGAACCAGAAGGAATTTCCGGCATATTTGTCCACCGGCGACCACCAGGCGCCCATGCATTTGGCATATAGCGTGGATGTAAACCGCTTGGCCGGATCGTCATAGTCTCCGCTTGCATCAAAGCCATACCGCCCCGCGTTCTCTCCATCAAAAACTTCTTCATTGGAAAGGATGAACAGGCGGTCTTCCGTATCCCCGCCGCTGTCCGTACCGTATTTCCGGTTCGCCGGATTACAGCACTGCGTGGGCAGAATCGCTTCCCGTTCCCGCGCGGTAAAAGCCCTGTCGATGAAGCTGCTTCCGGTATAATCAATTCCCCGTTTGTTGGTCTCTTCCCCATAGCCGTTCAGCCAGCTGCGCAGCGTGCATTCTTTCCATGTAACGTCTTCCTCCCCATGATGAAAAGGAACGCAGTCCGGCATCCGGTCCGCCAGCAGCAGCGCCCGGTTTTCCTGAATATCCAGCACCCGCCAGCGCAAAGGCAGGATCCGGAAATAGTGCCAGGGTCGGTTGTATTCCCACCGGTAATGCTGTTCCCGTTCTCCGCCGACGGCCGGCGCGCTGCCCAGTCCGACCCTGAGATAAGAATATCCGTCCAACTCCGCCCTGTCGTTCTGCCAGTCCACCGCTTCGAGCCGGGCATACAGCACGTCATCCCGGATCAGATCTCCGTCCTGCAAGGCGTAATCTTCCACCGCGTCCCATGCGCTGTCCACCACTTCAGCATACGGATAAGCGCCGAACAGGACACAGCTCCAGGTTGTTTTCATGCCTGTCGGTGTTTCCGGATCAGGCTCAACGACCGGCAGATGAATACCGGCATTGCCTGTTTCTCCGCCGGATTGTGCCCCAGCCGAAGCCGCGTACAGGAAAAGCAGGAGGCACAGGGAAAACGCCGCGGCACGCCGGAACCAGGCATAGAATCTGGAATCATTTATGTGCATGAAAATATCCCCCCGCCATTCTTCCGTTGTGAATCAAAGGCTTTGGCAAGATCTGTTTGGCACAGGCCCTTTATATGATACTCCGGCAAAGCAAAAACAGCAATCCGCTTCTCCTCTCAAAGCGGCAAAAAAACCGGAACTTCGGTCCCGGGGAGCGTGGCACGATCGAGTTCATGCAGCGATTGAGAAAGGCGCCCGTTTTTGCTATACTGTCTGTGGCCCGGAGGAAATCCGAACGCCTGTATCTGAAGGATTTCTCAGCTGAGGCTGCCTGCAAGGCTTTTGTTTTTCCCTGATTGATTGACAGCGCACGGAAGGAGATGATGGGAAGTATGAAAAAATGGATAAGCGTCCTGGTCTCCATGTTTGTTGTATGCATAATGATTCAATCTCCTGTTTATGCGAGTGTAACCGCCGAAAGCACAAGTGCGTCAGAAGCGCTGTTCACCGAACAGGGGCATTATGTTTTTCAGCCCAAGGTCTGCTCCTCTTTCATGAAGGAGGTTTTCGGCGAAACCATGTGCGAAACATGGGGCCACCTGGTAGATGCGGTGCTGGCCGGTGAGAACACCTTTGCCTGTCCGGATCAGCATACCTATGACTGGGTCATGGGACAGTTTCCCAAGCATTGTCTCCCGATCCTGCCGGAACTCATCGACTATGCCTATGACCGTTCTCATTCCGTCAAAAACGGCATCGCAAACTTTACCTGGCTTGTTGCCCCGGAGGAAGCTGCCGCACGGATCGCGGAATTTGGGAAACAGGTTGAAGGGATCCTTAACGCTGCACTGCGGGATGATGATACAGATTTTGAAAAGGCTGCTGCGCTGTACGATTACTTTTACCGGCACTATCTGTATGACTGGGAAATGTACCAGGAATCGCGCGAAAGATATGTGGAGACTACGCCAATGCATCTTTTCCATACCGGTATGGGGATCTGCAGTGAGATCGCACCGGCGTATTCCTATCTGCTGGTGCAGGCGGGCGTGGAAGCAACCACGATGATGGGGCCAGGCCATGAATGGAGCTATGTCCGGATCGGCGGCCATGAGTATCACATCGATCCGACCTTTGTGCTTGAAAGCGAGGAATCCCTGGAATTTTTCATGATGACCGACGAACAGCGAGCTGTGAGCGGGTTCACCCGGGAACAAATGACCATCACCTCCAATTACTCCGGGGATCATCCTCATCCAAACTACACGGCGGACAACAACACATATTCCGTGCTCTGGGATTACCGGTTCGATGAACTCATACGGGATGAAAGCAAGCTGCGCTGCTGGAAGTATACAGCGGGATGGGAAAAAGACTCCTTCGACTTTGACTACAGTGAATACGACAATACAATGTCAAAACCTCCGGAAGGAACGTGAAGCATGATGAAGGAATTCCTGAAGAGAAAGAATATTGAAATCTCGCTGAAGTGTTATGGGGTTCGCGCTCCTGCGGCCATGGCACAGGGTCTGTTCTGTTCCCTGCTGATCGGAACAATCATCAACACCATCGGTTCCCAGTTTCACATCGATTTTCTGACGCAGAACGTGGCCATCGTGGGCGGCGTGAGCTACACCGTCGGAGGCATTGCCTCCGCTATGAGCGGTCCCGCCATGGCGGTCGCCATCGGATACGCGCTGAACTGTCCGCCGCTGGTATTATTCACCATGACTGCCGTCGGCTTCGCGTCCAACGCGTTGGGCGGTGCCGGCGGTCCCCTGGCCGTGCTTTTTGTCTCGATCATCGCGGCGGAATTCGGAAAAGCCGTTTCCAAGGAGACAAAGATCGATATCCTGGTCACACCGCTTGTGACCATCGGCGTCGGCATGTTCTTCTCCTGGCTGATCGCCCCGCCCCTCGGAAGGGCAGCCATGGCCGTGGGCCAGCTCATCATGTGGGCTACCGAACTACAGCCTTTCCTCATGGGCATCCTGGTCTCGGTCATCGTAGGCATCACACTGACGCTCCCCATCTCCTCCGCGGCAATCTGCGCGGCACTGTTGCTGACAGGCCTCGCCGGCGGGGCCGCAGTCGCAGGCTGCTGTGCGCAGATGATCGGCTTTGCTGTGATCTCATTCAGAGAAAATAAAATCGGCGGTCTGATCTCCCAGGGGCTCGGGACCTCGATGCTTCAAATGGGCAACATCGTGAAAAACCCGCGGGTATGGATCGCGCCGACGCTCGCCTCCGCCATCACCGGACCTGTCGCGACCTGTGTTTTCAAAATGGAAATGAACGGTTCCCCTATTTCGTCGGGTATGGGAACCTGCGGCCTGGTCGGACCCCTGGGCGTCTATACAGGCTGGGTCAATGACGTTGCTTCAGGAGCAAAAGCCAGCATCACCGCCATGGACTGGCTGGGACTGATTCTGATCTGCTTTGTGCTTCCTTCCGTTCTGTCGCTGGTTATTCATTTCTTCGTTCGAAAGGCCGGATGGGTAAAGGATGGAGACCTGAAAATCTGATCCCTCGTATCAGACATGATTCTTAATGATTTCTGCAGCTTGCAATGATCAGATCCCCGTCAACAACGCGATAAACAATACGGTTCTCGTCATCAATTCTTCTGCTCCACCAGCCACTCAGATTTTCCTTCAATGGTTCCGGCTTTCCGATGCCTTCAAATGGTGATCGTTGCATATCCCTGATCAGAAGATTAATCCGCTTCAAAGTCTTTTTGTCCTGGCTTTGCCACCACACATAATCATCCCAGCCGTTTTCATGCCAAAGCAACCGCATAAGCTTAATCCTCCGTCAGATTATGCTCCGCAAGCTTGACCTTTCCGGAATCGATTTCATCGATAATACGATGAAGATAGCTGATATTTGATTCACTGTAAAACGGATCAATTGAAACCTCAAAAGGAATTCTCTTTTCACGTCTCATTTTTTTCGCAAACAGCGTAAAAGCAGTTGTCATGCTTAAACCCAATTCCTTACAGACTTCTTCCATTCCCTTTTTATCTTCTTCATCCATGCGAAAATTCACTAAAACCTGAGACATTACTACCACCCCCATTGGAATAGTATCATATGCAGCATGAAATGTAAAGCCGTTTGCTTTATAATATCTTTATGGACGCAGACTTCTCATGTCTCAACTCAAATGTCGAACTCAAATGAATTCAAATGTCACACAATTCACGGTCATTTTACACATACATTTTCGTGTTCAGTTCGCCGGAGCGTTTGGCGACAATCAGGGCAACCGCAGCGTCGCTGGTTGTATTGCACATAGCCTGCATCATGTCCAGCAGGGTATCGATTCCCATGATCAGGGCAATGGCGGATGCCGGAATACCGATCTGGTTCAGCAGGACAACAGCGATGGCCAGGTCCGCGCCAGCCATGCTCGGGGCGCCCAGGGACAGGAGAATGATGGAAATCAGAACGGTGAACAGGAGCGCCGGGGTAATCTCGACTCCGTAAACCCGGGCCATGAACATGCAGATAATGCTCATCACCAGGCTGCTTCCATCCATGTTGATGGAAGACCCCAGGGGAAGGGAGAACGAGACGATCCGGTTGGAGATGCCCATCTTCCTGCACGTTTCCATGCTCTGGGGCAGAGCGGCTGTGCTGGAGCTGAGGGAAAGCGCCGTAAGCATTACCTTCACATAGCGTTTAGCGAAGATGAACGGATTAAGACCCGTGAACAGGAAGATCAGCACAAGGTAAACGCCGAGCATGCACAGGATCGCCCCGGTGCACAGCAGCACATAGCTCATGATCGACAGAAGCACATCCGTACCGGTCGCGTACACGAGGCAGGCCATATTGCAAAAGACCGCAAGCGGGATCAGTTTGCACAGCATCTCAAGCAGGGTCATAAACAGATCCCGGAACCGGCTAAAGAACGTCTCCAGCTGCGGTTGTTTATCCTGCAACACGGAGATTCCGGCTCCAAGGAAGATTCCGAGGAAGATCAGCTGCAGGAGATTGTTCTCCCGGAACGGGGTCATCACATTGTCGGGGATGATGTTAACGATGGTATCTATCACGGAAACGCCGCCTTCAGCCGCTTCAATGGCCTCCGTCATCTCTCCCATTTCCTCCGCGTTCATGGCTTCCCCAAGCACACCGCCTGATTTCTCCAACAGGGACGGATCTCCCACGGGGAAGAGATGAAACAGCCCGAACCCCAGGCATACCGCGATCACGGTGGTCAGCAGGTACATTGCCAGGACCTTGACTCCGATTTTTCCGATATCCGACAGATTCCCACAGCTGGAAATGCAGCATACCATGGAAAAGAACACGACCGGTCCCACCAGAATTTTCAGTGCGTTGAGGAACATCGTCCGCATCGGGTTCAGAAAGTACTCCTGAACACCCGCGGAGAAGGCATCCCCCATGAGGAACTTCATGGCAAACCCGAAGAGAATGCCGCAGAGCAGGCAGATGCCCGTCATATAGACCATCCTGTATTCGTTTTCTTTTCCCCGGATGATGACCGTATTCACGCCCTTGGAATGGCGATACTGCAGATTTTTGGAGTAGCTGTCAATCAGAATCTCCCGGAGGGTTTTCCGGGATTTCTCTCCCAGTTCATCCTCCACTTCCACGTCATCCCAGCCGATATCGCGGTTTGAGAACAGCTCAAACTCCTGTCCCGGGCAGGAAAGTGTAACCCGGATACTTCCCATGAACCGGATGATCAGCAGAGTGACATTCTTTGCCCCGTCGGCTTGGTTGTCCAACAGCTTTTTGAGCACATCTTCCGCGGCCAGCACGATACGGGTGATGCACTTCCTGTCTTTTTCCTTGCTTGTCAGCGTATCCCTGATCGTCCCGGTAACCTTTTCATAGACGTGTTCATTGATCGGGAAAATGAAACGTTTTCTCATGGATGGTTCACCTCATGATTTTTCTGTTGTTCCTCCAAAGGCAGCTTCTCAGCGATCCCCTGCCGCAGAATAGGAAAGGAAAAAGAAGAAGTATCGAAAAGCTAAGTACATCTTACCACAGAAAAAATGCCTCGAACAACAAAAAACTGAACTGCATCCGTCACATATTGTTCTGCATTATACATGTCAACCAGGTCTCTATCACCGCAGCAGAGAATTTCAACTCCTCATTCACAGTGATCCCGGTTCAAAGTGAACGGAGGTCGGCGGCGGCTTCCCCCCCACGGCCTTTTGGTCCCGAACCAAAGATTTGGTCGGTTTTTTCCGGTTATTTCCGCTTCCTTCCGGGATTTGCTGTCAGCTCCCGATTTTTCCAGTTTTTTTCGCCTGTTTCCGGGTATTTCCGTCCATTTCCAAACGGTTTTAAACTGGACATTCAGCTGATATCTTTGTTTTTCTGTTCACTGCAACCTGGCAGGTTGCACCCATGAGGGAGCGTGTGCCTTGTCGATTGGTCATTCTTTGGGCTGGGCGCTTGGTTACATGCCCATTCCATTGGTTTTCTTTCAGGCATACGATGTTTTGAATAATATACGAACTCGTTGTTTCGCTTTACTTCCGTATAACCCAACTTCAGATAAAAGGAATTTGTCCTGTTGTTCCAGGCGGGTGTATCAAGTGTATACGTCCTGATCTCTGGAAACAGCGCTTCAATCTCCTGCATCATCCGGATTCCGTAACCTTTACGGTGACAGTCCGGATTGATGAAGATCCTGCCGATATTCAGCGTATCCCCGTCCGGAAAAAGGATCGCACCCCCAATGATCAGGCCGTTCTCCGTCAGTTTGAATAAATGGCCCGATCTTGCCATTTTTATGTGATATTTCAGTGACATATATCCGGGAGGTCCTCCCGCAGACGGTGCTCCAACGTCCGCGTCACTTTCAAAAGCATGCTTTGAGATAGCATTCAGGACCGGAGCGTCGGAAGTTCCTGCCTTCAAAAACTGTAAGCTCATAGACTACCCCTTTTTCGGCTACCGGTCACCTGCAGGCCATATAGACGTCCATGCTTTCCCCGTCTGTCTCAAAACACGGAATAACTCCATCTTCCGCAGGCACCAGCCCGTTCGTCCGCATATAATCCCCCAGGGTATGATAAGCTCCCGGGATCGTGACAAAAGGATTGTCAAAGGGGTGCTCGATATGGATTGCCGCATACCTGTGCGCGGGTTGTTCTTTCACTTCCGGCCCTTCAGGAACCAGGCCGTCCGGCAGAATCCATGCCGCTGTGTATCCATGCATCTTGAACACATTGATCTGTTCCATGGACAGGCGGGGAAAATCCCATCCGATAACCCGTGGGTTTTCAATTCCGTTCTCTTTCGCGTATTTGTGTACTCTGTCCATCGCGTCACTCTCCGGCTGCGTACTGATGACAGTATGTTCCACATACCGGAATCCCGGAACTTCTTCAACACGAAGGTTTGTATAAGCGCTGCTGCACTGGTCCATTTCGTCCCTGAAAAGGTTATCCAGGGAACAGTTAAACACTTTGCACAGTTCAAGTGCTTTATCCATTTCCGGATTCGCCGCGTCCATTTCCCATTTTGAGATCGTCTGGCGGCTTACGTTCAGCTTTTCCGCCAGCGCTTCCTGTGTCATGCCTGCGCTGAGCTGCCGCAGGTACTGAAGATTTTTACCAAAGCTCATGGTTGTCCTCCTTCAAATCATACTGTCCTGTTTCCGTAAAAGTTCCTTTGCTCCGCGGTGCAGAAACAGATTATCAGAAAGGATCCACCGCCTCTACCAATCGGCATTTGCGTTTTTTCAAAACAGCGCAACCTGTGGTTGCGCCAGCAATAGCCATATGTTCATCTGTCATTGTTTGCTCCATTTGTATTTTCGTCACATTTCGTCCTCCGGCTAAAATCTGATTTGATCGCGTTTTTGCCGAAATCGGTATTGATATAACAGTGTTTCATTCCTTCTGAATGTCATAGGCCTCTGATAATACTCAGATAATCCTGCCTTTGATCGACAACTGCATATACAGTTATCACTTTCCTTTCATCGTCGATCTTATAAAAAACCAGATCTTTTTCCAGAATAAGAACCTTATATCCCTGTCGTTTTAAAACGGTAT
>DAIMGK010000213.1:0-8350 GCA_036723985.1 Flexilinea sp.
TATTCGATGAAGCCCCGCTGCTCGAAAGAAGCGATTATAACAAACTGATCCTCCAACTGGATGCTTTTGCCCATACACAGCCATTCATCGAAGGAATGACCATTATTGATTACCTGCGTCAGCCTGCTCTGAAATACCCCAATTCCCTTTTCGATCAGCTGGATTTCATCCGTCATAACTGGGCCTCGGTTCTCGGTGAATTCCTCCGGCGGCTGCTGATCGGTATCGATATGATGAAGGAGGAATATAAAGAACACGGATTCGGCGGACCCGCCCAGGCAGAGGTTCCCTCTTTTGACGAAGGCGCCGGGGAATATGAAGCTTTCAGCGCAGACGCGGAATGGATGCCGCGCCTGGTGATGATCGCGAAAAACACATATGTATGGCTGGATCAGCTTACGAAAAAATATCATCGGGATATCCATCGTTTGAATGAGATCCCGGACGAGGAATTGCAGACCCTTGCAGAAGAAGGATTTACCGGCCTGTGGCTGATCGGCCTCTGGGAACGCTCCAAGGCGTCACAGACCATCAAACAATGGTGCGGCAATCCGGAAGCGCTGGCCTCCGCCTACTCCCTGGAAGACTACCGGATCGCTGATGACCTGGGCGGTGAAGACGCGTTTTATGATCTGAAATCCCGTGCCTGGCGCTACGGCATCCGTCTCGCCAGCGATATGGTCCCGAACCATATGGGAATCGATTCAAACTGGGTGCTGTACCATCCGGACCGATTCCTTTCCCTGCCGGAAAATCCATACCCGAATTACAGTTTCAACTGCGGCAATCTCTCCCCCGACCCGAATATCGGTATCCGAATTGAAGACCATTATTTCACCCGTTCGGATTGCGCGGTCGTATTTCAGCGCATCGACTACAATACCGGTGATACACGCTATATCTATCACGGCAATGACGGCACGACCATGCCGTGGAATGACACCGCTCAGCTGAACTACCTGAACCCGGAAGTCCGTGAGACTGTTTTCCAGACGATCCTCAGTGTAGCCAAACACACCCCGATCATCCGTTTTGACGCCGCCATGACGCTCGCGAAAAAGCACTACCAGCGTCTGTGGTTCCCGGAGCCCGGCAGCGGCGGAGACATTGCCACCCGTGCCGAATACGGTATGACAAAGGCGGAATTCGATGCGGTCTTCCCGCAGGAATTCTGGCGGGAGGTGGTGGACCGGATCGCCGTGGAAGCACCGGGGACACTGCTCCTGGCGGAAGCTTTCTGGATGATGGAAAACTATTTCGTACGAACGCTGGGCATGCACAGGGTATACAACAGTGCCTTCATGAACCTGCTGCGGGATGAAGATAACCAGCGTTACCGCATGGTGCTCAAGAACACACTGGAATTCAACCCGGAGATCCTGAAACGCTATGTCAATTTCCAGAATAACCCGGATGAACGCTCTGCCATCGACCAGTTCGGTGACGGAGACAAATATTTCGGCATCTGCCTGCTGATGGCGACCATGCCTGGCCTGCCGATGTTCGGCCATGGCCAGCTGGAGGGCTTCGCCGAAAAGTACGGTATGGAGTATAAGAAGGCTTATTACAACGAACAGGTCAACCAGGGCCTGCTGGAGCGCCATCGCCGCGAGATCTTCCCGCTGCTTCATCAGCGGAAACGCTTTGCGGAAGTCGAGCATTTTGCCTTATTTAACTTTGCCAACGGTTACGGCAATATCGATGAAAACGTCTTTGCCTATTCCAACTACGGCGAGAATACACATACGCTTGTGGTTTACAACAACCGCTTCGGAGATACGGAAGGATATATCCGGCAGTCCGTTTCCTTTGCCCGCACGATCAATAACGAAAAGGTCATGTGCACGACGACGCTTTCAGAAAGCCTGGGGCTGCATGATGACGCGGAATACTATGTGATCCTTCATGATCACATCCGGGGCCTGGATTTCATCCGGAACTCACAGCAGCTCTGCCGGGAAGGGCTGTATATGCGCCTGCACGCGTATGAATACTACGCTTTTTCCGAAATCTACGAAGTGTGCGACGATGAACATCACACCTGGCAGCAGTTATGCGCCTGGCTGAACGGCGAAGGGACAGCGGACCTCCGCGAAGCAATGGAAGAAATCCGCTTCGGAAACATCCTGAAACCTTTCCGCGGCTGCTTTGACGGACATAAACTGCGCTGGCTGCATCAGGGGATCGGTGTCAAGATCCGCCCCGAAACCTGGAATGAACTGCGGAACGGGACATGGAACGATTTTGAGAAGCTTTCCAACGCATTCCGTGAACAATTCGGTTATCCCAAAACAAAAGGAGGAGATCTTTTCAACCTTTACTGTTCCGGAATGACTGCCATGCTGCGGGATCCCATCGCGGCACGGATCCCGAATATGCGTCAGTATGCTGAAACATCCCGGAAGGTCTCTGAGATCATCCATACAAAGCCGGTACTCTGGACAATGATGCTGATCGCACAGCAGGAACGTTTGCTGACTGACGAATTCGAAGAGAATCGTCCCAATATCTTTGAAGAAGCACATCTTGCCAAGCCGCTGAACCACTGTCTGCAGGATGCGGAACTTTTTGATCTGTCTGCAAATGAACAGATCGATTGGATCCAATGGCTGTATTTCGATCTTGATGCCATGAAGAAATGGACATCGGAGACCCTGGATGCGGATCTGGATGCGCTTCTGAAACAGAATGATACACAGCGGCTCCTCAAAACAAATCTATATGACAATATCCTGTGGTTCAATAAGGAAGCAGCGGATATGATGGCTGATATGCTGATGATATGCGGCCATTATCTGAATGTTTTTGATCCCGCCGGAAGCGCTGCCGAGCAGGTCGAAAAAACAATGCTGTTCGAAAAAGCCTCAGAGAACTTCAAAAAACGCTGTGAGGAAGCCGAATATCATTATGACCGCCTGATCACGGAGGACACGGACGAAACTGAGGGATCGTCCGATCAGGATCTATGATACTTGTAACCGGGGGAACAGGCTTTATCGGGCAGATCCTGGTCAGCCATCTGGTCACACTGGGATACCCGGTCCGCCTGCTGCTGAATCCGGCACGGGATTATCCGAAACTGCCGCGCGGTGTCCCGGTGGAAGTAGCCATATCCAGCATGAACGATGAACGCAACCTGCGCGCGTCCATGAAGGATATCGATACTGTCTTCCACCTGATCGGAACCGAGTGGAAAGGTATTCACGCGGAATTCGAAGAAATCGATATCCGCGCGGCACGGATGTTCTCCAAAGTGGCAAAGGAAATGAATGTTGAACGCTTTATTTACCTGAGCCACATCGGGGCGGAACGTGCCTCAGCATATAACCTGCTGCGTGCGAAAGCGCTTGCCGAAACATCGATCAGAGAAAGCGGCGTCCCATATACGATCATCCGGAGCGGGATCGTATATGGGAAAAATGATCATTTCACAACCATATTAAGAGATTTTGTCCGCAAGACACGCGGGCCGTTATTAATTCCCGGCGGTGATCCGACACTCATTCAGCCGATTTGGGTGGAAGACCTGATCACCGCTTTGATGCTGTGCATGGATGATGACGCGACACTGAACCGAACGATCTATGCAGGCGGTATCGAAACATTTACCTTCCGGGAATGTCTGGAACTGGTAATGCAGGCCATCCACAAAAAAAAGCGCATCATACCGATCCAGACATCCATACTGAGAAGACTGTATATAGCAAATGAACAATGGTTTCCGCTCCGTACCCCGATGTATTTCTGGCTGGACTACATGGCTGAAGACCGGATCACCGCGCTGGATATTCTTCCCCGTGAATTCGGGCTTATGCCTACACGTATGACACAGAACATCGCGTATCTGAGAGAGGAATAAATTAGAAGACGTCCGGCGCTGCGCGTCAGCGCACGAATTTTTGTTAACTCCGGGGAAACAGGATAAAATCTTTTCATGGACATTGTCATCAGAGAATCGGTCCTCACCGATCTTAATCGGGCATGGGAACTGAATCGTGAGGTTTTTAAAGAAGATTCCTGGACACTTTTGGATACTATCGGCGCCTTTTCCAGCCCGGGTGTTCGCCGCTTTACTGCCCTTGCGGACGGACAATTCGCAGGTTTCGGTGCTTCCGAAATGGATCGGAAAAACAATGCTGTCTTCCTGCTGACACTGGCTGTCCTTCCGAAATATCAGCGGAGGGGAATCGGTAGGCTGCTGCTGAAACACATTGAGGAAACTTACGGCACTTCAGATGTATACCTTTATGTTGATGAACAGAATACAGACGCGATCCGTCTCTATGAGAAAGCCGGATATAAGCACACCGGTATGATCCGGTCATATTATCTGAATGGCCACAATGCGCTTATAATGAAAAAACAGAATTCAGAAACCGAAAATGATATTCCGCACGATCAGTTTAATATTTAAATTTGGAAAAGGATCTAGAATGCAGGATTCAGGTTGGAGCAGAGACAGCTTTCGTGAGGCATTGGAGAACCGGATCCGGAGACACGGGAAATAAGTATGAAGAAAAATAATACCTTACAAACGATCCTGGAAACAGTTTTGCTGCTTATCACCATTGCGGGCATTTTCAGCCGTTTTTACAATATGCACTGGGACTCCGGCGCGCTGCTGCATCCGGACGAATACGGGCTGACAAATACCCTGACACAGCTGCATATGCCAACGAATATCGCGGATTATTTCAACACCCGCATTGCCCCGATGAGCCCTTATAACAAATATGACCTATCCGGGGAAACGATCGGCAACGGACCGGATAACACAATGCGCTGGGGCCAGCTGCCGATGCTGATCATCCGTATCACTGCCGAAGCGCTTAACCGAACCGGTTATCAGGAACTGCGGACACTGGGGCGGTACCTTTCAGCCATTATGGACACGGGTTCCATCATATTGCTTTTCATTATCGCGAAAAAGCTTTTTGACCGGACAACCGCTTTCCTTTCCTGCGCCTTTTTCAGCCTTTCCGTCCAATCCATTCAGCAGTCCCATTTCATGACTGTGGATAATTTCGCGGTCTTTTTCACCATGCTGACGCTGCTTTCCGCAGTACAGATCGCTCAAAAACGATACCTGTACCGAAGCAGTGACGGTATCTATCATATGGAACGCAGCGGCTGGCTGGCCATGATCCGTTTCGGGCTTTTCCTTGGGATGACGATTTGCTGTAAGGTGAACCTTGCCATGTTGGGCGTGATCCTGGCTCCCGCGGTATTCATCAGTTTCGCAGACACCCGGCTGGTCTGCCGCAAAGATTTCGGACGGATCATCGTTCTGGCCGGATGCAGCGCGCTGGCAGCCATCGCGATGATGATCCTTGCCTGCCGCGTATTTCAGCCCATGATGTTTCGGACGAAAAGCGGGAACACCTCATTTTTCAATTTCTCACTGAATCCGGACTGGCTGCGCTCAATGAATGTCGCGGCAACAGAATCCAGCGGGATCGGCGGGGGTCCTCCCAGTGAACAATGGTCTCACCGGCCCGCCTTTTTCTTTGCTTGGGAAAACCAGGTGCTTTGGGGGATGGGGCTGCCGCTGGGCATCGCGGTCTGGTTCTTTCTGATCATCGGATGGATCCAATTGTTCCGTTCCAAAGATGAAACCTGGAAAAAGACACTGCTGCCATTATTCTGGGCAACGCTGTTCTTCCTGTTCATGAGCACCCGCTTTGTAAAAAACAACCGCTATTTTCTGCCGGTTTACCCGAGTTTTTGCATGGCAGCGGGCTGGGGACTGGTCAACTGGTTCCGCAAATCAAAAGGCAAAACGGGACGTATCCTGTGCTGTTTCGCCGGAATCGTGATCTTAGGAGGCACGATCATCTGGGCAGGCGCTTTTATGCGATCCGTTTACGGGCAGAAACACTCCCGTGTTGAGGCAGTCGAGTGGATCTACGACAATATCCCATCCCTGTTCCAGCTTACGGATACCGAAGGAGAAACGGTCCGCGCTGCAGTTTCCATCCCCGCAGATGAAAGCGAAACATTACTTCATGACATTCCCGTGATAAAAAGATTCCGGCCATATCAGGATATCACGGTCAACAGTTTGCGAATGCCCAGGGTCCGGCGCCTGATAACGGACGGTTCCGCTGAAACCAGGGCAGTTTTACGGATAGAACTGACTGAAGATGACTTTGAACAGGCTCCGATATATTCCGCCGAACGAGAGATCACAGCCGGATCTGATGATACAATGATCACCATCCCGCTGGAGCCGGTCTCCCTCGGGAAAGATAAAGTTTACAGTCTGCGTGTGACCCTTACCGATGGCCCTGATCTGCATCTGCGGCGTATTGTCATCGCCAACGAAAACTGGGATGAGGGGCTTCCCTTCCGCATGCGCGGTCTGGATCCTTTCGGACAGCTCTATACCGGCATTACCAATGAAGTCCGCTGGTATGATGTCCAGGATAAAGTGGATATGTTCATGCGTGTCCTGCCTCAGGCGGACTATCTGATCCTCCCCAGCCAGCGCGGGATCTGGAGCGTATGCCGCATTCCCCGTACCTATCCGATGACCATGGCTTATTATCAGGCTCTTTTTGACGGCAGCCTGGGATTTAAACTTGTCGGTGAATTCCAGCGTCCCATTCAGATCGGTCCGCTTTATATTTCCGACCTTGCCGGAACCGTCACTACAGATATTCCGCAATTACCGGTGGTCAACCTGAGCATTTGGGCAGCGGAAGAAGCCTTCAGCATTTATGATCACCCGCCGGTATGGATATTTGAAAAAACAGCTGATTTCAGTGAAGAAAAGCTCCGTGATTTCCTGGAAAGCTTTGACCTCTCAAAAGTTGTCATCCAGGGACCGAAAGAAGCTGAATGGGATTGGGAATAGACGTTAGTTGGTGGTTGGCGGCCGGAAATTTCGCGCTTTTGACAGAGCCTGACTTTATGTTATGAGTTTGGAAAACAGGAGATCATAATTTCGCTGTATCCGCAGATTAATGACCGGACCGTGCTGCTATTCATTTGGCAGCCGATCCGGGGACTGTCCCTTCACGGGACAGTCCCCAGCAGCATTCCTGAAAAAAAACGGATCGCTCACTTATTTTTTCATGAATTAATCACAGCTTTTCATTTCTATCCATTCTTATGGTACAATGTTACGGATTTGAAACCGCACGTCTTTTGATTTCCTCGGGCGTGCTGCCGGTGAAGCGGCAGTTCCGCGGGAATATGAGAAAGGCGGAGGAATAAAACGCAAAGGAGTATTTGTATCAATGACTAACGTTATTTCCATGAAAGCGTTACTGGAAAGCGGCGTCCATTTCGGTCACCGCACGAACAAGTGGAACCCCGGGATGAAGCCGTACATCTTCACCGAACGGAACGGGATCCATATCATCGACCTGCAGCAGACTGCCAAGGCTCTGAACACCGCCTACGCGCTCGTCCGCGACTGTGTCGCATCCGGCAAGGATATCCTGTTCATCGGGACCAAACGCCAGGCGCAGGACACCATCCGCGATGAAGCGATCCGCTGCGGTATGCCGTACGTGACCGAACGCTGGCTGGGCGGCATGCTCACCAACTGGACCACGATCGCACAGCGTATCAATGAGCTGGAACGCCTGGAAAAACTGCGTGACACCGGCGAGATCAAAAAGCTGACCAAAAAGGAAGGCCTGATGGTCGAACGTGACATCGCCCGTCTGCAGCTCCGCCTCAGCGGCGTCCGCAACATGAAAGAACTGCCGGGTCTCGTTTTCGTGATCGACATCACCCGTGAAGCTACCGCGATCCATGAAGCGAACCTGAAGGGGATCCCCGTGATTGGTATGGTCGATACCAACTGCGACCCCCGCAACGTTGACTATGTCATCCCCTCCAACGACGACGCGATCCGCGCGATCAAACTGATCGTCGGCAAGATCGCTGACGCAGCCGTTGAAGGCAAGATGATGCGCGACGGCGGCGAAACCGCTTCTGTCGAATTCAGCGCTGACACAAACGCCGCTTCCGCCGGCCGCCTGAACGCTGATGACATGGACAGCAAGGACGAAGACCTCTTCGGTGCCTCCACACTGGAAAAAATCAACGGCAAAGCCGCTGAATAATCGAAAAGAATGAAGGATTAATTAAGAATGGCTATCACCACTGAAATGATCAAAGAACTGCGCGGCAACACCGGCGCGGGGATCCTTGAATGCCGAAAAGCGCTGGAACAGGCCAATGGCGACATGAATGCCGCACTGGAATATCTGCGCGAAAAGGGTCTTGCCCAGGCTCAGAAGCGTGCCAACCGCGTCGCTTCCGAAGGTATCATTGAACTCTATTCCCACATGGGCGGCCGCATGGGCGTCATGCTGGAACTGAACTGCGAAACCGA
>DAIMGK010000214.1:0-8343 GCA_036723985.1 Flexilinea sp.
GCAAAAGAATTCCAGAAGGAACAGCTCGCAGGACAGCAGATGGTTTTTGACGAGGATGATCCGGAAAGCCTGCTGGAGAAAAACGATATGCCGGCGATGATCCTCGCCGGTCTGCTGACCTTTCTGCCCGCGGCACTGATCGCACTGGGCATCATCTGCCTGGCCGGCTGGTTTTTTATTTTCCGGTAGAGAAGAAAGATTCGAAGGAAAAGGCCGGGCTTTCGGGGATGAGTTTTTCCGGGTAATACAGCATGATCACGATATCAGGATCATATGACCCGATCAGGGACGGCGTAACGGAATAAGAAGCGTCATTATATACGCAGCTGACCTCCGCGAAACCCATGATCAAATAAGGGGTGACCGCCTTCGCGAAGGAATCCCCGAGGATCAGGATCTTCACATCGTTCAGGCTCTGCGGATTTTTGTAATCTCCCAGATACGCGCCGTTTCCGAGAACGGTGTCATAGGTATAGCGGGAAGACAGGTCTTTCTTCCGGAGCGGCTTCAGGCTCATCATCAGTTCCGGCATCGTCCCTGTCTTACCGTCCGGAGCCTGGATCCGGGTCTCGAACTTCGGCAGGATCAGCGTGAAGTCATCGATCCCCCCGAAATACCGGCCCGTTCGCTGGCCCCTGGATCCCAGATGCCACTTTTCATAGACAGTGACTTCATACTGTCCGATATCGGAGATACGCGGATCCACTTCGCAGCCGGTCTTTTCCCGGATCATATCCTCCAGGACCCCATAGGTATAAAACCCGGCTTCCGTTGTCCAGTGATGGTCAGTCCTGTACATCATGCTGTAATGATCCCACCCGTCATCCTTCATCTTTTTCCGGAAATCAAGTGTTTCGACCCCGGACTCCTCCAACAGCTCCAGAAAGCGGTCCACATTCGCGTTGCCGTAATCATCCACACCGGAGGGAAGCTTCGGATCAAATTTTCCGGAGGTATAGGGCGTTGAAGCATAGACCAGGGGAATGCCCCGTTCTTTCAGATAGTCATTGAACGCCGCCGTATTCTCCGCGTACCGCTGGAGATCTTCTTCCGGGCAGGGCGCCATCGTTGTCAGGAGATAGCCGTTATCCAGCTTAACAACGCCGTTCATCTCCCGCTGCCCCAAAACCTTCCGGACAGCGCCGTTCAAATCGATAAATGTGCTTTTCAGAAAGAAAGAGCCCGCGATATCCGTTTCAAATTTCGTGCCGAGTTCCGCCGTCCATTCATTGTAATCGCTTTCGTCATTGATATAGAAATTGAGAAGCTTCCGGGCGCTGAACAGACCCGGCAGGACGACTACTGCCAGGAAAATTGTGATAAACGCGCAGGCTGACCGCTTTTTTCCCATATTCTCCGTTCTCCGAAAGCCTAAAAATTGAAGTAAATAAACGGGTTATGTGCGCCCAGGATCAGGAAGGACACAGCCCAGAGAAAGACCAGGCCGTATCCGACCGGAACGGCGAAATCCATGACAGGGGCGAACCTGCCGCGGCTGATTTTTTCTTTAATGTTCCGCGTAACGGGAGCGGAAAACAATATCGCAAGCAGGATAAAGATCCCATACTCGCGGAGATAACGCAGCATGGCGGGATCAAAGGCAAAACGCCGGCCGTAGAACCCCAGCATACCCAGACAATAGCGAAGCCCCCGGCGAAGGGTCTCCGAATTGAAGATAACCCATAAAAAGTTGACGCTCAGCAGGGTGACAGCCTGCCAGAGGAAGCGGAATGGTTTTCCCTTTCTTTCAGCGGGACGGACGAGGAACTTTTCCAGGACCAGCAAAACAAAATAGCCCAGCCCCCAGAACAGGAACGTATAATTTGCCCCATGCCAGATCCCGGTCAGCAGCCACACCGTCAGCAGGTTGAAGATCTGCCGTCCGGCGGAAACCCGCGAGCCGCCCAGGGAAATGTATACATAATCCCGGAACCACGAAGAAAGGGAAATATGCCAGCGCCGCCAGAATTCGGTCACCGTACAGGCAATATAGGGATAATCAAAGTTTTCCGCAAAGTGAAACCCGAAGATCCTGCCCAGGCCGAGGGCCATATCGGAATACCCGGAAAAGTCATAGAAGATCTGCAGGGTATAGCAGACAGACCCCAGCCATAAAAGCAGGGGGTCCGTTTCCGACGGGATCATGGCAAAGATCTCTTTGGATACCACCGCCAGGTTATTGGCAAGGATCACTTTCTTGCTGAAACCCAGCAGAAAGCGTTTTCCTCCCTCCGCGAAATCCTCCGCCGTATGTTTCCGCCGGGCCAGTTGTTTTTCGACCGTGCCATACCGGACGATGGGGCCGGCGATGAGCTGCGGGAAGAAGGAAATATACAGGGCAGTGGAAAACAGGTCCTCCTGCGCCCCGACAGTGCCCCGGTACACATCGATCACATAGGACAGGATCTGGAAAGTGAAGAAGGATATTCCAATGGGAAGCGGAACAGCGGGAGGGGCGATCCTTGTTTTCAGCAGGTCATTGATGACCGTGACCGTAAAGCCGAGGTATTTGCAGACAAACAGGAGGCCGATATTCAGCACGACAGCCAGGACCAGAAGCCCTTTCGCCTGCCTGCCGCCGGAATTTCTGATTCTCCCGATCCGCAAAGCCAGAAAGTGGTTCAGCACGATCGAAGCGATCAGCACAAAGACATATTTCGGCTCCCCGTAAGCGTAAAACAGCAGGCTCGCCGCCAGCAGGATCCCATTCTTAAATTCATCTTTTGCCAGAAAGTACAGGATCAGTACCGCCGGCAAAAAATAAAAGGTAAAAACAAGACTCGCAAAAACCATAGGATATTTCCAAAGGCCCTTTCCGCCTTCAGCAATTATAACGCAGAAGACCCGACCGGGCCTTCCTTTATGCCCGTTCCGATGCGGTCCTGCGGCTGATTCCCGAAAAACGGGGGAAGGGACAGATAGCATAAAGCCGCGTTTCCGCGGCTTTATTTATTATTCTTTGTGGGGACAGTCCCCTGGATCTGTTATCAGATGTCACCCATTTGGAATTCGTCGGTGACGATCTCTTCATCTTCCTCGACAGAAACTTCTGTCGCGATAGAGAAGAACTCGGTCTTGTACGCTTCTTCCGGGAGGCCGGCGATAAGGGCCGGGATGTTGTAAACAATGCCGTCCCAGCTGTAAGGAAGCTTCAGGGAATAGTCATAGCTCTGGGCTTCCCCGCCCTTTTCCTTCGTGACCTCGACCGTCATTTTGAAGTTCTGGCCGATACAGGTCGTCATACCGCGGTCTTTCGCGGAAAGCTTCGCCACCCGTTCGCCGTTGACCAGCACGTTGACACGGTAATACGCGTCGACGGAGGTCCCTTCATACTCCAGGGCTTTGTTATCGAAATAGACCGTATGGCCGCGTCCGATGACAAACATGCAGGCTGCGATCCCGAGAATGACAGCGAGGGTAATGACTTTTGGCAGCCATTTGTTCGTCTTTTTATCCATTAGCCGCCTCCTTTTCCTGGTCCAGCTGGAGCTGGCGTGCAGCGTCGCTCTTCTGGTTGCGTTTCTTGGTCTCATACATGATCAGGGCGACCGTGATGACCGCGTAGGAAACGAACACACGGAAATACTCACCGATCATGGAGTCCCCGGTGATGACCGCGCCGGCTTTCGGGGCAACGATGAACATCAGGTGGAACAGGATCACACCGAGGAACACGTTCCCGATGGAAGCCTTATCGACCGACGCACCGCCGACCAGCAGCGCCGCGATACAGAACATACCGATCTGGGAATGGGAACTGTAAGTGGCAATGTTCCCCATGTTCTGCAGATAGATCACCATACCGAAACCGGCGAGGACCGTGGAAATGATGATGGAAAGGATGCGGGTGCGTTCCACCGCGATACCGGCGGAGCGGGCAACTTCCATATCCTGACCGACCGCGCGCATATCCTGGCCCAGTTTTGTATGGCGGAACCATACGATGATGAGACACATGACAGCAATGATGCACAATGTCAGCAGCGGGATCTTCACACCCTGGATGCGGATCGCCCAGGCGTTATCCAGACATTGGCGCATGTTCAAAAGGCTGACGGTGTTGCGGATACCATATCCGCGGGGGAGTTTGATGGTACCATGCTTGATCGGGATGATGGGGCCCATCATATAAAGCACGATCAGCTGATAAATACCGTTGATGAAATAGCTGATGATGTAGCTGGTCACCATTTCCCGTCCCTTGGCCATGTTCAGGATCGTACCGCACAGCCAGCCAAGAAAAACGGAGATCGGGATCGAGACGATCATCGCAAGGACCACACCCGGAATGCCCCATATCTGCCAGTCAGAGACGAAGATCAGGGCGATCTCCGCGGCCATGGCGCCCAGCGTCATACCGAAGTTCAGCCCCATTCCTGCCATGATCGGGATCAGCAGGCTGAGGATCAGGAAGGCGTTCCGTCCCAGACGGGTGATGATCTCGTTGAACAGGTAAGGAGCCGAAAACCCGGAAAGCGGGATACAGATCGCGCAGATAATGATGAACATGATCGGCACGGAATTGTCACGAATGATGCTTCCCAATGATTTTTTCATTTTGTTGCCTCCGTCTTCCGTGTCAAAGCATACAGGATCATACCGTTGGAAACGATCACGCGGATAACTTCACTCATATCCATATGGATCATGGAGTTCATGACAGTCGGTGTCATGGTCACGATACCCTGGAAGAGGAATGTTCCGATGATCACGTTGGTGATGGATGCTTTATTCACCGAGGCACCGCCGATCAGGATCGCGGATACCGCGGGCAGCGCCATATAGAACGGGGCCATATACAGCTGTACAAAGCCGAAGCCCTGTTCATAGACCAGGATACCGATCGCGGCAAGCCAGGTCGACATCACAACGGAAAGGGTACGGGTCTTGTCAATGTCAATGCCCGCGGCCTTCGCGAAAGCGGGGTTGGAGCCGACAGCCGTCATCGCCGTACCGGTCTTGGTATGCAGGAAAGCCCACATCAGGTAAGCCAGCAGTGCGAAGAACAGGATCGTGCCCGTCGGGATGGAAAGCTTCCCGATATTGATCTGCAGGATATTCGCCAGGGCTTTATCATAATACCCTTCGAGGGAAATCGTTGTACGCAGACCTTTGCCCGCCAGACCCCAGACCATGTTCGGGCTGTGGTACGGCAGCAGCAGCCACATCATACACATAAAGGATACAGATGAAAATCCGACATAGGTCGCGATCATCATTTCGCCGCCCTTGATCTTGTTCAGCAGCGCGCCATAAGCCAGGCCGAAAAGCAGGGCAAAGGGTGTGGCGATAACGGCCGCCATCACAAAACTGAAGAAGCCATGGAAGCCCCACTCAATGGAAAGCGTCGCTCCCAGCAGGCCGGCAATGATCCCCAGCGGCAGGCCGAAATTCAGGCCGCAGCCGGAATGGATCATCGGTACCATCGCGAGGACCATAACGGCGTTCCATGAGAAACGGTTGATGGTATTGGTGATCTGTACCCAGAAATCCGCGCCTACAAAAGGAGCGGCAATAAACAGCACCAGAAGGAAACCGGCAATGATCAGACGCGGAAGCCCGAAACTGTTGGCCCATCCTCTGAGCTTATCCATAAAAGAAATTTTCGACGTTTCTTCCATATTGTCCTCACTTTACCATGCTGACCATCAGGGTGCCAAAATCTTCCGAAGACGCGGAGGCCGGCATGATCCCGGCGATCTTTCCTCCGGATACGATAGCGATCCGGTCGCAGGTCATACGCAGTTCTTCCAGCTCGGAAGAAATCATGACAACGGTCACACCGGAATCATGGTTGAACTTCCGCAGCGCTTCCAGCACCAGGGCCTTCGCACCCACATCGATACCGCGGGTCGGCTCGGAAACAAAAAGGAACTGCGGTTCCAGCGCGAAGGATTTGGCAAGGCAGATCTTCTGCTGGTTACCGCCGGAAAGCTCCCGGGCTTTCTGTTTGTAACCGGTGCATTTGATCTTCAGCAGGTCGATGTAGTATTCCGTAACTTCTTTGATGGCATCTTCATCGCGCCAGGAAACCAGACCGCCGAGATATTTCTTCAGGAATTTGTTGTTGATCTGCATGGCGGGAAAGGCTACGTTCCAGCCCAGGGTCTCATCCAGCAGCAGCCCGACTCCCCTGCGGTCTTCGGAAACAAAAGCCAGATGGGAATCCAGACAGGAGCGGGGACTGTTCAGCGGGATGTTCTTTCCCATGAAGGTCACCTGGCCGCCGGCCTCATAAAGGCCCATGATCCCGTTGGGGATACCGAGTTTTCCCTGTCCTGCAAGGCCGCCGATACCGAGGATCTCACCTTTCCGGACATCGAGATTGACATTGCGGACCGTTTCGCCGGGCATATCGACCCAGAGCTTGCGGATGGACATGATGATCTCCGCGTTCGGATCGTCCCTGATCGTACGGGCCGTGTTTCCGGCAGCATTGTCAACGGTACGTCCCACCATCCAGCGGGTAACTTCCGGAATGGATGTGTATTCAGAGGGAATGTCCTGCACCACGTGACCGTCACGCATCACCACGATGCGGTCGCAGACTTCCATGATCTCCTGCAGACGGTGGGTGATGAAGATCACCGCGATGCCGCGGTATGCCATCCCTTTGATGGAATCCAGCAGCGCCACCGCTTCTTTTTCGGTCAGCACCGCGGTCGGCTCATCCAGGATCAGCAGCTTCAGTTTATCGTTGGAAAGCTCGCGGGCGATCTCCGTGAACTGTTTGTGTCCCACCGGCATTTCCGCAATGACCATCTGGTCATCGATCTTCACGCCCATCTTGTCGATCGCGACCCGGGCATCTTCGGTGATTTTTTTCCGGTCAAGTGTATTCAGCCGTTCACCGAACACCTGGGAAACAACAGATTTTTTCGTGGGTTCACGGTTTAACAGGATATTTTCTGCTGCTGTAAAACCGGGAATCAATGAAAATTCCTGATGGACCATGCCGAGACCGGCTGCCAGCGCGTCAAACGGGGATTGGAAATTGACTTTTTCGCCATTAATGAGCACATCCCCGCCGTAACCGCCGGTATCCCGGATCTCATCCATACCAAACAGGATCTTCATCAGAGTACTTTTTCCGGCGCCGTTCTCACCGACCAGGCCCAGCACTTCCCCTTCACGCAGGGTCAGATTGATATCTTCCAGTACCTGATTCCCGAAAAAATCCTTTTTGATGTTTTTCATCTCCAGTAAAGGAGCTTGATCTATACTCATGATTTTTCCTTTTAGGATCAAGGATCAAGGATCGAGGAGCAAGACACGAGAATCAGGAAACGGGGTTTAAATTACCTTTATCCTTGTTGCTTGATCCTTATTCCTTGCTCCTTGTTCCTTGATTCTGAATTAAAGGAAAGGGGAGCACGGGTGGCTCCCCCTTCATAATCGTTCGCTTCAGCGGAAATTATTTCGTGGTGAAATACTTTTCCGGAACTTCGAGAGAAGTCGCGCCCATGTAGCCCTTGCCCATGATATAGGTATCCTGGTAAATCAGGACGATGTTGGCGGACTTCACGCCGGTATCGGCGTTGGTGTAGTTGGAACCGTTCCATTCGGCGCCGGGGCTGTAAACGCCATAGGCGGCGGCGATGTCATCGATCTCATCCACTTCGGATTCGCCGTTGATCACGTTGATAGCGTGTTCAGCAAGACCGGCGGAAACGGTATAGCCATAGGAGTAGGCCCAGGTACCAAAGCGGCCGGCGCCACCCTTTGCAACGACAGCATCTTCAACGGTCGCGAGGATCTTCGCGAAGTCGCCGCCGGCATCGGTGAAGTCAAGGCCCAGAGCGCCCGGATAACCCATCAGCGGGCTCGGGAGGTCAGCTTCGATGAAGTAGCCGCCGTATTCAAGCAACTGCTTCAGCAGCGGTTCGGTATGGGCATCGTTGGTGCAGAAATAAGCGGAGTTCTTACCGTATTTTTCGATCCATTCCGGGGCCTTTTCGAGGATGTAGGCCTGCGCACCGGCAACACCGACGTCAGTGGTCGGATCCGGAGCGGTTTCGAGGACGAAGCTCATTCCCAGTTCTTCGCAGGTCGCCTTCATGATGGCGACACGGCGGGACATGGTTTCATAGCTCATGTGGCGGGGGAAGGAAATGTGAACGAAGGTATCGCAGCCGAGTTCATGGGCGGTGTGGATCATCAGGTAACCGCGGGCAACGAAGTCGTTGTTCACCACGAGGTCGGCAGCGGAGCCGATTTCGGGCATATCTTCATGGGATTCGCCGGCGAAGCAGAGAATGTCAGGGCGGCGTTCCTTGATCTGGCGGAAGGCTTCGGTGGTACCGGGGACAGCCTGGTTCACGATGATGGCCTTCATCAACGGAT
>DAIMGK010000215.1:0-8328 GCA_036723985.1 Flexilinea sp.
TTTATCCATTATCAAATAAAGTGGTGTTTTGACACCCAAACCAATTCTGAGTCTGTGGTGCCTGTCCCGCACATCTGAACTCTGAACTCTGAACGTTGAACTCTGAACGCTGAACTCTGAACGCTAAACTATGGATTTTAGGTTTTCCGCGGCCTCCCGGATGTGGGCGAAGAGAGTGTCGGGGATGGCGGGAAGCAGTTCAGTTTCGATACCGGCGGGGGTAAGGCAGTTCCGGCAGCCCATGTAGACCCCGTCCAGAAATACGGAACCGTTGTGCCACTCTCCCCGGAGCGTCTGCAGCAGGGACAGCGCGCCGGAAGAGAGAGCCGGAGCGACATAAGGCTTGAAGCCCATTTCCCGCATTTTCAGGTTTGCCGTCAGCGTGAGTTCCGTCAGTTCCCGGGACAGCGCTTCATCGTAATGTTGTAATGAATTGGCTGTCCAGAGCCCTTCCCCGTGCGGACCGAAGACCCGGCCTTCCGTGAGGAAAGAAGCAAAACGCCCGTCCCGTTTGGCATAATATGCCGCGCGGGCATTCATGACGCCCAGGCCGTACCCCTGCACCTGTTCCGGCATCAGCCCGAGGCCGTCCCAATTCCCGTCCGCGTCCCGGTTGCTTTCCAGATACGCGGTCTTTGCCAGAGGATCGACCGGGTCGGAGACCTGTGCCCAGAATCCCTGAAATCCCTGTTCACGGGCCATCCGGGCATACTGCTTTACCAGTCCGGCGTTGCTCTCAAACTGTGCCATCCGCACATCTTTGATCTGCGAGCCGACAGGAGGGATCCCTTTGGAAGCCACGAAAACAAACACGTCGCAGTCGAACAGGCGGTCAGCAGGCACGATCTCCACTTCCGGAAACTGATCCTGAAACGGTGCGGGAAGCCATATCTGCCCCATTTCAAATTCCCAGCGCCTGAGGTTCGTTTCCGAAATGTCACAGATGCCGATTTTGGAGATCACATCCCCGCCCAACAGCTTCAGCCCGATCAGCAGCGTGGACCCCACGTCGCCGATGGCAAGGATATTTACACGTTTTTTCCCGGTTTCGGGTGGCTGCAGCAGGCGCTGCCATCCCGCTCTGCCGGTGTTGAGGACGGTGAGCCTGCCTTCTTTCAGCGCGTCCGCGAGCATGGGATCCAAAACGGGATCCCGCAGACGGGACGCGTCCAGAACGTTCAGGCTGTCCGGATCTGTCAGCTGTCCCGGATGGTTCGCTTTAAAACTGCCCCGTCCGGAAATGGGATCGCCTTCGGTCAGAAAATAAACATGTTCCCCCGGACACGGTTCCGCGGGGCAAAGGCCGGCGTATTTGTTCGCGGCCGCCAGCAGGCAGCCCTTTTCCCGATAATAGCAAATGTCCATGATAATCCTCTTGTGTCAGCGAAAACCGTTCCCATTGACACCATCACAAAAACAGCCTTATGGCATCAACCACCAACCAACAACTATCAACCACCAACTAACAACTAATGACTAATGACTAATGACTAATGACTAAATCCCCCTCATCAGCTGCTCCAGGTCGTTTTCCAGGTAGACCGAAGCGGCGAGGTTGGGGTCGTAGTGCAGGCAGGAACCCTTATCCGGACAGAGCGGCAGGATGACCGCTTCGCTGAGGCGGTTGAGCGTAAGGTTGCGGGAGAAATGCTCCCGGTAAGCCTGTTCCAGTGTCAGCATCACATCCCGGGCCGATTCCAGACAGCAGCGGGAAAGCTCAAAGAAAGCGCTCTGGGGATATTTCTGCCCGAACAGCGAACCGGTATAAGGCATGATGTGGTTGATCCCCGGCAGCAGTCCCGGCACCGGCTCCGTATCCCGCCGGACCGTATCTCCGCCAATGAAAGGATAAAGTGTCGATTCCACGAACCATTCCCGCAGTGTGGGCAGGAAATACGCCGCGTCCACGGGGAGGTTCCGTTCCTTCATCAGGTCCTTGCCGTGGCCGGAGAGGACTCCCACCAGCACCAGGCGTACGTCGATCTTCTCCTGTTTGAAAAGCGGGTCCAGAGTGCGGATACGGTTCCCCGGGTGCATCACATCATCCACCAGGATCACCGGGCGGTTGAAGGATTTGATCGTACGGATCTGATACGGGATCGGGGGATAATACGGAAACGCCTGGATACTGCGGGACCGGAGATCCGGCTCATAGACCTTGTCGGTGTGGATGGTCTTGGTCACGGTATTCGGCAGGATCCTTCCCCGCAGCATTTTTCCGAAGGGAACGCACATGCATTCCCCCAGGACCCGGGGCACCAGGGGCACGGAAGGAACATGGTTAAACGCGGTGATCTTCTCCAGCAGGCGCTGATGGATCACATCCGAAGCCAGTGTCAGCACCAGCGAACCCGGATACAGCCCTGTGAGGGCGCGCTGCATGCGGGCATGGCAGCGGGAGATCACGGCACGGACACGCTCATCACTGCCCAGAGGTTCCTGGATCGTTGTTTCCAGATTCTGGATCAGGACCGACGGGGCATGCATATCCACTTCCAGCAGCGGAGCCATTCCCTCATAACGCCGGAATCCCTGCCGCAGGAAAAGATCTTCCAGATCGTCAGTCAAACCGTCGCGGAGCTGGCATACCGCGTAAACGCATTCGTCGGCCAGCGAATGAGCCAGCACTTCGCTCATAAGCAGCTGCGCGTCTTCTCCCCGGGCGTTCAGGCCTGTGATCAGCAGGATCCGCCCCAAAGCCCGCAGCCGGATCCGGTCCGCCAGTTCCGAATCCCGGAACGCGGCATAAAGGTCGGAGGTGCCGAGAGACCGCCAGGACAAAGCGCCGGCGCAATGGGCTCCGCGCCGCAGGAGCAGCAGCCGGTCGCCGCATTTTTCCGCGGCGGCTGCCAGCGCTTTCAGGCTGTCTGTCATCCCGACGGTCTGCGTATAAGGCGGCTTGAGCCAGTCGAAAGAGACTTCCGAAGGCGTAAGGAGAGGCTTATCCTGGCGATCACGCAGGTAAAGCCCGTTCTGGTAAATAAAATCCTGGATCGCCGGGTCGATGAAATGGGAAATATCCCGGTTCTGGTCCACATTTTCCCGGATGCGGCTGGAGCTGATATCCTCCAGCTCCGGCGGCAGGTGCAGCTCGATCACGTCTCCCTTGAGGACCCGGGCCTCATTCGGCAGGTTTTTCGGCTGATCCGGCCGGGTGAAAATGATGTGGTTCATGCTGTGGATCGACCAGGGCTCGGGCGCTTTTTTATAAGCGGAGGCATTGGCGATCACATCCGCCCCGGCGACGATATAGAGTTCCATGTTCTTGAACAGCTCCCGCAGCCGGTACAGGTCGGCGGGATTGGCGATATTCACGGGGATCTCATCGGGGAAGAGATGCACATGGAAATCACCGGCGACGGACATATTGATGATCTGTCTGCGGATCAGGTGCGGCTGGGGTTTCTTGGACCAGGAGAACTCGTCCACCGCCAGATAGACTTCAAAACCCATCGCGCGGATCGCCCGGACGATCCCCTTATGGGAAAGGGTGAAGGGGTCAAAGGTGCCCGGGAAGAATGCCACCTTTGTGGGGCGGTCGAAATGGAAAGCGCCGTGATCCAGCCGGTATAAAGCCAGAAAACGTTCGATATGCGCCAGGGTGGATGCCCGGTAGAAGAAGGTCAGGCTGTCCTGGTCGGGTGCTTTTTCCAGCAGGAAAAGCAGTTTGCGGCAGCAGAGCGTAAACAGGTTCGCCCGTTCATTGATCGTCAGCGGGCCGCCGTCAAAAAGCTGTCCTACTACCAGCAGGGCTTCCTGCCGGACCGCTTCCCGGTAGTGGGCAAGCCCCTGCAGCAGCAGGCCCAGCAGCTCATGCCACCGTTTGATGTAATTCTCTTCCGGTTCCGAAAACCGGCTGTGGTACATCCCGTAATACTGGAGCAGGATCCCGATGGTATGGAGCGCGCCGTGGACCGTACTGTCCGCGGGAGACCCGAGAAGGCTGCGCAGCCAGATCACCTGTTCATCCAGTTCGGAGGGATGCAGGAGCAGCGCCGCCCGGCCCAGATAATCCGGAATGTATTTGGAGATCCCGTATTGGCCCAGCTCGATCCCCTTGCCGAGTTCCACCACGACTTCGTTGCGCTGTTCCCGGCGCAGCAGCGGCAGTACGCCCAGCAGGGCTTCCCCCGCCGTATGGCGGACGACGACCCGTTCGGAGACCTTGAGCAGGTTTGAAAAATGCGTGCAGATATGCAGCATGTTATCGGTATGCCCCTGTTCGGCCTGAGCCCGGAGCAGTTCGATACCCACCACCTTGCTCACCCAGGGAGCGGCGATCTTCAGGTTGTCCAGGAAAATATCATCGGCAACTTCCTGACGCAGGAACAGGGCAGCCTCATCCGCGGCGTCTTCCCCCGCCCGCTGCAGGATGCGGCAGCGCAGGAAGCGCAGAGTCAGGCTGTCATCCGTGATATTCCGTGCCACATCGGTGATGCGCAGCATCTGCTCCGATCCCCTCGGCAGCGGACGCTGGGCTTCCCGCAGGAAGAGAAGGGCTGCCGTTTTCAGCCGGACATCGCCCCGTTCGGCGAACCAGGCTGCGAAATCGATCAGCTTTCCGCGGGTCTTGTCATCATAATACTGCGGCGGCAGGTTCTGGATGGCGCTGAGCAGGGTAAAAGCCGTATCCGCGTCCGGTTTCTTCGGATCATCATAATAGGCCAGCAGGGTGTTGATGAAACGCGGCATGTCTTCATTGCGCCCGTTCTTCAGCACCGCGTCGATCACCAGATGGAGGGTGAAGCCGATATGCGAACGCTGCTGCGCGGTGGTTTTGTGGTCCGGATGGATGATCTTCTCCAGATATTCAGCCCAGAGGGTGAACGGGACTTCCTCCGCCGGATCCTTTGGGGCGTCCGCGGGATGGTCCTTCCGGTAAACCAGATGGAACCGGGCGATGATCTTGCCGATCAGCCAGGCTGCCTGACGGCGGATATCCCCCTCACGGTGGATCAGCAGCTCGTACAGAAAAGACAGCGCCTGCATTTTCTGCCGGGCGGAAAGGTAGGTGCAGTATTCGTCAAAGATATTCAGGTAGACACGGAGCTGTTTCCAGTCCCGGGAAGAATGCGCCGCTTCGATGATGTTGCCGAATTTCTGCTCACTGGAAAGCTGGTGCATCAGGCGCAGGTGATGTTCCGTTGAAAGGATCGTCAGGCGTTCCACCGATTCCTCGGCGCTCAGCAGCACCGGATCCCGGGGTTCGGCCTGCGCCTGCATCACACCGGTCAGCCCGACATCCGCCCCCAGTGAGATCAGATAGGTCTCAAAATCCTGCAGCCGCTGGTATACCAGTTCATAGCGGCGGCGCTTTGCCGTGTCCACATTTTCCATTTTCCGCAGGATCACATCAAAAGCATCCGCCAGGGAAAAGATCTCTGGAACCTCATGCCCGTTCTCAAAACGGGATTTGCAGCGCATGTCCGAATAGATCAGGCAGAGGGCCTCACCGGAAAGGGCGTCCAGTTCCAGGTCCCAGGTGGAATGGTTGGAGGCGATATGGCTGACGGCGGGCATGCCGCGGCTTTCCAGCCAGAAACCGGTATAGTAATAATGGAGGTGCGGGACATTTTCCCCGGGGCGGCAGCCGTATTTCCCCATGTCGTGGGCGGCCGCGGCGGCGGAAACCAGCGCCAGGTCGATCTTTTCTCCCCTTGACCCGATGGCGGAGGCAGCCATCATCGCCACATAATGCACGCCCGCGATATGGCTGAGGGTGCAGAACGGCGTGACTTCGCTGCCGATGCGCATCAGCTCGTAGACAAATTCATTCCGGAAGGCCTCCAGAAAGCGCCGGTATTCATCTGCCCGGTCGCATTTTTCATATTCGTTCGGTGTCAGGAAATTGAAATCATAGCGGGGGTCGAAAAAGAGCATCTTCCGCTCATATTCCAAAAGGATCCGCAGGACATGGAGGTAGGTCAGGGCGCCCTGTTCAAACCGGGAAGCCTCCGGGGACAGGCTGATCCGGGGAAACATGCGGGCGCGGAGGAATTCATACGTGAACTTCGCCCATCCCTCTTCCGGCGTCTCTCCCAGCATCGGCACGCAGGCTTCCGCGATGGCGGTGCAGGAAAGACGGTCATGCAGCGGAAACAGCGGCGACAGCCGCTCCAGCAGGCCGGAAAGTTTTTCGTTCAGCGCTTTGCGGTCGTTCCCCGGCAGCAGAGCCTTCAGTTCATCATAAAATTTTTCCTTCAGTTCCCGTCTGACTTTCGGATTCATTCTGCCCTCCCGGTTTTACGCTAATGATTCATCGAAATTTTATCATATCACAGCGCTTTGTGTCATAATGATTATGCGCCTTTACTCCTCCATCCTGAGAATAACTGTCTGATATTTCTGTTTGCTGCTCCGAGGTTTGTCCGGAATTGTTAAACGTAGAAATCCCTTTTCAAGCAGAGGAGATAAATATTGGGTCGTTAAAAACCTTATACTTTTTAAACCACACATATCTGCAATTTCTCTCCTCGAATGAGGCTCAAGACAAAAGGTCAGAATATCAAAAATCATATTCTCACGGTTTTTAACTTGTGGGGTAACCTGACCGTTTTCTTGTGGGGTGTCGGTATCAACTTGTGGGGTAACCCGACCGTTAACTTGTGTGGTACTGATATCAACTTGTGTGGCAGACCGGACAGCCGCATTATCGACCCGGGTGGCGCTTTGACCATTAACCCGGGTGGTCTCTCTCTCAACTTGTACTGTACTATCTTTAACTTGTATACTATTTTGACCGTTAACTTGTACACTCTCGCTATCGACTTGTGCAGAATTCTCTTTAACTTGTACAGTCATTTCTTCCGGATACCGGAAGGAAACCGTCAGGTAATTTGCCGACAGGTTAAAAACGGATCGATCATAAGCCCGGAGAATTCGTCCCATACCGGAGCCCAGTTGTTCAACGAGGCCGAGATCCCGGAAAACGCGCATCAGTTCCCGGTTCCTTGGCATCGAGCGACAGCCGAAGAAATCCTCTACGGAAAAACCCATGGGAAGTCCGCCATAAGAAGTGATCTCCAGACGGTCTGAAAACAGTTCGAAAACCGGTGGCACTTCCCGGGTGTAATCATTGTGCACAAAGGCGTTGATAACGGCTTCCCGGAGCGCGACCGGATCCACCAGACGCCGGTCAATACGTTCCTGACTGGTGATTTTTGTTAAGGTTCTGTTTTCGATCTCCAGTTTATCCAGCACACTCTTTGCGGCTTTGACCAGTGAACAGTAACCGTATTCCCCGTTTTCTATAAGGTCGGCTTTGTCTGTTCCGGCATATTTTGCCACCTTGATTGATGCCCCGTTTTCATCCGCCAGCAGATAAGCGGCATAGTTGAAGCGCCCGTCGTCTGTTAAAAGATCCAGTGTTTCCGCAAACCTGTCATTCAGCTTCAGCCCTCTGGCCTGATAATAGATCTGAAGCTGTTCAAAAGTCAGATTTTGCCGCGGAGAAACGATTTTCTGCAGGGAATTGTGCGTTCTTCTGGCATAGGTATCATCGATCATTGCCTGAGTCATTGGCTGTGTCGATGTTCCGATACGGATATAACATCCATTTTCGGACATTCCCTTCTTTCGGATATAGTAGGGCTTTTCCGGTCCACTGGAAACAATGATATGGATGATCTTTTTCCCTCGATATTTTTCTTCAACGATATCAAAAAGCCCAAGTACGGATGGCTGGATATTATTTCGGATCCGGTCGGCTGTTTCAAGCTGGATTCCGTCCGGATCATCAAGCTCAACGGGATTTCCCTGGTCGTCCACACCGATATAGATATCGCCGCCTTCACGGTAATTCAGAAAACCGACCACCTCTTTTTCAAGTTTTTCGTTGAGGGAAGCTTTCAGTTCTGTAATATTAGATTCCTGAAGAATTCTGCCAGTCATTTTCGTTTGCATCCTCTATATCAATTATTTGATTCCATTCTCTGGCCCTTCGTTCCAGTCGGTAATTGGATATTTCCTCATTTATTTCGTCCAAAGACATTTCAGAAATCCCCTTAAATTTTGCTGACACGTTCATATTTTTCATCGCCTGTGTGGCTTTGTCCGCATCATATGGTTCATTATCAGGGATCTGGATCGTTGTCATACGCCTTCCTTTTACCTGTGTTTCAATTGTACAGCATATTTGTCATGTTTGATCTTGCGGTTTACGTTTGTGTTTAACATTACAGATCTGTCATTATTGTTTATCATTTATAAAAACATTACCAATATATCGCCCACAGAGCTTTTTTCAAGACCCCCGCGATAACGGCCGGAGTACCTAAGGAAACGCTGATTAATAACCATTTTTCGAATACTCAATAGCGGATAATTGCA
>DAIMGK010000216.1:0-8253 GCA_036723985.1 Flexilinea sp.
CACCCTGCAATGCAGGTCTCCGTCAACGTCTGCCGTCAGCCGCAATGGTCGGGGTCGGTTTCGCCTGACTCAGCTTGCTGAGTCAGGCGAAACCGACCCCGACCGGTCCGCATAATAAAATTTGCTCCACGCCTCTATGCAGTATCGTATTCCGGGAGCATAATTTTCATGATGTAAAGGTTATTTATTCTGATGAAAAATATCTCGAATGTATAACTGTCAAGTTTCAGTAATAATTATTAAACTGAGTTCTTACAGCAGAAAGATCAGCGGGATTGAGAGGCTGATGTCCAAACAGCAGTATGGTTCTGTGTCATCACAGACATGACACAGAACCATACTTTATTTATGTAAAAAAGATCAGATACTGTTGGCCGCTTCGTATCCGTCCGCCACGGCTTTCAGGATATTCGCCGCGCCGAGGGCATCTCCGATGGTGATGACCTTCGCTCCGCAGCCTTCGAGTTCCGCCGCGAGTGTATTGACGGGCCTGAATCCGAGGGCGTTAACAACGGTATCCGCGGGAATTTCACCGGTTTTGCCATCCTTGTCGATGACGGTCACAGCGTCCGGTTTGATCCCGCTGACACGGGTCTCGGTAAGCACCGGTACGCCGCGGGCGGCAAATTCCGCCTTGATCATCATGATATTCGGCAGCGGAGCCGCGCCGCCGGCAGCCATAATATCCGCCAGCGCTTCCACGACGGTGACATCCTTGCCTTTCATGGCTTCATCATAGGCGATCTCACAGCCGACCAGTCCGCCGCCCGCGATGACAATCTTCTGACCGAGTTTCTCCGGATGGTTGATGGCATCCAGGGCAGCGATGGTATTTTCAATGCCGGGGATCGGCGGGACAGAGGTAACGGAGCCGGTGGCCAGGACAACGACATCGACAGCCTGTTCCTTTATGAAGGCGGCATCTGCTTCCGTGCCCAGCATGACTTTCACGCCCAGATCAGCGAGCTCCCTCTGATACCATTCATTCAGCTGGCGGACTTCTTTCTTGAAGGAATGCGCGCCGGCTTCGACGAGATGGCCGCCGAGATGATCGGACTTCTCAACAAGGATGGTCTCATAACCGCGCCTCGCGGCTGTCCGGGCTGTTTCCATACCGCCGACACCGCCGCCGATGACCAGGACTTTCTTCTTCCCGTCACCCGGCTTCAGGTCGAGGTCGATCTCATGGGCGGCGATCGGATTGACCGCGCAGGTCATCGGAGCGGCTTCCATGCAGACCTTCTTGAAACAGCCGGCATTGCAGCCAAGGCACGGGCGGATCTTTTCGATCTCACCGGCAATGGCCTTGTTCGGATAATCGGGATCCGCGATACCGGGACGGCCGATCGTTACTGCGTCGAATTTTCCTTCTTCGATAGCTTTGGCGCAGGCGGCCGCGTCATTCATTCTGCCGCCGCAGATCACCGGGATGCTGACGGCTTTTTTGCATTTGTCAGCCATATCGAACATGAAGCTCTGCGGGATATACATCGGCGAACAGGCATACCAGAAGGAATCATAAACGCCTGTGTCCACGCTGAGGTAATCGTAACCGTAGGACTCAAGCATCTTCGCGCACATGATGCTTTCCTCGAGGGAACGGCCCTGTTCCCCTTCGGGCGTCAGCAGCCCCTCATTCGCGGCTTTGACAAAAGTCTGAAGGCTGAAACGCATCCCGACGGGGTAATCTTTGCCGCAGGCTTCCTTGATCCCTTCGACGATCTCGCGTGCCGCCCGCAGCATGTTCTCCCAGGAACCGCCGTATTCGTCAGTCCTGCGGTTGAAGCACTTCATGGCGAACTGATCCAGCAGATATCCCCAGTGCATGGCGTGGACCTCGATGCCGTCCCAGCCCGCTTCCTTCACAAGCTTCGCGCTGTCGATCAATTCCCGGATCTTAAGCTTGATCTGCTCTGTGGTAAGCTCCGGAGAAAGAACATCCGCCGTACCGAAAACGATGTTTTCGGAGGTGGAAGGAAGGCCCGGATAATTCCGGCCGAGTCCCAGTGTCAGCTGCGCGAACATTTTTGTTCCGTGCGCATGGACGGCGTCCATCAGATCCTTCGATTTTTCCCTGAATGATTCAGGCGTCAGGATGAAAGCCGGACCGGTAGCCTGATAGGGGTCCACCTGGTGATCCGTCGTGAGCGCTCCGGTCACTAAAAGGCCGAATCCGCCTTTGGCCCGGTCTTCCATATATCGGATAAACTTCGGTGTGATGCTGCCCTTTTCATCCCACATCGTTGCTGTGGTGACCGGTGAAAACGCGTAACGGTTTTTGATGGTCACGCCCGCGATCTGAAAAGGCTGACCTAAAGAATTGAATGTGCTCATTTTGTGCTTTTCTCCTTTCCGGGTTTTGACTGTGCAGTTAAGAAGTTGCGTTCTCTGATAATTATATCTGAAACTTGACAGTCGGCCTTCCGGCAGAATTGTCGAAAAACGTGATATTTATAACTTATGACAAAAACTGAATCACCCGGGGTAATTTCACGAAATAATGGGGGTGCCGGGGGCCACGCGGGAGCTTGCGGCGCGCGTGGCCCCCGGCTATAAAATACAAGGCGCGGAAAGAACTCCGGCAGGCACAGCCGATCCCGCTCCGCGCCTTTGCGAAGCACAAAATCCCGAAGGCGATTCCCCCGGCAGTCAAATTGAAACCTTTTCCAATCTCCCGTATTAAATCACATTTCGGCTATCTTTCTCAGGGTATTAGCCGTTCGGATCGTTATCAGCTCTCCGATCCCTGCGCCCGCGGTTTTCTTCCACCAGTTCGCTTTGGCGTATCGCTGCCGGTCAAATGACCAGAAAACGGCATTTTGGCAGATACAGATCTGTTCCAGGTCTTTTGTCGGTTCACCGATTTTCTCAGCGATGCTTTCAGCCTTCGCGGGAGGGATCATAAAAATCAAATTATCGTAGATATCTTTATTTTCAGTTCCCCACCACGCCGGAGCCCTGGATAACAAATGCTTCAGATCAGTTTGCGCGATAACAAAAACCGGGATATCCATACCGAATTTTGCCCGTATCATCGATCTGATCCGATCCGCGAGGGTGATCTCATTCTCCGAATGATCCGAAAAGACAACATTTCCGCTGTTGAGATGTGTGCGGACATCCGTATAGCCGAGTTCAATAAAGGAAGCTTTCAGATCCGGCATGGGGATCCTGTTTTTTCCGCTGATATTGATGCCTCTCAGCAGGGCGATAAACCTGTTCATAACAAACCTCCGCGAGTTGACGTATTGATTCAGTATCCGGGAACATTTTTGACTGACTCGCGTCTTTCCAAACACTGTGTATCGGGAGTTAAACCTTTCGTCCTCACCCTGCGAGTCAGCAAAACGGTTCCCGCGGAAACGTGATGAGGCAGGAAAAAAAAGAGGGGCTCCTGAAATACAGAGGATCCCCTCTTTTATATGTGTAATGAATTTGAAAAATTTTATTCTTCGGCAACCCGGATGGACGCTCCCATCATCGCGGCAACCTGGGCAAAGCCTTCGTCTGAAATCGGCAGGAAATTGAATTCAAAGACATATCCGTTATCGTTAACGATTGAAATTGTCGACATATCCAGTTCGGGCGTAGTATAGGAAAGGGCCATAACGCCGTTGATAATGACATATTCAAGTTCGCTGATTCCGTCCATTTCGGAGAGTGTTTCATAATAGTTGTCTACGTTAGTGCCTTCAACACCAAAATAAGTAACGTTCACGATAGCGGATTCATCTGCCGTTTTCATATAAACGAGAAAACCGTTTTCAAAATCTTCATCAGTCAGTTCTTCTTCAATGAAAACGTCCGGGATCCACATCTCCAGACCGGTTTCTGAGATATCGTAGAACTTACCGCTGATCCCTGATGCCTCGACCATGGGGGCAGCATCTGTCCAGTTGATCTCGGTTATCGTTTCAGTCTGTCCAAACGCGGTTCCGGTAAGAACTGCTGCGATCAGAACCGCAAGGATAAGAACAAATGATTTTTTCATTATAATAATCTCCTTATAAATTGATTTTTTGCAAAACAGCTGTTTTTATAAACACTGTTCCCTGATAAACATAGTTTGTCTGTGACGATTCAGAACCTGCTGACGGTTCCTGTCTGACAAAGCGCGAAGCGACCGCACCGCGTCAAGCGGGCGAAGCCGCTATCCTTCCGCTGTCTGGATGGACGCGCCCATTATCGCCGCGACCTGCTGGAAACTTTCGTCTGACATCGGCCAGAAGGTGAATTCAAAAACATATCCTTCATCGTCAACGAATGAAATTGTCATTGAATCCTGTTCGGTCATATCATAAGAAACGGCCGGGATATCGTTGATGACGTTATATTCAACATTGCTGGTCCCCTCGTAATTCCGGATGGCATCATAATAGCTGTCCGTGGTCATGCCTTCAATAAGCGTATAAGTGACGCTTACCACAGAAGACTTATCTTCTGTGGTTAGATAGAGAAGATAACCGTTTTCAAATTCTTCGTCAGTCAGTTCCTCTTCATAGAATCTGTCCGGGATCCACATATACAGGCCGGTATCTCCGATAGCGTAGAAATCACCTTTGATCCCCGTTGCCTCAGCCATAGGGGCAATATCTTTCCATTTGACCTCGGTCATCGTTTCGGTCTGTGCGAACGCGGTTCCGGTAAGAACTGCCGCGATCAAAACCGCAAAAATGAGAATAAATGATTTTTTCATAATAAAAATCTCCTTACATGTTTGTCATACTGCAAAACAGCGGTTTTTAGAAACACTGTCTGCAAAACACATTTTTATGTCTTTTTGTCCCCGTCAGGACGCGGCGTTTTATCAGTGATCCCGAAATTCCCTGCCCGTCCGCGTCTGTTCCGTGAACATCCGGAAAACTGTGCCGGTATCCGATACCGCATACCAATAATTTACGGCGCATTTTCCACGCAATATAATATCACATATGAATTGATCCGATGCATTCCTGTTTATTATATATATGACAAGAATATGGTTCGCCGCGGCTCAGTTTTAAGTCCGGTATCGGTTTTGACCGACTAAAAGAGGTGAAGCCAAACAATTGTTGACATTTTTGCCCGAAAATAAACGTGACACGAATTTTGTTTATATAACCAATATTCAAGATCTATGCGCTTTTCTTGAAAAAGCATATGAGTGGGAACATAAAAAAACAAAAGAATCAATTAATCAAAGATTTACAGGAGCACCTAAATTATCTCATTACCTGGTAAATCCGAATAATATTTTCTATATCTAATCCCATTATGCCATAAAATTTTTCGAAAAAATACTTCAGGACTAGTATTTTCAGATTTAATTCTACGCATTATTGAACTTCTTTTATTTCTTGAAAACTTATCCATATTAAGCTACAAAAATACTAAATATTAAAAATAATACTGTGTTATACTTCTACTGTCGAAAGGTATAACAGCAATGAACAAGGCAAAATCACTGTTACTTGATCCAAAACATAAAGTGGAATTAGAAAAACTAATCAAATCTGGCATGACACCAATACACTTATGGAGATACACAGACGGCGAAACGAGCTGGGAGAGAAGCTTTACTATCAGCATCAGAACTTAGTAAAGGAGCGACCGGACGAGGATGAAGGAAAGCTGAGAACTGAGACCGCCTATTCCCCTCTTGCTACGGAATATATGGTTTACGATGCCATGTTACAGAACTCACGTGAAAATGAGCGATTTAATGAATTCGCTGATAAAGCTCATAACAAACTTACGCCGGAGCAGAAAGAGATTCAGGAAATGGCCAAGCACATCTCTGAATCTGGCGTTACTTCCGCTCAGAACAAGTATCTAAAAACGGACGAAGGCAAGGAGGTGCAAAACATGCTCTACGAACAGCAGCTCGCATGGCTGGGAGAACTGTCCGGAAGGAAAAAATACCTGGGGAAACGAAAAAAATAGTTAGTCAGCCTCCCGGGGACTGGACCCGCAGGGGCGAAGCACATGGGGACTGGCATCTTGTGCGGCGAAGCCCGCACAAGTGTGCCTGTCCCCATGTGCTCCGGGCTGAAAAGTTACGCCGAAATAGAATGAGGTAATGAATGACTTACACTTACACACAACAGAAAAAACGCGGCAGCAAAAAATCCGGTGAGGAGACGTTCAGCAGCGGTGAGATGGAACCCTCACTCCCCAACAGTGCGTTGCTGGAGGCTCCGGGCCATCAGGTCGATATGCCCGTGGTGATGCGCGAGAAGATGGAAGGGGCTTTCGGCATGGACCTCTCCGGCGTGAAGCTCTATGAAAACAAAGCCGTGGGCAAGGCCGGAGCAGAAGCCGTCACGCAGGGCAGCAAGATCGCCTTCGCGCCGGGCAAACTGGATTTTTCCAGCACTCACGGTCAGGCGCTGCTGGGCCACGAGATCTCTCACGCCGCGTCCCAGGCAAGGGGCGAGGTCCGGGGCAGCGGTCTGGTGAACGATTCTGCCCTGGAAGCCCGTGCCGACCGGGAAGGCCTGATGGCAGCCCGCGGGGAAAGTGTCACGTCAGGATATGGCGGCGCGTCCGCCGCCCTCTCAAACGCCTCCGCAGCCTCCGCAGCCGGTCCGATGCAGGCAAAAAGCGGAAAGAAGAAAAAGCCCGGTCCAGGCACGAAACAAAATAAAGAAATGGATTTATGGCAACAAGAAATGGAGAGCATGAATTCCATGTATTCCACCAAGGAGGCAGATGCAGATCTTGAATTGGATCAAGGAGATTTGACCGGAGAAACGGAAATGGATCGCCTATACCGTATTCAGGCCGCAATGATGCGAGGAAATATGGAGAATAATCCCCAAAATCCACTTCTCCGAAAGGGAGATTATGAATGGTATAAAAATATGCAGCAGAATGCGGACGCGGGTACTTTTTCTGTAATACAGAGCCAATTGGTGAAATCCGCAAGAGATATGGTGAATTTTCGTGATTCGATGGATGGTACAGAACTTGAATTTGAGAACCTGGGTAAGGACGAGAAGAGAAAATTACTGAAGTCTAAAAAGAATTTTTATGCCTCGTACAGTAATGAGGGAATGGAATACGATATTTATTCAAAACTTCTGAATTCCATGTCCAATTCCAGGGGCGGTCAGCAAAAATTGGCTCGAGACGCAAAGGACAAACTGAATAATCCCGAACCTGATGAAAAGGATAAGATTCTTGAGGAAGCCAAACGAATTCAAAACGCGCGTAACGCGAATAACGCTGACGGCAGCGAGAATCCGGATGGTTCCTATGTATCGATGTATCTCAAGGCCGGCGATGTTGGAAAAAAATTCGTTGACACGCTCAATGAGGCCAGATTTGGTCGATTTGATAATATCGCCTTGAATGGTGGACAAGAGACAGACACGAAGGAAATGACGGAAGAAGAACAGCAGCTCCAGCAGGATCTGGACAGGCTATATGCCATTAATGCAGGAAGGAGTATAGCCGGAAATAATTATAAGTCCGTTATTTCCAAAAAAGATTTGAAATGGTTCCATAAGACACTCAATGACAAAAAGCGGATGAAAGATTTAATCAGAGGAATAAACCAACGAATCGCTGATATTAAAATAGATGTGGGCAGAAAATGGGAAGAAGCAGGCGGAAAGAACCTGACACCGCAGCAGTCTTATGAATTGACAAATAAAGCCTCAACGGATATCCAGCTTTATCAAAGTTTAGACCAATTTATGGACGAAAAAGGTGAAATGGATCCAGACGAAATGCGGAATTGGTGGAACGATTTCGAAGCAAATCAATCTATTAATGACCGGGTAGGTGTAGAAAAGGGCACCATGGCAATTAATCATTCGAATAGTTATGCTTCGACATTGCGAAATGTAGGTGATGAGGAACAAATGGAATTATTCCAATCTGAGACAGATCAGCTGAAAAACACTTATGAAAAATACAGGAAGAAGCAAGAAGAAGAAGGAGAAACCGAGTAGAAGCTCAGGCAGCTTCGGCTCCTTTTGAAGAAACAGGCCGCTGCGATTCACGCAGCGGATTTTTTATCCCGCGCAGCACGCCTGGTCTGCCTTTTTGCTGCCACGAAGCACAACTGGTCTGCTTTTTTGCTGCCGCGAAGCCGGCACAAAAATACTGCACAGATATGCGAACGGGGACGGTTCCGGGGTAACCGTCCCCATCACTACAGAGCGGGCTAACTGTACTGTGTGCTGCGACTCGAAGTGCTGAATAGATACTATTATACAACATTTTATTAAACTACAATTAATATCAATACTGTGTTATACTTCTACT
>DAIMGK010000217.1:0-8169 GCA_036723985.1 Flexilinea sp.
AATTGTCTGGTTTGTTTTTTCATTTCTGCTGCTTCTCAATTGTCAAGGTCCTTCTCTTTGTTGCCCCTGTTTTGTGGGCAACAGTCATTTATTATATGCATTCCCTTTTTCCTGTCAAGGCCTTTTTTCAAAATTCATTATTTTTTATGACATCCAATTTTTCAATTTTTCATCCGATTTTCCAGAGTTCAAAGTTCTGAGTTTAGAGTTCAGATATGCATCAGGATACAGGATACAGGATTCGGAATCAGGAGGCAGGGGAAAAAATACAAAACAGCTGACGGGGACGGTTACTGTCCGGAGAATGGAATTGTATTCCTTTTTGAGAGTGTCTCTCCAAGGAGAATGCTGCTGACTCGCACTGTTTTTACGCACAGATTCCCTTTCATTTTTACTGTGGATGATACGATACGAGTCAGCGAAAACCGTCCCCGTTTGATGACGCGTAACCGCAATCTGACCCATAACAGTCACAATATGATATAATTTTCTAAAATGTGAAAGCTCAAATGTATTAATAATGAATTCACAGTCGTTTTTCCAATGATCCGGGAAATGAATATCGGGACAAACATCCCGTTTGTTCTTTTATTAAGGAGAGAAATAATATGAAAAAAATCTTTGCAATCCTTTTAACAGCGATCCTGCTTATCAGCGCGGCAGCAGCTTCGGCAGAAGACGCGCACCAGCTCATTTACGGCCAGCATACTGAGATCAGCGGGGATTTCTCCCCGGGCGCGTGGTGGACCAACAACGCTGTAGACAGCATGATCCGCGGTCTTACAAACGATTACGGGACCATAGCAATAGATCAGGGCGGCGCGATGGTCATCAATGAGACAGTCTGCGAAAGCTTTGAAGGAGTGATGAACGAAGACGGTACCAAGACCTTCACTGTGAAAATAAAAGACGGGCTGGTTTTCAACAACGGGGAACCGGTCACGATCAAGGATTTTGTATGGACAACTGCCTTCAGCTGTTCCTCTGTTCCCGAAGAACTGGAAGCCGGACTGGCCGGATACCTGATCGTCGAAGGCGGGCGGGAATATCATGACGGTACAGCGGATACGATCAAAGGCCTGCACATATTGGACGACCATACGCTCCAGGTTACGATCGTGGCCGAAAAAGTTCCTTATTATTTTGATATGGCCTATGCGGCATTTGGCGCTCACAGCATGAAATACTGGCTGGGAGACGCTGTTGATCTCAAAGATGACGGAGAAGGTGTATATTTCACCGGCCTTACCAAAGAAGCCGTTCAGGATCAGCTGGCTTACGCGCGCTTCCACGCCGGTCCGGACCGTGTGACCGCGGGACCATATAACCTGGTCGATTTTGATCAGGCATCCAAACAGGCTGTTCTCGTTAAAAATGAAAACTATCAGGGAAATTTTGAAGGGCAGATCCCCTCGATCGAAAAGATCATCCTTACAAAAGCAGAAGACGCGACATGGGCAGACGGATTGAAGACCGGTGCTTTCAACTTTTACGATACCATCGTAGACGGTGCCCAAATCAACACAGCCATGGACATCGTAGAAGATGAGGCTAATAAAGAAATTCTCGGATACGGTTACGATTATGTCCAATTCGATCGTTCAGGATTTGGCAAAATCATTTTCCAAAGTGATACCGGACCCACTCAGTTTATCGCGGTCCGTCACGCCATCGCACTGCTGCTGGACCGCAATGAATTTGCCAACACCTTCTGTCAGGGTTGGGGGAGTATCGTCAACGGGCCTTACAGTACGCCCATGTGGATGTACCAGGAGTCAGAGGAATGGCTTGATGAGAATCTGGAACCCTATTCCTACAATCCGGAAAAAGCCATTGAACTTCTGATCGAAGACGGCTGGATCTATGACGAAAACGGAAATGACTATACCGAAGGGATCCGTTATAAGAAGGTCACGGAAGAAGAAGCCGGTTCCTATGTTCACACAAAACAACTGGCTGACGGGACCCGGCTGATGGGGCTGGTGATCGAATGGGCCTCTTCTGAGGGAGTCTCTGTTTCCGACCTGCTGAGTGTCATGCTCGCAAACGGTGAACAAACAGCCGCCGCCGGAATGAAGATCAACCAGAATGTGATGACCTTCAGCGAGATGCTTAATTACTATTACCGCGACACATCACAAAACGATAAATACGGCGTTCCGACGTACTGTTTATTCAATATGGCCGAAAATTATTCGCCGCTGTACGCCCCAGCCTATGGTTACACCCGGGATCCGGAACTGATCGCGAAAGGATACAATATTGACCGTATCTATGATGAAGAACTGGATAAACTGTCAATGGATATGGTTTACGGTATAGAATCGGGAGACGATGAATCTTACCTTGAAATCTGGAAAGCTTTTATTCTGCGCTGGAACGAACTTTTGCCGGAGCTCCCGCTGTATACCAACATCTATGTTACCGTATTTCCGGACTGGCTCGAGGGGTATGACCAGAATTCCTACTGGGATTTCAGTCAGGCGATCCTTTACGCGGATATCGCAGAATAAAGAGTTCAGAGTTGAGGATATTGGATGCAGATGGCAGACAGCAGGATCCACATGAAGAAAGCAGGGACAATTTCTGACACCTGCATCCTGATTCCTGAATCCTGACACCTGCCGGTAATGAAAGGCGGAGAATGGGTAAATATATTCTGAAGCGCTGCGGGTATATCGTACTGGTATTCCTGATACTGTCATTTCTGATGTACGCGCTTTATAATCTGATCCCGGCTGATCCGGCACGTCAGGAGCTGGAACCCCAGCGGCAGAGCCTGAAGGCTGATGAATATGAAGAGCTTTACCGGCTTGCCCGGAAACGTCTGGGACTGGATGACCCGCTGATGGTCCGCTATCTGCGCTGGATGGGCTTGTGGAAAAACATGGATGGTACCTTCAACGGCATCGTGGAGGGGAACTTCGGTTATTCCAATCTCTTCAAGCGCAATGTCGTGGAAGTCATAAAAGCGCCGATGGGAAACACCATTTTCATCAATATATTTTCCACGATCCTTTCCCTGGGCATCACCATCCCGCTGGGGATCTACTGCGCGGTCCACAAAGGGAAGAAGATCGACGGCGTGACACAGGTGGTGACCATGCTGGGTTACAGCATCCCGGGCTATATCGTCGCGCTGGTTTTCATGTTTCTGTTCTGCGTCGTCTGGCGGATATTCCCCATCATGGGTACGAAAACGCCGGGCATGGAATACGCGAACAAATGGGAAGAATTTCTCGACATGCTGTACCACATCGCGCTGCCGGTGATCGTCATGACCTTCGCCTCTCTGGGCGGGATGACGCGTTTTGTCCGTTCTTCCATGATCGACGCGCTGTCCATGGACTACATCCGCACCGCGAGGGCAAAGGGGCTGAAGGAAAAGGTCGTCATTTACTCTCACGCCTGGCGGAACGCACTTCTGCCCATAATCACCTCCATCCTCGGCTGGTTCCTGAGCATCTTCTCAGGCTCCGTGATCATCGAAAATACCTTCTCCCTGAACGGCATGGGAAAGCTGTACTGGCAGGCTCTGAGCAGCATGGACTTTGAGCTGGTCCTGGCGATCCAGTTGTTTTACTCCGTAATTTCTCTGGTCGGCAGCCTGCTGATCGATATCAGTTACGGGATCGTCGATCCGCGGGTCCGTATTGATAAGTAAGGAAGGAGGAAAAAAATGGCTGATCCAAAAGAATTTTTCCTGTTCCGCTGGTTCAAACGGGCTTTTAACGGTTCCGGTCAGGAAATCAAAGACATCATGCGGGAAGAACAGGTGGAAACACCCTTCAAAACCATGGCAAAGGCCTTTCTCTCCAAACGCACCGTGCAGGTCGGGCTGACGGGTTTCATTCTGATCTTCCTTTTCGTCCTTATCGGTCCGCATTTCTGGATCCTGGATCTTTCGGAACAGGATTCAACGCTGATCAACCTGCCCCCGAGTCAGGACATGATGAACGTTCCCGCCGCGCTGAAGGGAAAGATCCGGGATATCGCTCCCGGCCGAACCTACGGAGTGGGCATAGATACCGACGGAGAGATCTATACCTGGGGTCATACAAAGATCAGTGAAAAGATCGATATCGCCAACATCCCGGAGGCTGTGAAACAGACCGATCTGGTTCTGTTTGCCGCCGGAGACGACCATGTAGTCGCCATGGATAAAAACAAACAGCTTTACGTCTGGGGAAACACAAGGCTTCAGCAGGGGAACTTCAGCAGTGAGATGAAAAAGGCCATGAAAAAACCCGGCCCGGAATGGGATATCATCCAGCTGGAAGCATCCAACCAGTTTTCAGCGGCACTTTCCTCCGACGGGACACTTTACCTCTGGGGAAACTCGAATCTCGCAGATATCAAACTGCGCAAGCAGTACCAGGGGCAGATCGCCAAAGTCGCGCTGACTTCCAACGAATACATCTGCCTGCTCAAAGACGGTACAGTCGTTTACACCGGATATAAAGACAAAGGCTCACCATTTGCCGCCATCCCGGAGGAACTGAAAGGGCAGACCGTCATCGACATCGCGTCCACAGCATCCACCGCAGCCGCTGTTACCGCCGATGGAAAAGTCGCGGTATGGGGCAGCGCGAAAAACGGGGAAAAGAACATTCCGGAGTTTTCCGCTCCGGTCAAAAAACTGTACGGCGGACGGTTCCATTATGTGGCATGGCTGGAAAACGGGGAAGTCATCGCCTGGGGTTCCGACAAATATCACCAGACCGACGTACCCGCGTCCATCCGCAAAGGTGCCGCCATCCGGGAAATTTATACCGGCAATTTCCAGAACTACGCAGTCATGAACGACGGTTCCGTGGTCACCTGGGGGCTGAAAGGATTCCCGCTCGGGACAGACAGTCTGGGACGTGACATGCTCAACCGCATTGTCAATGGCGGACGTGTGACCATGACCGTGGGCGCCGTCTCTGTCATCATCTCCACGGTTATCGGAGTCATTCTCGGAGGCGTTGCCGGATATTTCGGCGGCAATACCGATATCATCATCATGCGCATCGAAGAAATCGTCGGCGGGCTACCGTTCATCCCCTTCGCCATGATCCTCTCCGCGGTCATCGGTTCCCGTCTGAGCCCGACTCAGCGGATGTACCTGATCATGGTGGTGCTCGGGATCCTGTCCTGGACAGGAACCTGCCGCCTGATCCGCGCGCAGGTCCTGGCACAGCGGGAGATGGAATATGTGACCGCGGCAAAAGCCATGGGCATTCCGGAACGGGCGATCATCTTCCGGCATATCCTGCCGAACGTCATGTCGCTGCTGCTGGTTTCCATGACGCTGCAATTCGCGACCTGCATGCTGACGGAATCCAGCCTGAGCTATCTGGGCTTCGGCATTCCGCTGCCCACCCCGACCTGGGGCAACCTGCTCAACGGCGCCAACAACTCCATCGTCATCCAGCAGTACTGGTGGCAGTGGGTCTTTCCCGCGTCGATCTTCGGGATCTGCACCATCTGCATCAACATGATCGGGGACGGACTGCGGGACGCGGTTGACCCGAAGAGTGCCGAACGCTGAGGAGGTGAAAAATGCCGCTGCTTGAACTGAAAAACCTCCATACATACTTCCGTACCAAAAAAGGTACCGTCAAAGCCGTCAACGGCGTATCCTACAGCGTGGATGAAGGACGGACGCTGGGGGTCGTCGGGGAATCCGGATCCGGAAAAAGCGTCTCCGCCATGTCCATCCTGCAGCTGCTGGACGGGAACGGCTACATCGACTCCGGGGAGATATATTTCAACGGACGGGAACTGACAAAACTCCCGGTCCGGGAGATCCAAAAGATCCGCGGGAATGAGATCTCGGTGATCTTTCAGGAACCCATGACTTCACTGAACCCGGTCTTTACGGTAGACAAACAGGTATCGGAACCGTTCATCATCCATCGGGGGATGAGCAAAAAGGAAGCCTCCGCGCATGTCATCGAAATGCTCAGGGATGTCCGTATCCCGAATCCGGAGACCGTTGCCAGACAGTATCCGCACCAGCTTTCCGGCGGGATGCGCCAGCGGGTGATGATCGCCATGGCACTGGCCTGCCGGCCGAAACTGCTGATCGCGGATGAACCGACCACCGCGCTGGACGTGACCATCCAGGCGCAGATCCTGAAGCTGATGAACGACCTGAAACGGGAACACGGGACCTCCATCCTTTTCATCACCCATGACCTGGGTGTTATCGCGCAGATGGCGGATGATGTGGCAGTCATGTACTGCGGGCAGGTCGTGGAAATGGCGCCTGCCGTGACCATTTTCACCGAGTCCGCGTTTTCCCATCCCTATACCGAAGGGCTGATGGTCTCCATCCCGCGTCTTGACACCCCGGTACATCATCGTCTGGATGCCATTCCCGGAGCCGTACCGCATCCGCTGAACCTGCCGAAGGGCTGCAAATTCGGGCCGCGCTGCAAATACTGCAGCGAACAATGCATCGAAGAGGAGCCCGGGATCACGGAAGTTATGCCGGGACAGTTTATCCGCTGTTTCCATCCGAACAAGGAGGAGCGCCATGCAAAGCCTGCCGGAAAATAACCGAAAACCGCTGCTGCGGATCAGCAACCTGAAACAATATTTTCCTCTGAAAACTAAAGGGGCATTTGTCAAAGCCAATGACGGGATCACCCTTGACATTTATGAGGGGGAAACGCTTGGGCTGGTGGGTGAATCCGGCTGCGGGAAATCCACCTTCGGCAGGACGATCCTCCAGCTTTATAAACAGACCGACGGACGCACGATGTATTACGGAAGGGCTCTTGATGAAATCGCGCCGAAGTACGTGGAAAAGACCATCAAAGAGCTGGATCAGAATAAGAAAAAGCTGGCCGAACTCGAACAAAAACGGGATGCCCTCGAGAAAGAATACGAAGCCCTGCCGGACGGAGAGGGGAAATACCGGAAACGCAACGAGCTGGATGCCGCACGCAAGCGGGCCAATGATGTTTTTCTGGACCTCACGAACATTCTCGGCGGATTCATCCTGGCGGAAGATACAAAACCGGTCATTGATGCTTTCAGCAAGGTATGGCAGATCAGCGCGAAACTTTGCAAAGGGAACCGTGATTTCGAGGAAGCCGGACTCGACCTTGCTGACGCGGAATATGCGCTCAAAAAAGCACGGGAAGCCGGAAAGTCCGGTGCGGCGGAAGAAAGAAGGGTGAAAAGGTTTCAGGATAAAAGCAGCGCACTGTGGACCCGGATCACGGATATCCGGGAGGAACTGGAACAGGCCCGCGGTGAAATCGAAACAATGCGGGCAGCATATCGGGATGACGCGGATTTTCAGCGGCTGGAAGGGTTCCGGGACGACGGAATCGACCTCGCGCGGCTGAATTACGATGAGATCCGCATGCTCCGTTCCGATCTGCAGATGATCTTCCAGGATCCTTATTCTTCCCTGAATCCCCGCATGACCGTTGGCCAGATCCTTTCCGAGGGAGTGCTCGCGCATCACTATTTCAAAAAGAATGACGAGCGCCTGCAGGAGTACATTCTCAAGGTCATGGATGACGCCGGCCTGCAGCCTTATTTTATCCACCGCTATCCCCACCAGTTCTCAGGCGGGCAGCGGCAGCGCATCGGGATCGCCCGTTCCCTGGCAGTCCAGCCCCGCTTTGTGGTCTGCGATGAGGCCGTATCGGCGCTGGATGTTTCCATCCAGTCCCAGATCCTGAACCTGCTGCAGGACCTGAAAGAGCAGCAGAACCTGACTTATCTCTTCATCACCCACGATATGTCCGTCGTAAAGTACATCTCCGACCGCATCGGGGTCATGTACCTCGGGAACATCGTCGAACTGGCAGATTCGGAAGAACTTTTTGCCTATCCGCTTCATCCGTATACCGAAGCGCTGATGAACGCTATCCCGACAACGGATATTATGAGCGGGAAAGAAATGCAGATCCTCGAAGGCGACCTGCCCAGTCCCATCGATCCGCCGAAGGGATGCAAATTCCACACGCGCTGCAGGTACTGCACGGAGATCTGCCGGCACCAGATCCCGGAATGGACGGAAGCTGCCCCGAACCACTTTGTTGCCTGCCACCACCGGCTGACACGGGAATGAGGAAAGGAATATGATCTTTCGGGGAAAGTACGAACGGGCAAAAGAATTCCAGAAGGAACAGCTCGCAGGACAGCAGATGGTTTTTGACGAGG
>DAIMGK010000218.1:0-8071 GCA_036723985.1 Flexilinea sp.
TTCTCCACGGCTTGGGATAGCGGGGATACGATAAGTTAATCAACCGGCGTCGGATAGATTCCTTAGCTTGGGACAAAGGGGACGGTTCACGGTGTCCCAGGCATGGGACACCGCGAAATGTCCCCATTGTCCCACATCTGTTATTGACGATACGATGATTCGATCAACCGGCAGTGGATATTCTCCACGGCTTGGGATAGCGGGGATACGATAAGTTAATCAACCGGCGTCGGATGTATTCCGTGGCTTGGGACAGAGGGGACCGCGGTGCGATAAGCCTGCACTGTGAGGTGCGAGCTTCGCTCGGTTAATGCAGTGCAGGAGCTTCGCCCCTCGCCGGGACACACGTGAACCGTCCCCGCTGTCCCGGGCTGGCCGGTGAACAAACCGTTGCCCGATCTCATTTGCAAAAGCAGCGGTTTTGTTGTAAAATGATGATAAGATATCGGCATGTACGGATCATTTCTGTGCAGCGGATAAAAACATTGGGAGAAGATGCCGGACTGCTGATCTAATCAGACGACCGGCAGCGTATTCAGAGGGATGCTTATGGACAAAAAAACTCACAGACCGATGGTGTGCATTATGACAGGCGGTTTTCAGACAGATTACAGCCGGATGATCACACAGTCAGCCTCTGATTATCTCCGGAATGAAAACATTGATGTCTGCCTGATCCAGGGGCTGGACGCGGCAAGATATCTGGGGCTGGAGAATTACGTCGATCATGAGTTTGACCGCCATTATTATTCCCGGTTTGAATACAGCAAATTCCTTCAGCCGGATCTGCTCATCGTATCTTTCGGGACGATCTCTTCGGTTTACGACCCGATGGATCTGAAAACGTTCTTAGCCGCCATGCCGTCCGTACCGGTGATCCTGCTGGAGGTGGAATCCGATCTGCCCGGTACAGCCCATATCACCACTGATAATTATGCCGGGATGAAGGAATGCGTTGAGCATCTGATCCGCTGTCATGGTTTCAGCAAAATGCTCTATGTATCCGGTCCGAAAGGCCAGCCTGACGCGGAACCGCGCCTGAAAGCATTTCAGGATGCCATGACGGAAAACGGTCTGCAGGTCAGCGAAGACATGATCGTATACGGCGATTTTACCGACCGGATCGATGACGTGATCCGGGAAGGGCTGGAACGCATGGGAAAGCCGGATGCCATCGTCTGTGCCAATGATGAAATGGCGGTGTGTGCCTACCGGGTGCTGAGGTCGATGGGCCTGACACCGGGAAAAGATGTGGCGGTCACCGGTTTCGACGATACGGACGCGGCGGGGATCATGACGCCTCCGCTTACCACGGTACGGCAGGACCAGCAGCTGCTCACGGATACGTTCATTCATATGGTACATGCTTTTCTGAATGGTGAAGTTCCGCCATCCGCCTGTCTGCCGGCCCGCCTGGTGATCCGTTCCTCCTGCGGATGTGTGGTGCCGGAAAGTGAGCAGTCCCAGCGGCGCCGGAAGGGGGTGATGTCCCTCACGATGGAAGACCGCGTGACCATCAAACAGATGGAGACCAACAATATCCTGACTTCCCTTCTGCTCCGCAGTCTTCTGACCGATAACATCAGCATCCGGAAATTTTTCGGGGAACTCGGGCATCTGCTTTCCGCCCTCGGGACACGCCGGTCACGCATCGGATTGCTGAAAGAACCGATCTATACGGACGGAAGCAGGGCATTGTTTATCCCTGACGAGATCAGTATGTATATGATCCAGGATGGTGGGGATGTTGAAGCCTTTTCTGCCGACAGTGCGCCGGTCCTAAAATTCGGAGCGGGTGACCGTTTCTTCTCCGAAAATGCGGGGAAAGGCAGGCTGCTGGTCTCATATCCGCTTTTTTACGGAAATATCCATTACGGCGTATTTATGGCGGAGGTGGATTATGAGCAGCTACTGTTCTATTACACTCTCTCGCTTGAGATCGGGACCGGCCTGCGGTACCTGTTCCTGGCGCTGGAAGAACAGAACACACGCGCGGACCTCGAGCGGAAAAATACCATTCTCGAATATTCCTCGACCCATGACAATCTTACCGGCCTGCTCAACCGTTCGGGCGCGGAGAAGCAGTGGGACGCTTTTCTCAAACGTTACGGCAGCGGCCATCAGTTCGCCGCGGTCATCTCCGATATGGATCATTTGAAACAGATCAATGACACATTCGGACATAACACCGGTGACAGTGCTATTCGTACCGCGGCGGATATTCTCCGGACGGTCCTTCCGGCGGGAAGCCCCGTCGCCAGAACGGGCGGAGATGAGTTCACGGCCTTATTCCTGCAGGATGACCTTCATACTCCGGAATGGTTCCGGGCCACGCTCGCGAGGGCCTGCGATGACTTTAATGATTCAAGCCATCTGCCTTACCGCGTAAAGATCAGCGCGGGATGCCGTTCGTTTTCCTTCAGTGAGGCTGATCGGCTGGATAGGATCCTGAAAGAGACCGATGTCTGGCTGTATGAGGACAAGAAAAAACGGGATCCCAGCGTTATACGGGTCCCGTAATGAGGAAAAGACGATCAGCAAATGTGTGTCCGGCAACGGGAGGACGGTTCCATTCGGCGGCGGGGCGCCTCATGTAAACCGTCCCCGAATATGATAATCCCATTTTTTACAGGTTTGGCAGGATTTCCCGGAGGATCGTGTTGATCTTCGGACCGATGATGTTGGCAGCTTCCAGCACCTCTTCGTGATTTGTCTGGATCTCGCCGTTGTCACTGTTCTTATTGGTAATGCCGGATATAGCCAGCACGCGCATACCGCAGTGGCGGGCGACGATCACTTCCGGAACGGTGGACATACCGACAGCATCCACCCCCAGAGTCCGAAGCATCCGGATTTCCGCCGGTGTCTCGAAGGAGGGCCCGCTCAGCCAGAAATATACACCGGAATGAAGTTTGATGCCATGCTTCATGGCTGCTTCTTCCGCCATTTTGCCGTATTCCCGGTCGTAGGCCTGGGACATATCAATGAAACGGATACCGAATTCTTCCATATTGGGACCCAGGAGCGGGTTGTTGCCAGCCATTCCCGGCAGACCGATGTGATCAGTGATCAGCATGATGTCTCCCGGATGGAAGAAAACATTTACGCCGCCCGCAGCATTGGTCAAAATCAGTGAATTTACTCCCAAAAGTTTCATGACCCGCACTGCGAACGTCACCTGCTGCATGGAATAACCTTCATAAAAATGGTTGCGTCCCTGCTGAACGATCACGTTCCGTCCGCCCAGTTTTCCGATCACGAGACGGCCTTTATGCCCCACTACTGTCGAAAGCGGCCAGCCGGGGATATCTTTGTAATCAATGAAGACCGGCGCTGTTCCCGGTTCCGCGCCTTCAATTTCATCCGCCATCTGTCCCAGCCCGGAGCCTAAAACCAGCCCGATCTCCGGCGTGACGGAGATCCTGCTTTTGATCACCTCAGCCGCCGCCGTATATTCTTCATAAGTGTATGTTCGCATATAGTTTCTCCTTCCAAGATCGAATATTGAAATTATACCCATTCTTCCCCCTTTCGTCAAAGGAGGGAATTAGTCAATAGTCATTAGTCATTAGTCACTGGTCATTAGTTATTGGTTATTGTCAGGGATCAATTACAGGGTCTCAGAGGCATAAGAAAAAGGAAAGCGGAAAAAGAAACCGGTAAGAAGCATCACTGACCGTCAACCATCAACTGCCACACACCAACTATCAACTATCAACAGCCAACTAATGACTATTGACTAATGACTGTCTAACGACTAATAACGAAATAACCAAAAATCTTGTTTTTTTTCTTTATTTTGCTATATAATAATAGGAAAGGATGAAAAACTTTTATATAAAGCTGATTTGGAGGTAAAACCATGGCTTACGTTATTGATAAAGATGCTTGTATTGCTTGCGGTGCATGTGTAGGTGAATGCCCGGTCGGTTGTATCACTGAAGGCGATTATATGGTCATCGATGGTGATCAGTGCATCAGCTGCGGTACCTGCGCGGGTGTCTGCCCCGTTGGTGCTCCCGCTGAAGCATAATTCAAAAAACACTGAGAAAAAACGGCCTTCTTTGTGTATAGGCGCAAGGAAGGCTGTTTTTATTGTATAATGGAACCATGGATCTGTTTTCATATAACGAAGAACAAAACTATAACAGCATACAGCCGCTGGCGTCCCGTATGCGTCCGCAGACACTGGATGAGCTCGTAGGTCAGGAACATATCGTCGGCAAGGGAAAACTGCTGCGCCGCGCCATCGAGGCGGACCGGTTGTTTTCTTCCATCATCCTGTTCGGGCCTCCCGGTACCGGAAAGACCACCATGGCTCAGCTGATCGCCAAAGCCTCCGCGGCGAATTTCGTTACGATCTCCGCGGTACTGGCCGGGGTGCAGGAACTGCGCTCGGTAGTCGCCGATGCCAAAGAGCAGCGGAAGCTTTACAACCGGCGGACGATCCTCTTTGTCGATGAAGTCCACCGCTGGAACAAATCCCAGCAGGATGCCCTGCTGCCTCACGTGGAGAACGGCCTGCTGACCCTGATCGGAGCGACGACCGAGAATCCTTTTTTCGAAGTCAATAAGGCGCTGCTCTCGCGTTCCCGGATCTTTGAGACACATCCGCTGGATCATCAGTCGCTGATGACTATCATGGACAGGGCACTTCAGGATGAGATCCGCGGCTATGGAAAGCTGAACATCGTGATCGACGATGATGCCCGGGAGCTGCTGATCGAACGCAGCAATTCGGACGCCCGCAATCTGCTGAACGCGCTGGAACTGGCAGTGGAAAGTACGCCGGCAGAACCAGACGGTTCCATCCATATCACGCTGGCTGTCGCGGAAGATTCCATCCAGGAGCGGGCGCTGAATTATGACAAAAAAGGGGACTCCCATTACGACACGATCTCCGCGTTTATCAAATCCGTCCGCGGGAGCGATCCGGATGCCGCTCTGTATTGGGTGTCAAAAATGCTGCTTTCCGGAGAAGATCCCCATTTCATCCTTCGCCGCCTGATCATCCTGGCATGCGAAGATATCGGAATGGCGGATCCCCGCGCGCTGCAGGTTGCTGTTTCCGCGGCGAATGCTTTTGATTATATCGGTATGCCGGAAGGGTATTATCCCATTGCCGAAGCAGTCCTCTATTGCGCCACTGCCCCGAAATCCAATTCCGCGCTGGGGATCTTTTCCGCTATGGACAAGATCAAAAAAGAAGGTGCCGGTCCCGTTCCTGTCCATCTGATGGATTCCAACCGCGACGCTCAGGGACTGGGGCACGGCCAAGGATATAAATATCCGCATAACTATCCGGAACACCATGTCAAACAGCAGTATCTCCCGAAATCCGTCGACGGCGGTTTCTATGTTCCCAGCGACCAGGGGTACGAAAAGATCATCCGGGAACGGATGGAACGGTGGAAGAATAAGACATAAGCCGTCAGACGTAAGGATAATGAGTCAATGCGGGACAGTGACATAAGGAATAAGAATACTGCGTGAAAGAAAAGGCAAATATGAAGAATGATGTACTGATCGAATGTGTGCCGAACTTTTCGGAAGGACGGGACGCGGCCGTCATCGAGGCGATCCGGGATGCGATCGTTTCAGACGATTCCTGTGAAGTCTGGGATTACAGCGCTGATGCGGATCACAACCGTTCCGTTTTCACCATCGCGGGGACTCCCGGTGCACTGGAAGACACGGTGCTGCGTTTCACCCGGACTGCTGCACGGCTGATCGATATGGAAACCCATCAGGGCGTCCATCCCTGCATCGGGGCGGCGGATGTGATCCCTTTTATTCCGCTTCGGAACGCGTCCATGGATGACTGTATCCGGCTGTCGGAACGTACCGGGGAACGGATCGCCGCTGAGCTCGGGCTTCCGGTCTATCTTTACGCACGGTCTGCGAGAGTTCCGGAGCACAGACGGCTCGCGGATATCCGGCGCGGCGGATACCGCAAGCTTAAAGAAGTGATCAGTACGGACCCGGCTCGTTTCCCTGATTTCGGGCCGAAGTCACTGACGACGGCCGGAGGAGTCTCTGTCGGCGCACGGGATTTCCTGATCGCCTGGAACGTTTATCTCGATACCTCCGATCCGGAACCGGCAAAAACCATTGCCCGCGGGATCCGCGAATCTTCCGGCGGCCTTCCCGGTGTCCAAGCCATCGGACTGCCGGTAAAAGGGCTGGCTCAGGTATCCATGAATCTGCTGGATTACCGGCAGTCCTCCATGAAAGACGTATTTTCCGCTATCCGGGAAAAGGCCGCCGCGCTTGGGTGCCAGCCGCTTTATTCCGAATTGATCGGAATGCTTCCCCGGAATGCCCTTGACGGGACAACTCCGGAAGCCCTTCTGCTCCGCGGCTTCGACAAGACCCGCATACTCGAAGAACACTTTTGATAAAGAGTTCAGAGTTTAGAGTTGAGATGTATAAATGTTTCAGGGTTTAGGAAAAGATCAGGTGAACCATCAACCATCAACCACCAACTAACAACTAATGACTAATGACTAATGACTGGCATCTGAACTCTGTACTCTAAATTCTGAACTCTGATAAAAAGGGCGATAAAAAGGGCGTAATGAATTTTCTTCGATTCTCTTGCTAAAAAAGGATTGCGGTATTATACTAATGTTCGTTGTTCGGGGCGTGGCTCAGTCCGGATAGAGTGCACGGTTCGGGTCCGTGAGGTCGGCGGTTCAAATCCGCCCGCCCCGACAAAAATTCCGCCTTACAGGCGGTTTTTTATTTAATGATCCTGATATACCGTCGATCACTTCCAATTTTTACATTGATCAATGAAGCCTGAAAGTTGATCTTTTGACAAAATTGTCGTAAAAAAATAACTTCCTGACACAATGACAGAAACCGGTCATGCAGTGCTTTCATTATTATAAAAATTGCAGTTGGTGGGGAACACGCGCAGCAGGCTTCCGCGTGCCCCCACCAATCAACAACCAACTAACCACTTACACTATACACACATCTTATTGTGTGATAAGATAGTGATATGGCAAGAACTAAAGAAACGATACGTGATTTTAAAAAGGTCCGTATAGTGACGATCGGCGGCGGACATGGGCTTTCGAGCCTGCTGCGCGGTCTGAAAAAAGTCACACGGAATATCACCGCGGTGGTGACGGTCGCCGATAACGGCGGTTCATCCGGCGCGCTTCGGCGCGACATGGGGATCCTGCCTCCGGGAGATATCCGGTCCTGCCTGACTGCGCTGGCAGATGATGAAGAATTCATGACACAGGTCCTGCAATACAGGTTTTCTTCCGCTTCCGGCGTCGGACAACATAACATGGGAAATCTGCTTTTAACTGCTCTTGCCGATATCACCGGAAGTTTTGAGGATGGGATCCATGAACTGGCATCGATCCTGGCTATCCGCGGAAAAGTGACTCCGTCAACCCTTGCCAATATTAATCTGGTGGCAGATATTGAAGTTATGAAAGACGGAATATCGATCGTTGAAAGAGTTTACGGCGAATCCGAGATCACCGAAGCCCACGGTCATATCCTGAAATGCTGGATCGAGCCGGAAAATGTCAGCGCGAATCCGGAAGCTATCCGGGCGATCCTTAATGCCGATCTGATCCTCCTGGGCCCCGGCAGCCTTTACACATCTATCCTGCCCAACCTGATGGTTTCCGGGATCGCCAATGCTGTCGCCGCGTCATCGGCGAATAAAGTATATATCTGCAACCTGACATCACAGCCCGGAGAAACGGATAATATGGATTCTGCGGATCATTTCGAAATTATCCGGAATGCCATCCCGGATGCGAAGCTGGATGGGATGATATGTAATAATTTTCATCAGGGTAAACTCCAAAACAATGTAAGCTGGTGTAAAATTTCAACAAAGGAAAAAGGCGCAGTCAGAACGTTTGAAGATAACCTTGTCGATGAAGCTTATCCATGGCATCACGACCCGGAAAAACTCAAGACGATCGTAATGCGCGTATGGGAAGAATTGAAAGATCTTCCTGAGTAATATTTAGCAGAAACAGGCCCATACAATCAAAAGAGGCTTGTTTTCGGAGGGAAAATAATGGCAGTAAAAGTT
>DAIMGK010000219.1:0-7988 GCA_036723985.1 Flexilinea sp.
TTGCCTTTTAGGTTCCATTTATCGTGGTGCCTCTATAGGCATGTTGGATTAATCAATGTTCTCTTCAAGCGAAGCGAGTCAATGGATACCAGATCCGTAAAAGAAGAATGCCGCCTGCTTCCCGGATGGGGAAAGCTCTTTCCCCATCCGGGAAGCTGACGTACATTTGCGGACGGCTGCTGCCTGTCCGGATCCATCATGCCACCCGGCAGCAGCGCGCAGCATACCTTTCTGAAAGCTTAAGGACGGTTCCCCTCGGCACGCGCCTCGGTAGAACCGTCCCAGTCTTGTCACATGATCTCTTGAATCTTCACAGTGAGCGCATCCGCGAGCTGGCGGTGTCCTTTCGCCGTCAGGTGCATGCAGTCCACCTGATTGAATTCCGCCACACCTTCCGCGTCCATGAATTCACAGCCCAACAGATCGGCAGCCTGTTTGAAATATTTCGCCAGGCCCCTCGACCGTTCCGGACAGCCCGCGCCCATGGGACCGCCCGCCGCCTCATTATTATAAAGGCCCTCCCCGATCCAGGGCGGAGCCACGATCAGGATCTTCGGCTTGTGGGTTCCCCAGCAGGGAATGGACTGTGCTTTCATGATCAGGCGCTGCAAACCGATCCCGATAGCAGCCGCGTTGACCCCGAAACGCTCTTTTGTGTCATTGGTCCCAAGCATGATCACAAGCAGATCCACCGGTTCATGGGTCATCAGCGTTGAATAAATGACATCGATACCTGCCATGCTCTCATGAAGGGCATCCTGGAAAACCGTCGTGCGGCCGGAAAGCCCCTCTTCAAGGACCAGATAATCATCACCCAGTTTTTGCTGAAGCAGACAGGTCCAGCGTTCATCTTCATTAAAACGTTCCCCATGATCCGCGCAGTCCGCCGGATCCGCACAATAGCCATGGGTATTGGAATCCCCAAAACAGACAATATGTTTTTTCATAAACTCTCCCGTAAGCAAAAGCCGGAAACAACACTGACCCGGGTTGTTCCGCGGTTGTAATTTTTACCTGTTTACATTTATATCACAAAACCGCGACAGAAATACCGGGTGAACCGGTCCAGGAACAAAGAAAACCGAAATAAAAAAATTTTCATGGTTTGAAAAGTTTTTTATGGTATCATTAAAGAAAATGGAAGGAGAGATATGGCAGAAAATATGAATGTAAATGTTTTTGAACTGATCAGCAACAGTTATTACGACCTTACCGCTTCGGAGAAAAAGATAGCTGATTTCATTACAAATGATCCGGAACACGTACAGCAGCTCGGAATTTCTGATTTTGCCGAATCCTGCGGCACCGCTATGGCAACAGTTTCCCGTTTCAGCAGAAAACTCGGATATGACAGCTTCAACGCGATGCGCATTGCCATCGCCCATGCGATATCATCAAATTTAGGCCATGCGGAGCTTCTCACCGGCAAGATCACAATGGAAGACACCTTTGAGGATGAATGCAAAAAGATACACGCCGCCGATCTTTCCGTGATCACCCAGACATACGAACTTATCAATACGGAATCATACTTTGCCGCTATTGATTACCTGCTGAACGCGAAAAAAGTGATATGCATGGGGCAGGGCGGCTCAGTGATCATTGCGATGGAAGCCGCACACCTGTTTTCCACTGTTTCCGGGAAATTCACCTGCGTACAGGACAACCACATGCAGATCATCACCATCAGCAATATGGAAAAGGATGATGTTCTCATTTATTTTTCCTATTCAGGTTCTGTACGGGATATGATGGAAAACTTTACTCTGGCAAAATCGCAGGGCGTAAAAACGATCCTCTTCACCCGCTTCCCGAAATCACCGGGAGCCGAATTAGCGGATGTAGTCCTCCAATGCGGATCCAGTGAAAGCCCGCTGCAGTTAGGATCCATCCCTGCCCGCATATCACAGCTTTACATGCTGGATGTGCTTTTTTCAGAATACTGCCGCAGAGATTACGAATCAGCAAGAAGATCACGTGAAAGAATCGCAAAAGCGATTTCTGGTAAACACGTTGAATGAAAATTTTTTTCAGTTATGACATTCAACTGAAAAAATATGACATTCTTCCCATACCAATAAATCACAAAATACAGTATTATTAATACATAAATAACATAAGGGACGCCAGTCCCCATTTTTCTATATTTGTCTTAGGAGGACTAAATGAACAAACGTTTATCACTGCTTCTTGCACTTTGTCTGATCTTTTCCTTCGCACTGGTGAATGCCGCCTCTGCCCAGGATATTACGCTTTGGACCTACCCGGTCGGGAACTGGGGCAATGCCGAAGCCGTTCAGGCTCTGATCGACAAATTCAATGAAGTATATCCTGACATTCATGTTACCGTCGAACTGCTGGACTACACCAACGGTGACGACCAGGTCAACACCGCCATCGAAGGCGGTCAGGCTCCTGACCTCATCTTCGAAGGTCCGGAACGTCTGGTCGCGAACTGGGGCGCCAAGGGATTGATGGTCGACCTCGCTGACCTGTGGGCTGCCGATTACGCGAAAGAAATCTATCCTTCCATCGAATCCGCCTGCCATAACAGTGAAGGTGCTTACTATGAATTCCCGGTCTGCATGACCGCCCACAACATGGCCATCAACTATGACCTGTTCAAGGCTGCCGATGCTCTCCAGTACATCGATGAAGAAAACCACACCTGGACGACCGAAGGATTCATCAACGCGGTCAAGGCCCTTTATGCCTACGGTCAGGAAAATGTCGGTGCTGTTTACTGCTCCGGACAGGGCGGCGACCAGGGTACCCGTGCCCTGATCAACAACCTCTACGGCGGTACCTTCACCAACCCGGAACACACTGCCTACACCGCGGATTCCGAAGAGAACGTGAAAGCTCTTGAACTGCTCCAGTCCCTGGATGGCATCAACTTCGATCCTTCCATCAACGGCGGCGAAGAGATCCAGCTGTTCTGCAATGAGACCCTCGGTATGGCCTTCTGCTGGAACGTTGCCCAGGAAAAGACCCACGCTGCCAACCAGGATGTGGAATTTGATATCTTCCCGATGGCCTTCCCGTCCAACGGCGAACCGAAACTGCAGGGTGGTATCTGGGGCTTCGGTATCTTCGATAACGGTGATCCTGCCCGCGTCGAAGCCGCGAAGACTTTCGTCAAATTCATGACCGAAGACAATGATATTTATGCCGACGCTGTCACGACCTCTTCCTACTGGCCGGTCCGCGAACTCGAAGGCATTTATGCCGGTGATGACATCATGACCGAATACGGTATGTTCATGAAATACATGGGCGACTACTATCAGGTCACCAAGGGCTGGGCACAGGCCCGCACCGAATGGTGGAACATGCTCCAGCGCATCGGCGCCGGCGGCAATGTCGCTGAGGAAGTTGCAGTGTTCGTCGCCAACGCCAACGCCGCGGCAGGCAACTAATCTTTACTGAACTGATCAACTCTCTTCGGGAAACCGGAGAGAGTTGATCAAAAAATAGGAAATGAGAAATAAGAAATAGAGTTTCAGTTATCAGATATTCGGAGAATGAACAAAATCCCATAGCCGGCAGCTAAACATTCATTTCTTGTTTCTTATCTCTTATTTTCCACAGGGAGGTCAAATGTTCAAACGAAAAGACGGTATGAGCCGTGCTCTCGTAAGACGTGAAACGATAGCAGGTTATCTGTTCATGTTACCCAGCCTGTTTTTCTTCATCGTCTTCGTTATCTATCCGATGTTCATGTGTATCTTCACCAGTTTCTTTGATTCCACGATGGGAACAACAGAAGATGTCTTCATCGGATTTAAAAACTATATCGAACTGTTCCAGGACAAAATCTTTCTTGGAGCATTGAAAAATACACTGATCATCGTGCTGGTTTCAGTACCGATCACCTGCATGTTTTCGCTCTGGGTGGCATCAGCCATCTATGACATGAAGGATTGGGCATGCAGCCTTTTCCGCTGTATCTTCTACCTTCCGGTCGTCACCGGTTCCGTCGCTGTAACAGTGGTATGGAAATGGATGTTCAACAATTACTATGGCATTTTCAACTACGTGCTGAAGAACATGGGGATCATCGACAAAAATATCAACTGGCTCGGTGATCCGCAGTACGCGCTGGGATGTATCATCCTGATCCTGCTCACTACCTCTGTCGGGCAGCCGATCGTGCTGTACGTGTCAGCCCTTTCCAACGTCGACCAGTCCCTTGTGGAAGCCGCCGAAGTCGATGGAGCTACACGAAATCAGTGCTTCTGGCGCATCAAATGGCCGCAGATCATGCCAACCACACTGTACATTCTGGTCATCACCACCATCAACTCCTTCCAGTGCTTCGCGCTGATCCAGCTGCTGACGTCGGGCGGTCCGAATCACAGTACCGACACGATCATGTACTATATTTACTATACCGCCTTCAAACTGTACCGCTATGGCTACGGCAATGCCATGGGTGTTATCCTGATGATCATCATCGCACTGCTTTCCGCTGTACAGTTCAAAGTGGCACAGACCAATAACTAAGGAGGGACAGGATGAAAACCAAATCAACAGGCTATCGGATCTTTTCAACAGTCGTGATCGTTATCCTCGCGATCCTCTTTACCTTCCCGCTGTACTGGATCATCACCGGCTCTTTCAAACCGGCTAAGGAAATCAACGCCAAAAGCCCGACCTGGTGGCCGCAGACATGGACAACGAAGAACTACAAAACCCTGATGAGCAAACAAAAGGCTCCGCTGTGGGAAATCGAAATTCCCTTCTCACGCTATGTGAATGCGGACGGGAATCCCACCGTAATCTCTTCCGGCCCGACAGTTCCCGGTGCTGTCCGCTGGCTGGTCAATACGGTATTTATGGCGGTCACGGCCATGATCCTGACCTGTTTTACAGCCGCGCTGGCCGGTTATGCGCTGGCAAAGAAAAGGTTTATCGGGAGGACCGTTGTATTCACACTGATCGTATGCGCTATGGCCCTTCCGAAGCAGGTCATCCTGATCCCGCTGCTCCGGGAAATGTCCGGACTGCAGCTGTACAATACGATCTGGGCAGTGATCTTCCCGATCGTCGGCTGGCCCTTCGGTGTGTTCCTGATCAAGCAATTCGCGGAAGGCGTTCCCTCCGAAGTGCTGGAAGCGGCAACGATCGACGGAGCAAGCGAACTCCGCACCTTCTTCCAGATCGTCTTTCCGATGATCAAACCCGGTGTCGGAGCCCTCGCGATCTTCACGTTCATCAACTCCTGGAACGACTATTTCATGCAGCTGATCATGCTGACCAGCACCCGCAATCTGACGATTTCCCTCGGTATCGCGAAACTGCAGGGTGAAAACGCTACAGACTTCGGCCTGATCATGGCCGGCGCGGCTGTAGCGGCTGTCCCGATCATCATCGTCTTCCTGGTCTTCCAGAAGTACTTTACCAAAGGTATTACCATGGGAGCGGTAAAGGGATAAGTTGTAAGGTAAAAGTAAAAAGGTGACCGCCGCGAAAGCGTGTGAGTCTTACAAAGAGCCTGATACCTTCTTAAGCGGGGGTAAGGGGGTTGCAAGCCCCCGGAAATCCGGTGCGGGAAGTGGCATTTGCAAACACACGAATACACGTTCCCGCACCTTGCGAAGCATACTATCCTGCACGCGGAGGGAAAATACAAACTGAGCTCTTATAGTAGTAAAAAGGTGACCGCCGCGAAAGCGTGTGAGTCTTATGAAGAACCTGATACCTTCATAAGCGGAGGTCAGAAAACAGGCGCGGAAAGTGTCTTTGGAAAACACACGAATGATCGTTCCCTCGCCTTGCGAAGCACTCCGCCCCGCATTCGGAAGGTAAAGAAGGTAAATAGAAACTGAGTTTTTATAGTAAGGAAAGGAATCTGGATAATGAAAAATAAATACGCAGGGATATTTCCGGCATTTTATGCCTGTTATGATAAAAACGGAGAAATCAACGCGCAGGCAGTACAGGATATGACGGAATATCTGATCCAAAAAGGCGTGACGGGGCTGTACGTCGGCGGTTCTTCCGGTGAATGTATTTATCAATCCGTTGAAGAGCGCAAAACAGTTTTGGAAAATGTCGTCAAGGCAGCGAAAGGCCGCATCGTGATCATCGCGCATGTCGCCTGCAACAACACCAAAGACAGCATGGAACTGGCCGCCCACGCGGAAAGCCTCGGCGTTGACGCCATCGCATCCATCCCGCCGATCTATTTCCATCTGCCGGATCGTGCCATCGCCAAATACTGGAACAATATTTCGTCAGCCGCGCCTAATACGGATTTCATCATCTATAATATCCCGCAGCTGGCAGGCGTCAGCCTGAACACATCCCTGCTGCGCACCATGCTGAAGAACCCCTGTGTAAAGGGTGTCAAAAACTCCTCCATGCCGGTACAGGATATACAGATGTGGAAAGATGAAGGCTGTGTCGTTTTCAACGGCCCGGACGAACAGCTTCTTTCCGGCCTTGCCGCCGGCGCTGACGGCGGGATCGGCGGTACCTATGCCGCCATGCCCGAGCTTTACATCCGCATCTTCCAGCTCTTCCATGAGGGGAAAATGGAAGAAGCCCGTGAGATCCAGAATGAGTGCTGCCGCCTGATCTACGAAATGTGCACCGCGCAGGGAAATCTTTACGCGGTCCTGAAAGAGATCATCCGCATCAACGGCGGCCCGGATGCCGGTGACGTACGCGACCCGCTGTATCACCTGCAGGAAGCCGACAAACCCATCGCCGCATCCTGCGCGGAAAAGATCCGGGCACTGATCAGTAAATACTGCTGATAAACCGCATTCGATCATTTGCGCTGTTACACTCACTTTCCTGCTTTTGAACAAAGGAAGTGAGTGTTTTTTTATTTCAGCCGTGAACCATACAGATTTTTCCCCGAAATATTTGATCACACAGACATTCATGATTTTTCCCAATCGGTCTTTTCAGACGATCCTCAAAAAGTTTTTTCTCATAAATCCGGTTTTTCTTAAGCTTGTTCTATTTCCATACCACATTTTTTTCGATTTGTCAACCGACAATGTTGACGGTTTACTTTTTTATTTTTGTGATGTAAACTCTAAGAAAAAAAGTTTAGAGTTTAGAGTTCAGAGTTGAGAGTTCAGATGTAAGAAATATCAGGGCAGGCAGAACGATACAGAAGCAGCAAAGCGGCACCTTATTTTCTGAATCCCGGATCCTGATTCCTGACCACTGATCACTGACCACTGACTACCGATCACTGACCACCGATCACTGACCACTGACCACTGACCACCGATCACTGACCACCAATCACTGACCACCGATCACTGACTACTGATCACTGACCACCGATCACTGACCACCGATCACTGACCACTGACCACTGATCATTGACCACTGATCACTGACCACTGATCACTGCCCACCGATCACTGATCACTGATCACTGACCACCGATCACCGATCACTGACCACTGATCACTAAAAAAACCGGAAAGGACAAATATGCAGAACGCAATCGATGAAATGAACAGGTTTCTGACGGAAACAGTCACCGCCGCGGAATTGGACGCGGACGATGACGGGCTTCCGTTTGAAACCATCGACACGTTCAGCACGGATCCCATCGGGTTCGGGGAACTGTCGGAGAGGATGCTCGCGAGGGTCGAGCTCATCTTCGACCAGACTGTCCTTTACAACCGCCATTCTTCAAAATACCTGAAAGCCTGCGCAATGCTGGAGCGGGGGATCAAATACCTGGGCAGCGCCTGCCTGACGAAGATCGCGCTGGAGAAGAAGAAAAAAAATGTCCTTTCCGGAGCTTAGACAGCTTTCTACCGAGAAGCTATACCGGATGGCATCCTTCAACTTCCGCAAACTGGATACCGCCCTCACGGAAAATGTTGAGGGGAAGCATGAACTTACCGATGTCCTGCTGGATATGCAGTTCCGTTACTACAACCTGCTCCAGCGGCTCCGTTCCACGGATGTAAAGATCTACAATTATCATTTCAAGCTGTATTACGAAAAAG
>DAIMGK010000220.1:0-593 GCA_036723985.1 Flexilinea sp.
TCTGCGCACCGACAACACTGCGGAAACGCTTCAGGTGCTGGAAAACATGGGCCTTCGCGGAGCAATCCGCGAACCGGACGGAAGTCTGCGTCTCGCCGGCCTCACCAGAAACCCGGATTCATCCGGCATGCTCGTTGTAAAGACGGATTTCCTCTATGACGGTGAAGGAAAGCTGGCCGGTGCAAACCGTTATTTTGATGCAGAAGCCTCGTACAAATACAGCAAACTGTTTTTCGGCATTGATGAAGCGATTTGCCGTGTTGAGGCAGATGATCAGGGTAGAATATCGAAGGTGACATTCGAACCGGGTACTGAGAGTGAATGGTTCACTGAATTCACTTATCCGGTCGACGGAGCCATGCAAAGCGCATTTCACCGGAAGACCGTGAACAGCGACGGTTCGGTATATGAAAACGATTATACGGCTGTTGATTTCGATGCGCGGGACGAGATCCGGAAATCACAGAGCGAACTGAGCCCGGATTCCGAGTTTCAATATGATGAAGACGGCCTGGTCATCAAAGCTACGCTGGCGGAGCGGAGTGATTTAGACGGAAAACCGATGACCAAAGTATATTTCTATCAGTATATTA
>DAIMGK010000220.1:603-2684 GCA_036723985.1 Flexilinea sp.
ACCGCACCCGCGATAACGGCCGAGCCGGCCTTGATATCACCGACAACAACGGTTTTCTGGAATACGTATTCGGCCCGGGAAGAATCGCGTTTAACAAGCATGGTTATTTGGCAGAATATCCATTGGTGCCGGCCGGCGACTGCTACTATGAATACAGATACGCTCCTGCGGTGTAAAACCCGGGAAGTCATAACAAAAAAGAAAGAAGGTATCAACAATGGATTTTGAGAAAGCGAAAGAAGCCATTGCAGGTTTTGCTGCTCAGGCGGAAGAACTGGTCAAGAATCCTGCAAAACTGGAGGAACTGTTGAGACAGCTGGAAGAGAAAATCAAGGAGGTGCCCGTGGCAGGCGACGCGCTTTCCAGAGTACCGCTGATGATCTCGATGATCCGGAGTTATATCACCAAAGAGTATACAGCAATTTCACCGAAGGTCATCGTCTCTCTGGTCGCGGCGATCCTCTATCTGCTGGCGGGCAAGGACATCATCCCGGACAAGGTCCCTGTTGTGGGTTATGTGGATGATCTGGCTGTATTCGCCGCCGCGTTCCTGGTGAACGAACCGGAGCTGAGCGCTTACTCAAAGTGGCGCGAGGAGCAGGCTGTCAGCATTTGATACACCGAATTAGCTACCATAAAAAATGCTTTCCTCAAGCCCCGCAGGTTTGCGGGGCTTTTTCATCTCGAAAAAAGTACTGAGCAGCGACTATCGAGATACAAAGAGCCTGCCGGGAAAACCAGCAGGCTCTTAGATTGGATTTTATTTAATGGTCGATCAGACAGAGGAGCGTGCCGCAGACGCCGAAAGCCCAGTGAACGATCCATACGCCAAAGATGTTCCCCTGCTTTTCATAGAGAATGCCTTCAAGTCCGGCGAGGATGGCAGCGCCGCACATGAAAAGGAAACCGAGGTGAATGTGGAGTGCTGCGAAGATCAGCGAGGAGAGAAAGATGGCCAAAAGACCGGGGTGCTTCACAACAGTGATGCGCTTGAGGTTCCCCTGAATGACACTGCGCGCAAGGAACTCCTGAATGCCGGCGGTGAAGACATAGATGATCTGACGGAGACCGAAACGGCTTATGTCAAAGAAGGGCGCGTCCGGCTCGAAGCAGTTCGGATCGATCAGGCGAGCGATCATCTTGATCACAAACAGCAAGGCCACGGCGCCGACCGCGACAAGCAGACCTGTCCGGATCGTCTCTCTCGGTTTTTCGGTCATGATGCCGAGGTCGTGCCAGGTCAGGCTGGTGTAGCTGAAAATGAACAGCAGCATGATGATGCCGAGCAGTTCCACCCCGTGGGTCATGACATCGGCGGGCCAGGGACGCTTCATGAACTCCCAGAGCGCATAGAACAGAATCCAGATGCAGAAGCCGAAGAGGAAGGTGGAGAAGGTTCTGGAAGAATCGCGAAGCCTCTGCCGTGTCACCTCAACTTCGGTATCATCGGCAAAGGTGACGACCAGCTGCGAATCGTCCTCATTCACGCCGGGGAGGAAAGAGGACGACATCTGCAGTACGTACTTCTTCCCGGACGGAGACTGGTAGGAGACTCTGTCCATGTTCGTGCTTTTCTTCTGGTACAGTGCATCCAGAATGGCATCATGAAAGGCATCGTTGTAGGCGTCGTCAGAATATAGGGAGAAGTGTGTTTCATCCTGCCGTCTGCCCGACTCAATTTCAAGGATCTCGGAGGCCGACTGGTTGACGTAGATGATGTTTTCCTTGATGTCCAGCACCAGGACGGCGGAGCTCATATCCTTTAGAGCGCGATCAGAGAATCTTTCCGGTTGTGGATTGCTCATCCGGGGCACCTCGTTTCAGGCTATAGTACAGAAAAGAATTTGCGTTTCATTTTCCGGGATGATTATAACAGAAAACTTATATCCTGGAAAGCAAAAAACACAGCCGGGTTCCCGGCTGTGTTTGGATATCGGATTATTCGGTGTAGTAATAGGTTTCCTTCGGGTTGGGGCCGTACATATTCTCGCCGGGCATGCTGTCCCTGGCAAGCCAGACAAGGAGCATGATCCAGCCGATGAGAGGGAGAAGGATCCAGAAATAATTCAGGCCTGACTTGC
>DAIMGK010000220.1:2694-3729 GCA_036723985.1 Flexilinea sp.
AAAAATGTTTCTTCCGTTTTCGGGATTCCCTCCAAGGATAGACAGAACACCGGTGACAATGCTGGTAAACAACACGAAATACCAGTACTCGCTTCGGCGGGCCCGCCCGGAAAAGTTTGCATAGTTGTTGAGCACGGTAATGATGGCTTCTTTAAAACCCATCGAATAATCCCCCTTGTTCGTAATTTGTTGCGAAGGCTGAATGAAATGCACCGTTGGAGGTATCATAACATGGAATATGCCATTTGAAAAGGGAAAAGCGTTGCTCACTTGCGAAGCCTGCCCCTGCGGATGATCCCAAGGATCACAAAGGCGATGCCGGCGATTACCGCGACGGAGAAGATCAGCGTGTTCAGCGTGAGCCTGCCCTGCGAGGCGATCATGTTCAGCATGTTGAAGAAAAGCGCGAAATCTGCCGCCAGGACGATGAGCAGGCGATTAGCGTTACCGATGAGTTTCCTGAGCGGGCCGCCGCGGAGCAGGAAAGGCAAAAAAACGACACTCAGTCCGAAGAGCACCGCACTGGATGCGACCCAGAACCAGTCACCGTGGGAATAAAGGCAGGTCACACCCAGAAGGAGCAGAAGACTTGCCGTAAAAGCACAGAAAGTCCAGAACAGCTTGTCCTCCGGAACCAGCAGCGGCACCGCGACCAGCGAGGCCAGCACCAGACACCCGCACACCGGAATGGCAACCCAGCTCACCGACCGTCCGGCCAGAAGAACCAGGGCGGCGACAATCAGAACCGGGAGCGTGATTGCCCCGGAGACCGCCGAGCCGACCACGGCGGCGCGGCGCTTGAACTGCCGGACGCTGTAGTCCAGGACGGATTCCCGTTCCCCGGCCAGCGACTCCTCAATCTCCGTGTCCAGCAGCATGCCGACCATATTGCGGCAGTCGGGGCATTCTTCCAGGTGGTCCTCCACCATCTCGCGGCTTCGCTCGCTGCAGGCCTTGTCCGCATACAGCGGCAGCAGGTCGCGGATCACGTCACAGTCATATTTCATTTCACATCCATCCTTTCCTGAAGCTTAA
>DAIMGK010000220.1:3842-5799 GCA_036723985.1 Flexilinea sp.
GACGCGCAATTCGAACACTTCACGGTACGGCTCTTCCAGCTGGTGCAGGGCCATATGGATCCGGAAGGAACTGTCCCGGTCCACGGCAGCCTGTTCGGGGCCGGAACCCAGATCGGTCATTTCCTCGGGCATTGCTTCGGTGCGTTTGCCCCGGCGCTTCTCATCCAGCCAGTAGTTCTTCGCAATGGCGCAGAGCCAGGTCACTTCATCCGACTCACCGCGGAACTCGCTCTGCTTTGAAAACGCCCGGAAGAAGGTTTCCTGCGTAATCTCTTCCGCCTGGCTGCGTTCGCCCGCCAGGGTCATCGCATAGGAGAAAACCCGCATATAGCAGGTTTCATACAGCTTTTCGATCTTCTCCTGTGTCACATGTTCACCTCCTTTTTTCGAGACTCACGGGTTAGACGCTCAAGAACAGGTTTTGTTACAAGGCTTTTGAAATATTTTTGCGGTTTTATGAGAAGCGGAAAGAGAAGCCGGAGGAAAACTGGGAGATCCGGTCGCCGAGGGCGGCCTTGAGGACGCCGAAGGCATGCTCGCCCGTACAGTGGCCGGTAAAGATGTGTTTAATGCCGGTATCCAGGAGCTCCGTGCAAAGGTCATCCAGTTCTTCATCCGTCATTTTGTAGAGGTGCAGACCGCCCACATAAGCCCGGACATCACAGCGGCCGAGCATGGCCTGAATGTCTGCGAGAATGTTGGTCAGGCCGGTGTGGGAACAGCTGTTGAAAACGAGCAGGCCGTTTTCCGTTTCAACGACCAGACTCTGCTCGTGCGAGAAGTCGTCCGGGAGGCACTGCCCGCCGCGGACGGAGTACAGGGCATTGCGCAGAGAGATGGAAGAGTAGTCTGCCGCCCGGTGCGGGAGCAGCCAGACACCTTCCGCGAGCGCGTACACGCCGCTTACATACCGGATACGGGATTCGTATTCCTGCAGGGTTCCCCTGCGGATACCGTTATATTTCAGGACGCCGTCCTTGATGCCGTAGCAGTTTTCGCAGCTGCCCTCGCGCAGCAGGAAAGGCGCTTTTTGATTCCGCGCAAAGAAGGCGTCCATGCCGTCCGCGTGGTCGTAGTGCGCATGGGAAAGTACACCGGCTCCGACGCACGCAAGGTCGATGCCCAGGAGTTCCGCGTTTCGCGCGAAAGCCGGTCCTGCACCGGTGTCCAGAAGGAGCTTCCTGCCGTCGAGCGTGAGGAGAATGCTGAGTCCCCATTCGGCGGCCAGCGGTTCCGCGGCAATGTTATCAATGAGGACGGTCATATCTGCGTGACGAACCATGGCGTTTCCTCCAAAGCGGGATCGCTCAGTTTAAAAGACCCATCAGGGTCCGTTCAAAATCGGAATCAATGAGAGCATGCTGTTCCCAGGAATGCTGGAAACCGCTGATTACAGCAGGGCCTCCAGTTCCTTCCTGACGAGTTCCAGGTCGCTGCAGGTAAGGAGCGGAATCAGACTGTTGATTTCTTCGATGCTTCTGTCCCACCACCGGAATCGGAGCAGCAGGTCGATAAGCCCGTCATCGAAGCGCTTACGGAGCGGCTTCGCCGGGTTGCCGGCGACGATCGTATAGGGGGCAACATCACTGCCAACGACACTGTAGGCACCGATGATGGCTCCGTCTCCAATATGGACGCCGGGGAGGATGACAGCGTTCTGGCCGATCCAGACGTCGCTGCCGATTACGGTATCTCCTTTGAGCGGCAGGTCGGCTGGTACGGGCGGCGTCATGTCCCAGCCCTCGAGCGTGTAGAAGGGAAAGGTGGAAACCGCGTTCATCTGGTGGTTCGCCCCGTTCATGACAAACTCAACGCCCGCGGCGATCTGGCAGAATTTGCCGATGATGAGCCGGTCACCATTCCATACGTAATGGTGCGTCACATGGCTCTCAAACTCCGAGTCGGCGATGTAGGTGAAATCCCCGACAATGATGTTTGAATTCTTCAGGGTCGGTTT
>DAIMGK010000220.1:5809-7946 GCA_036723985.1 Flexilinea sp.
ATCCCGCAATGGGATGAACGGTGTTCGGGTCGGGATTCTTTCCGTTTTTCATCTTTTTCACGATCCTCTCTTCGCGGCTGCAGCGACGCCGGAAAACCGGCATCGTCGATGCCCAACCGACGGCACAGCTCCTTCATCATTATAGCACCCGGCAGACGTTCTGCAAACAGCGAATTGAGGACATGGGAGCGGGGGAAGTCCTGACCCGGGGATAAAAAAAGAAGCAGGGAAACCCTGCTTCGCGTTATGCGGTATCAGCGATTATTTGCCGTATACGGTGGTGACGGTGCCGTCCTTCTTTTCGACTTCGACCGCGCAGTCAAAGCCGATGGTCGTGATGGCTGCAATGATCAGCGCCCAGGGGGCTGCAGCCGCGCCGATGAAGGTGCCGACGACGCCGACGGTCATCGGGATGTTCAGGATGACGTGTTCATCCTTGCGGACGCGGACTCTGGTAACGTTGCCTTCCTTGACCAGTTCCTTGATTTTTTCGACGACTTCCTTCGCCTTGTCTTCCAGTTCATTTTTGTTGAAACTCATGGGATACATCCTTTCTGCCTGTCCGGCCGTTTAATCTGCCCGCATGATAGTCCCGAAATGTTTAGAGAATATGGTAATTGGATTAACGTTATATGAACAATTGCTTCTGAGCCGGCCGATTCTTTCGGACGCCTCAGGCAGCTTTTTCGGCAAGGACCGCACGCAGCAACCGCGCGTTTGCCTCGCCTTCGATCTTTGCTTCCCCACTGCAGTTATACAGCAGCAGCTGTGACCCATCTGCTGCAAGCGCATCCAGGAACATCTGCGCCGTTTCAGCCCCCTGTGAAGCAGCCGCCACGTTGGCCGGCACGTCCGTCTGCTGCAGTGCTCCGCTTCTCAGCTCAAAGCAGTCCAGATACGTTTCATCCACGAGATCGCTGCGATCCCAACGAACAAGCTGCAGACTGTTGCCTGCCGGAAAGGCGGCAACCGCTGCTTCTCTGCCGGCGGTTGCAAAATAGAGGTCGCAGTTACCGGCGAGCACAGCCTGCCCGTTTTGAACCGTGTAGAGATAAAGCGTCGGGGAATACCAGCCGTAGAGGGGAGTTCCGTCCCAACTGCCGTTCTCCCGGGGACTTGTTTTGAGCAGCAGGCACAGTTCCGGCATCCCGTCGCCATTCCAGTCACGCACGAAGCCGCCCTGCAGGTACTCGCCTCCGGAAGCCTCCGCCTCATCATAGCCCAGATGGGAGGAGAGATCGTCCATAATCCCAAGAAAAACCGCTGCGACTCCCGGCGTCAGGCCGGAAAAATCGCTTTCGATCAGCGGCTTCATATGAGACAGATTTCCCGCATGCCGTCAGAAAGATGCAGAGGATGAGCAAATAAATACAGAATTTGACAGTTCTCACATGACAACCTCCCTGCTGAGCCGATACCGGTTCAACGCTCTGATTATACCATCCACGCCTCTGACTGCAAATGAAGAATTCTAAAGGTTCCCGCATACATTCCCAGCAGGGACTAGTTTTCGTACTTCTCAATCAAGGTTTCCAGAACATAGTCCGACTTGAGCTGACCCAGTCTTTTAAAGTGTGCCTGCTGACCGTGTTCCTGTAAGGCATCGGCATCCCTCCACTTTTCAACCAGCAGAAGTTCGTTGCTGCCGTCCGCGGGGTAGTAATAGTCATACTTGATGTTTCCCGCTTCCGCGCGGCTGGCGACGTCGATCCCTTCGGTCATGATCATTTCCAGAAACTCGTCCCTCATATCCGGTTTGCATTTGTACGTGACGTTGAGTACGATCATTGTTTTTCTCCTTTCTTAATCTCTCTGAATTTTTCCTTCGGCCTGTGCTTTCTGAACCAGCGCCGCGAAATCCCCATAATGCCAGCCCTGCGTAGGCTTCTCACAGTTTATGTCATGGAAGAAGCAGCAGGGAATCTCTTTCTGTTCATTTTCCAAGTATGTCCTGATGATTATATCAGCCTTTTTTGTTCTTGAAAAGGACATTCGAAGATCCTCTTCAAAGGAAAATAAAAAAGAACCGGCTTACCGGTTCTTTCTCAGGCCACTTTCCGTATTACTGGTGTTTTGTATCACCCGGGCCTTTGCCGAAACTGATGCCGTCAATGGTGTTTCGCAAAGCACTTCCCAG
>DAIMGK010000221.1:0-302 GCA_036723985.1 Flexilinea sp.
CCATAGGACACCCTGCGGAAAAAGAGCCATTCCGTAACCGCCAGTATGGATCCGGCGCAGATCCCGGCAAGAAGACCGAATAAACCGTTTGTCATCCCCCATGTAATGCATCCGATTGGAATGAACAGCAGCAGGCCCGGAAGCATTTCAAGATAAAAATTGTGTGAAAACAGATCCACAAGACCGATAAGGGAGCTGTAGAGAAACACATAAAGAAGGAAAAACAGTCTCTCCAATGGAATTGGCTTGTGCGAATAAAACAAAATTGAAACCCCGGCAAATCCGGTTATGCAGACCAGTGT
>DAIMGK010000221.1:312-7900 GCA_036723985.1 Flexilinea sp.
CACAGATCTCGTCATCTTCAGTCTGTTTTAATTCGGAGAAAACTGTTTTTCTGCCAATAAAGAAAGCCGCAGCTGACATACCGATTGAAACAATATAGAAAAGGAGTTTTCCTGTCACCATGACAAATCTCCCGAAGACCCGGATTCTGAAAAGATCATTTCTTCATCCGACGGGTTTTGAATGTCCCGGATGCTGGTGCTTTCAGATAAGCTTTCATCAAGAGCTTTCATTGCCCTGGTGATCAGAGCACTGTTTGAATTTCCTGTTATGCTGGTCAGGATCAAAAAAGCCGTCATGGCAATCAGAATAAAACCGAATGCCGGGCCCATATCATTATTGGTCATTATTTATCCGCCTTTTTTCAGAACATTCCTGCGATGCCGTCAACAAGCGACTGTGCGATCCTTGCCGCAAAAACAGTGAGAACTCCTCCTATGAGAACGCCGCCGAGCTTTACCAGCGCTTCAGACATCTGGAACGGCCGGCCTATCATATGCTCGGACTGTCCTTTGAATAATGTCCACATAGCGTTTACCGCTATCAGGAAATATCCCGTCCCGACAATAATCGCGATGATCGTTTTGGCAAGCCCTACCCAGGTCGCTTCGCCTTTTCCGCCATCAAAGGAAACGGAAATGGAGGAGTCTCCGTATTTATTTACAGCAAAACCAGCTGCCAGAAGGATTGAGAGAATGATGATGCTTTCTATGGCATCGCCGTACTTGTATGAACTGCCCGTCAGGTATGAGGACTGTGCCTTGACCAGGTTGGCAACGACCGTGACCGTATAGAGCACGATCACGATCATCAGCACAAAACTCGTCAGTTCTTTTATTTCTGCCTGGTATCCCATGGGAAAGAATCAATCCGTTATTTCAGGACGGTCCATATAAAGACGGAGATCGCATCCGGTTTTAGGCCAGTAGATATCCGGATAGTCCTCGTAATCGGATTTTGCAGGATCGGGAATCACGATTTCAACATCACGCTGAGCCTGTACTTCCCGATCTTCGCCGCCGATAGCGGTAATGGTTGCCATGTATCTGCCGATGGGGGCCAGAATGCGTATGGTTTCTCCGGTTTCAGGATCCGTCTGATAGAATGCCCGGTTCCAGGCCAGTGAAAACGGATTGGTATAGAAGCTCAGGTTCGCTGTTCCCAGATCGCCGCCTTTCACTTCAACTTCCCATTTCATGACACGGGAATAATTTTCCGAGTAGAACAGCGGAGCATCCCAGATAAAAAATTTTGCCGGACCGACGATTCCATGCAGATTGTTTTCGTACTGCGGGAAAGGATCTTCAGGATATTCTCCCTGTTCCGCTGCAGCAGCCGGCAGGACGAAGCAAACCAGAACCGATAAAAGCAACATTGAAATCACGTAAATCTTTTTCATATTCATCTTCTTTCTTTTATTATTTTGGGAATGATACAAAGAAGAAAAGCAGAAAGGCAAAAGGAAGAAGTGCCGCGAACGGTATCCTGAGACGGTTCTGGTCTTCCTGTACAGTGCCGCTTTTCATGTGCTCGGAAACTGCTTTGATGCGGCCTGCGATATTCTTTATTCCCTGGGCGTGAATAACAGAAGCTGTACCGGCAAAAATGATAACTGCACCTATTGAACAAGCCATCCTCCAGCTTTTCCAGCCGAAAGTGAGCATTGAAAACAGAAGCTGCGCGTCCCCTCCGCCTATCAGCTTCAAAGAGAAAAGAAAATCCGCGGCGGCAAGCCCGAAAACCAGAGGAAATGCGCGTTCCCCTTCATTTGCAAAAACAATTACTGCCATTACAAAAAGGACCGGTTTCACCTTCATATTGCCTGCTGTGAGTACGGCAACGAGGAAATATACGGCCAGCATATATTCTCCGCGACATATCAGCAGAAGCAGCGAAAAAAAAAGGAGTCCGTATGAACAGGCTTTGGGGACACGCTTTGTTTTCAGATCGGATATGCCTGAAATGACAAGCGCGGCGAGCATGACCGCTCCGGTAAACACATGGACGCTGACTGCACTCATTCCTTCTTCTCCAGAACATTTCTTACCGCGTTCGCCATATTGACAGCGCTGATCTCGCTCTGGGTCTTTTTCCTCTCGCGCTGCCAGGAGTCCTCTTCATTTACAGGAACGCCTTCCGGAATAAATGAATAAGCCGCACCGAAGAATTTATGCTTCCATTCGAGGTCCGACGGTCCGTGCCTGTTCTTTTCAATTGCCCAGCGCACAACAGGACTGCCGTCAGGATCTCTGTCATCCTTATTCATGATAAGGGCCACATCCGGCTCATATGCTGTAATTGCTCCCCCGATGATGCTTTCCATATGGACGCGGCCGGACCGCAAAGCTTCTGCCTCGATAGCCGCAACGCCCAGTATAGGAACCACCCATCCGTCATCCTGGCATTTGAGCGACATGGCTTTCAGGTAATGGAAAATGTACTCGACCCTTTCTTCTGTTGTCAGGTGCCTTTGAAAACCAAAAACAGGGACACGCTGGAGATAATCGACAATCAGCAGAATGCGCCTTGATTCCGCGTACTGCTTTGCCATCTCAACATATGCGGCCAGGACATCCGGTGTCGTAATTGCCCCGTCTCCCTGAATGATCCAAATGTTCCGCTGGATTCTTGCGAGCCTGTTCCACGCTATCACTCCGTTGGGGAGACGGCTCAGCAGCTTATTGAAGGACCTGTATGAGGTATCGTTCCTGATGTTTTTTTCTTCCCTTTCACGGATCGTCTCGATATAGGCTTCCATGAGTTCGTCCTGATTGAAGCTTTGACCGCCGTACCCGTTTACATAAGAGTTCTGAATAAGCAGACGTTCGAGCACGTGGGTCACATTGTGCTCGTATTCAACGATCAGGACAAGCGTATCGGACTTTGCAAAGGATGCCGCGAATTGGATCACCGCCGCGGTTTTCCCGATATTCTGTACCCCCGCAAGGATCGCGAGATCTCCGGCATGGAGGCCGCCCCCGAGGGCAGTGTCAATGCCGGTCAGCCCTGTCGGGATCGGCCTGAACATTCCGGCCTGGCCAAGCGCCAGGTTCCGGTCAAGCAGTTCAGCTGCCTCGGATAAGTCGTATGGGATTCCGGCGCCGACCGGAAGATCTGATTTCCTTTTAGGCCTTGGCATGTAAATCTCCTTTCTTTTTTCCGGCAAGATCCTGTTTCATGTTTTCTGCCGCGTTGCTGACTGCGCCTATCAGGCGGGGAGAAGGGTTTTCTTTCAGAAACCTGAAGGCTTCTATCAGGCAATCCATGGCATCAGTTCTGTTTTCACAGGACTGCAGCTTTTCTTCAAAGTCGGTCCAGAATGATGAAAACAATGCGGCGGTTTTCATATCCGCTTCCTCTGCCCATTTGGGAGAAGAGCCGGATTCTTTGTCCAGACAGTCTTTTACAAATGAACATGACGCGCACGATTCGGTCACAATCAAACTATTGGGGATGAACAGTTTCTGTTTCTCGGAGTAAAGGTAATTCTGTCCGAAACAATTCAGATCCGACAATATCTGTTCCCTAGCGGTTCTGTCATATGCAAAACCGGTTTCTTTCCAGGATGAAGTACCGCTTGAGACAGGAAGCGTTATACAAGTCAGCGAATCAAGCCGGAATGCATCGCCATTTTCGTCCCTGTAAATGACTCCGATAAGAGGAAGGCGGATATCACGCATCTGTATTCTTTCCCAGAGAACCTGATCCGGTCCGGTAAAAACAGTATTCGGAACAAGCTGCTCAGCAACCAGTCCAGGTTTCAGATTCATATCATTTTTCTTATATGCTCTTTCCCTGCGCCACAGAATGTCAAAGCGGATCTCAAGCGTGATATCTTCAAGATCAAGATAAGCCTTTGCGTTGAACCGTATGTTTGTCTCCGGGATTTTATGCACAGAAAAAACATTCACTCCGCTCATATAATCGCAGAATGTGTCCGCCAACGTAAAAGGATGGAATTCAGCTTTCCTGAGATATGTTTTTACGGTCTCCCAGTCGGGAAATCCAAGCAGATGCTGAAACGCGTTGATCTCATCACGGAGCCGGTAATAATCAGGATTGAATACGAGCCCGATGCCCCACCAGTGAGAAAGATCCAGCAGCCCGGTGGAATCGGAATACCGGTTTCTGATCTGTTCAAGGCACCTGGTGCGCAGCGAATAGAATTCGATCATCTTCCGGACCGTATACGCCGGATTTGGGAAATCATGAAGATTCAAAAGATATTCCCAGATATCCGAGGCCTGCCGCGCGGGATCAAGACGGAGCGCTGAGCCCGCCTCCCTGTATTCGGCTTTCAGCGTATTCAGCAGCATAAATCTCAGGAGACTGCCGTAATCGAAAACTGGGCCTGTTTTCTTCTTTCTCCAGTATATTCTCATCGGGCACCGGATCCAGTCCAGAAGAGAATCCAGCTCTATTACCGGTTTGGTTTCTTTCACGGCTTTTCTCCGCCACTAAGGACATCCCCGGATACTCTTACCTGTTCAAAAGCGAGTTCGTCGCCAACGGAAAAAGCGGATATCGCCCGCCCAGGCAGTTCGATCACGGCGGTTGAAGGAAAAGACGGTGAATAGATGTGAAATCCCGGCTCCGCCAGGACTTTTTCCGTTACCCGACCTTCTGAAATCCAGAAAACGGAAAGCGGGTATTTCATCCCTATCATATGGATCGAGTTGATCAGTCCGCTGAAACGCTGTCTGTATCCGGGAATCCTGAGCAGAACGCCTCCGAATAACCCCTGTGTATCCTCAGGTTCGGCAGATCCAAGCAAGCCTTTGCCGATATCAAGAAAAGAACTGCATTCACGGACAAGCGCGACGCTTTCCCCGCCGCTGCTGATCAGAAGTTTGTTTTCACTGTTCATTGATGTCTCCTGTCCAGAGGATACAACAGAAATCATCCGGATAGGAGACGCTCAAAAAGGACAATATGTAAAAATAACTAGAATAATCTCAAACAATGTATTCGCTTGGGAAGGGATTCCTGCTCCTGTCCGGCCAGGAATCCGTAGTCAGCCATATATTCTGGAAGAGCATCAGCCCGCCGCAGGTCTTTGTTTCGATACGGCCATGTTTATTCAGCCAATTCAAAGGGGGACGCAATGCGTCGCTGCGGAATCCCACAAAGCCCCTGATGCCGCATCTTTTCATTATCTCAAGCAGCATGAGACCTTTTTCATGGGCCTGTCCAGGTTCGGGCCCCGTATCATCAAAAAAGAACACGACGGCGATATCGTCGAAATCCTTATAGAACTGTTTGGCGGCAGGAATAAACTTCCTGTATTTATCTATTTTCGCGAGCAGTTTTTTCATGGGATTCGTATTTCTCTCGATTTCAAGGAAAACCTTCCATTTTTTTCCGGAGTCGGCAGGTCCCCATTCGACGGTGCAGCTCCCATCGGGATGAAGCTGTTTGATGATTTTCCTGCCGCGGGAAACAGACAAGATTTTCAGGTTGGATGCAACAGTTGTCAAACCGTAAACATTTATATTTTTCCTTTCCATCCCTTTCTTTGACCTTGCCCCGCAAATCAGCGCGGCTCCGAATTCACTGCAGAGTCTTTGATGCTCTGGCCTGATCTCCTCCCAGCGCCGCTTATAACAGCAATGGCTGTCGAAGTAAGGAAAGTCTTCGTCAAAACAACGGCGGAACTGATTAAAAGTCTCCTTTTCAAAACTCTGCTGCGGCCACTGGCTGTACTTTTTCAGATACAGAGGAATCGTTCCGTGATATGCAGCAATCAGGTCCAGTCCTTCCCATGAGGGAACGTAGGTTTCTTTCATCTGGCCGCTGCGGAACATCTTCAGCAGGCCGATTCCGGCCAGCTCAGGTATTCTTTCGGTGAGATCAATTATTCTCCTGTATTCCAACCTGCATGCATGAACATCATCCCGATCAGACGAATCGCCGCCGAAGATCAGCGCGATTTCTGGCAGCTGGAGAAACGGATTGCAGGCGATAAAACTCATCAGTTCATAATCCCGCTGCGTGAGATCCCTGCTTTTTCTGCAGAGTTCCTGACTCCGTATTTCCTGGATGGAAATGATTTCCTTCCCGGTATCGTTGTATATTTGCTTGTAATAGTCTGAAATTTTCGGATAGTTTTCCTTGTCTGGGGCATACGGAGACAAATCTTTTTTATTGGATGTGTCAGGAACAAGAGGCGAAAAATCGGGAATCTCCGTCTGATGGATTTCAACACTGTCCTCCTGCGCATTTTTCCAGTTTATTTCAGCCTGCACATTCAGGAACCTCGCACGCTCGATACCCTCGCAGGTAAGAATGATGTCACGGATCCCGTTACCGAATACGGGAGGATTATTGAAAATCATCAAACATTCCGGCGCGATATATCCCATATCGCCCCAGACGCGGATCCATATGTTCTGTTCCGGATAAAAAACACGGAAATCGGCGTTGAAGCAGGGACTTTCGGCGGTATCAAAAATGCCGTAGCCGTAAGTTTCTGCCATGAATTTTCTGACCATTTCGCGCCGTGAAATTCCCGGCAGCAGACGCTCATTTCCGGGCTTCAAAGAGTAATAAATCTTATTGTCAGCCCTCATGATTGTTTGGATTTTTCGTGTACTTTCACAAAGTAGGCTCTCAATTTTTTCTTTTCCGAAATAATTCTGAAGCAGATCCTGGCTGGCCCATGGAAGCCGTCTAAGAAAATCCGTTAATTCGTTCTCCATATATCACATGCTCCTTTCAGATTCCATCGTACAAAATAGGTATAATTCATGAGATGGAGCAACTTCGCTGCGTAGTCGAACGCATTACTTACCAGAACAGCCTGAACGGATTTACGGTGCTGAAATGCGCCGCGAAAGGTTTTACTGATCTCGTGACAGTTGTAGGCTCGATGCCGGATACCAATGTCGGCTCGGTTCTGCTGCTTCAGGGCTTCTGGAAGGTCGACTCCAAATACGGCAGGCAGTTTTCTGTTGAAACATTTGAAGAAGTCCTGCCGGCTACCGTTCTGGGAATTGAGAAGTATCTCGGCAGCGGGCTCGTAAAAGGCATAGGCCCGAACTTTGCGAAGAGGATCGTCAATACATTCGGTGTCGATACGCTGAACGTTATTGAGGAAGACCCGGAAAAGCTTCTGACTGTGCCCGGCATCGGGAAAATCCGCGTTGAACGCATAAAGAAATCATGGGCGGATCAGAAGGAAATCAAAAATATCATGATCTTCCTCCAGGGACATGGTGTCAGCACATCCCACGCGACGAAAATCTACAAAACCTACGGCAACGAAAGTGTCAAGACCGTACAGGAAAACCCTTACCGTCTTGCCGACGACATCTGGGGCATCGGGTTCAAGACAGCCGATACAATCGCTTCAAAGATGGGTTTCGGGCATGACAGGTTTGAGCGGCTCCGAAGCGGGCTGATGTACACATTGAATCATCTCGCCGATGAGGGACACTGTTACGCCACCCGGAAGATGCTGATGAAAACCGGATCAGAGCTTCTTGAGGTAAACACCATACTCCTGGAAGAGGCTCTTGATAGAATGATCAGGGAAGAAACGGTAAAGACAGAAGCATTGGAAGATGAGCAGGAAATCGCCATATACCTTCC
>DAIMGK010000222.1:0-7895 GCA_036723985.1 Flexilinea sp.
CATCCGGATGATCAGATGGTCATGCTCGAACCGCAGTACGGCCGCACCACCACCGATACCGGCCGTGCCACTGCCGAAGCTATCATTCAGGCCAATCCTGATATCGACGCCCTCATCGTTGCGGGCGGCGGCGGCGATACCCTCCTGGGCGCTATCGCCGGTATCGAAGGTCTGGGCCTGACCGGCAAGATCGCTGTTGCTTCCACTGACTTCCTGCCCGATCTGGATGTCAAACTGGAAACCGGCGCCATGGCTGTTGAATCCGGCGGCCACTATGCTGATCCGTTCTTCGCTTTCCTGATGGTCTACAATGCCATTAAGGGCAACTACGAAGTCAGCGATGAAGGCTTCTACGAAATGATCTTCCCGTACATGTTCGTTGCTTCCCCCGAAGATTACGCTGCTTACGGCGCGTACTTCACCGGTACCGAACTCCCGTACTATGCGGACGAAATCAAGGCTCTGGCCGATATGTCCTATGAGGACCTGTCCGCTGCCTGCGCGGCTCTGTCTGTTGAAGACGTTGTGGCCCGCCACGCGAAATAAGATTTGATTTATTCTCTGAGGAGCGGGGGACTGCCAGGCGCGGCAGCCCGCTCCTTTGGGATTTTTTAGGTATCAGGTGTCAGGTATCAGGTTGCAGATCGATTCTGACTGACCGGCTCCTGACCCCTGACCCCTGACCCCTATAAGGAAAACTTCATGGCTCAAAAAATCGAAAAACTCAAAAGCAGCAGATATTACGGATTTGTTTTGCTGTTCGCGATGCTGCTGTTTTTTTATGCTGTGTTCAAGATCCTGACGCCTAATAACTTCGGATCTCCGGCGAACCTTTATGCCTATCTGCAGTCATCGATCATCTATGCGGTCGGCGGCTGCGGCCTGTATTTTATCGTGGTAATGGGACTTTTCGACTTCGCGGTCGGCTCCAACATCGTTCTTTCCTCGATCGTTGGTGTGATCCTCTCAAAACAATTCGGCTATCCCGGCTTCATCATCGGCTGCCTCGGCTGCGGCACGCTCATCGGTTTATTGATCGGTTTCCTGTACAATAAACTGAATGTTCCGTCCATGATCGTTACTGTCGGTTTGATGCTGATCTTCGAATCCGTGGCGGTTTTCGCTGCGGGCGGTGAAAAACAGACGCTTCCTGAAAATCTGCGCTTCTTCTCCGGAGCGCCGGGCAACATTATTCTGGCGGTGCTGGCATTCCTGCTGATGTATTTCCTGCTGAATTACACCAAGATCGGCACCTACTGCAACGCCATCGGTTCCAACGAATTCACCGCGAAGAACATGGGTATCGACGTCAAGAAATATAAGCTGATCGGCTTTATGCTGCTGCACTTCTTCGTCGGCATCATGGCGATCCTTTCCGTATCTTACGGTACCACGATGACCGCGCTCACTGGCATGAGCACCATGAGCCGCAACTTCCAGCCGCTGATGGGGACCTTCTTCGGTATTGCCTTCCGTAAATACGGTCAGCCGATCACAGCCATTATCGTCGGTGAATTCATTATTTCCCTCATCTTCAATGGCTTTATCGCGCTCGGTGCCCCGACCACCATCCAGAATGTCGTGACAGGCGCCGCGCTTCTTGTAATCGTTTCCCTGACTGCCCGCGGTGCAAAGGGCAGCGTGGTGAAATAAGGGGGACCGGTATGGCAGAAAAAACTTTATTGGTCGCTGAAAACATCGACAAAAAATTTGATATCACCCATGCCGTGGATAATGTATCCCTGACCATTGCCGCGGGGGAGATCCGCGGACTTATCGGTGAAAACGGATCCGGAAAAAGCACTTTTTCCCAGATGCTCTGCGGTATTTACACCATCGGCGGCGGTAAATTCATTCTGGACGGCAAGGAACTCCACGCCCGCAACCAGGTGGAAGCCAACAACCAGGGCGTCGCCATCATTGTACAGGAAATGGGGACCCTTTCCGGCCTTTCCGTGGCGGAAAACATCTTCCTCGGCCATGAAGAACCTTTCATGAATGGTATTGTAAAAAATACCGCCGCCATGAACAAAGAAGCCCAGCGGCTGCTGAATGAATACGGATTCGGACGCATCAATGCCGCCGCCATGATCGACCAGTATAATTTCGAAGACCGCAAGCTGGTTGAGATCGTCAAAGCGACCTATTTCAAACCGAAGATCCTTGTAGTCGACGAAACGACAACAGCACTTTCCCAGAACGGCCGTTATGAGCTTTACAAGATCATGGACGCTGTCAGGGAGGACGGACGTTCGGTGATCTTCATCAGCCACGACCTGGGCGAGGTTCTGGAGCACACCGATACCGTCACGATCCTCCGGGATGGTGAATACATCGACACTGTCAAAACCAAAGACGTCACGGAAGACGACCTGAAACGCCTGATGGTCGGCCGTGAGATCGGCAATGCCTACTACCGCACCGATTACGGGAAACCGGTTTCCGATGAAGTGGTATTGTCCATCAAGAATGTGACCGTTCCGAAGCAGATCTATAACATCAGTTTCGACCTGCACAGGGGTGAGATCCTCGGGTTCGGCGGACTTTCCGAATGTGGTATGCATGAAGTCGGGAAAGCCATTTTCGGAGCCTCCTGGGACCGCGAAGGCAGCGTTACCCTCGCGGACGGGACTGCCATCAATGACATTCCCACCGCTATCCGGCATTCTATCGCCTATGCTTCCAAGGACCGCGATAATGAATCCATCATTCTCAACGAATCCATCCGCAACAACATCGTCCTGCCTTCTATTTATGACCTGGCAGTTCACAAACTGCTGAGCGCTAAGAAGTTGACGGAATTCGCGCAGAAACACGCGGATGACATGCAGACAAAGATGAGCTCTGTCCACCAGTTTGTCTCTGACCTCTCCGGCGGCAACAAACAGAAGGTCGTCCTGGCGCGCTGGATGGGGAAAGGCTCTGACATTCTGGTGCTGGACTCCCCGACCCGCGGTATTGACGTGAAAGTCAAGCAGGCTATTTATGCCCTCATGCAGGAATTGAAGGAACAGGGGAAATCCATCATCATGATCTCCGAGGAAATTCCGGAACTGCTCGGGATGTCCGATAGGATCTTCATCATGAAAGACGGGAAGATCAACGGTGAATTTTTACGCAGCAAAGAGCTGGATGAAAACGACCTGATCGCGAAGATGGTGTAAGGAGCGGAAAAGATGGAAAATATTAAAACGAAAAATAATGAACAGTCAAAGCTCCGCGCCTTCTTCAGCGGAGATCAATTCAAGGCGATGCTGCCCTTTATCGGTCTGGTTTTGATCATTATCGTGATGAACATCCTCACCGGCGGGAAGCTGCTGACGCCGAAACGCATGCGCCTGCTGCTTTCCCAGGTTTATTACCCGGCGATCGTGGCTACCGGTGTCTTTTTCATCATGACGCTGGGCTCCATTGACTTCACGGAAGGGTCAACGCTGGGCGTCGCTTCCATCGTCATCAGCATGCTTTCCTTCAAAAGCATCCCGCTGGCGATCCTCGGAGGCATCGCGACCGGTGCCGCTATCGGCGCGATCAACGGGTTCTTCCATGTCAAGTTCAAACTGCCGAGCTTCATCGTGACGATTTGTACGATGTACCTGTTCCGGGGAGTGTGCGCTTATATGACAACGGAAACGGCTGTTCCCGCGTCCAAAGCCATCAAGGCGATGGATCAGGACGGGCTGAAGATCGGCATCACCGTTGCCGTACTGCTCCTCGGCTACTTCTACTTCCAGTTTACCCACATCGGCAACGACATCAAAGCCATCGGCTCCGGTGAGACCGCTGCCCGCTTTTCCGGGGTCCGCACCGACCTGGTGAAATTCCTGGTCTTCGTTCAGGCAGGCGCGCTGACCGGTCTGGCAGCTTTCGTGAATGTCATAAAAGTCGGTTCCATCACTTCCACAGCGGGGAACCAGCTGGAGACCCAGATCCTGATCTCCCTCGTTTTGGGAGGCCTGCCCATCACCGGCGGTGCCAAGGTCCGCTTCTCCAATATCGTCGTTGGTACCCTGATGTACACCGTTTTGAACAACGGCCTTGTCATGATGGGCTACGACTCCGCGACCCAGCAGCTGATCAAGGGCGTGATCTTCCTGATCTTCGTCGCCCTGACCATCGACCGCAAAGCCCTGAAGGTCATCAAATAAACCCGAACCAATATCAAACATTCACTCAGCAATGCCCGCCTCGCGGGCATTGCTTGTTGTAACTATTCAGAACGAGTCAGGTGGGAGGTTTTCGCTGATTCGCTGCACACCGGATATTTTATGCTGCAGGACATTCGCTGAGTCGTATCATTCCCGGAACCTTGATTTCGAAACATTACCCATTCAGACATTGACTTCGACCGGCTCATATACAGGGCAGGAGCCTCCCGCCATGGTTAGCTGCCTTTAATCATTTTTTTCCTTTATTTCCGATAATAAAATAATATGGGTATAATACAAAAGCTTGCCCCGGTTTACGTCAGGCGGAAAGGATCGGAAAAAATATGGGAAAATACAGAAAAATACCGGCGCTGATCGTTATAGCGTTAATATTTTATCTGACCTTCCAAACCCCTTCCCAGACTATGAGGATGAGTGAAGGTTTCCGCGCGTGGCTTGCGAATAAACTTGGAATTGTCATGGGCAGTTCCGATGTCCGCAGCAATGCCCATTTGCCTGAATATTTCGCGCTGGGATTCACTTTATGTCTCTGGCTCGGCTGGAAAAAATCACTGTGGGTGGGCTCGCTGATCGGACTGATCGACGAAACGATAAAAATCATCCTCCCGACAAGGCATTTTGACCTGATCGATTTGATCAAAGATATCATCGGCGTCGCCGCAGGGATCCTCGTTTATCAGCTGCTGCAGAAATTGATCCGTCGGATCAAAAATAACGGGGACTAATTAAACGGGGACGGATTCGCCCGAGGCGCTCCGTCGCCGAGAGGCTCAGCTCCAACTCCGAATCCAAATCGAGCGAAACTCGTACCCTACGGAGTTGGGATACCTCGTTGACTGATCCATGTATACTTTTCTTTCCCATTCTGATTTCACATTTACGTTCGATATAATGCACCAGGCTTAACTATCCGAAAGCGTGATGACGGTTCGTCTTTCCAGACGGGGATGGATTCGCCCGAGGCGAAGGCCGAGAGGCGCAGCTCCAACTCCGAATCCAAAACAAGCGAAGCTTGTACCCTACGGAGTTGGGGCTCCTCGTCGGCTGATCCAGGTATACCTGTCGTTCCCATTCTGACTTCACACTTACATCCGGCATAATACGACAGGCTTACCTTTCCGAAGGCTTGATGACGGTTCCCTTCGGCATTCGCCTCGGGAGAACCGTCCCCGTTCATACGACCGGCAAAATTCGACCGGTGTGGTTTTCCGAAGGCTTGAGAACCCTGCTTTGTAAGGTGTGAGCTTCGCTCATTCGATTCAGAGCAGGAGCTCCGCTCCTCGGCATTTGCCTCGGGAGAGTCGTCCCCGCTGCAGGCTAACGCAGGATTTTTTCTCAGGTTCTCCTTTCATGGGCATGAAACCATTGAACGATCTCGTCGATCACGAATTCACTCTCAGGCAAATCCGGACGCAGGACAGGGAACGCGTGGATCAGTTTCTGATCATTCCCCATCTGCCTGAGTTTATGTTCAATTCCTTTCCTTTCCAGTTCGCCCGCGAGATCCAGTGTATAACTCTCCAGCATATCAGCTTTGCTGGTGACGAGGTAACAGGGCGGAAGGTTGTTAATGATCTCCGGATGTTCGGGATTTTTGAACGCTGACATCTTTTTGCTGCGTTCATCATTTCCGTAAAAAGATTTCGATAAGAATATCCCGGTTTTATCCTTTCTTGCGGTGTAAAACATTCCGCTGATAAGCGCCATGGCTTTGAACCGCATACGGGACGGCTGATAGCCGATGGCCTCCTGTAACGATTTGGATCTCTTCATGGCAGCGGCATAGACAGCCAGGAAAGCTCCCGCGCTTTCGGCTACGGCATATATCCTCGTAAAATCCACATCGAACTCCACAAGTTTTCTGCCCGCGAAGTCCATTCCCGCGCAGACATCATCCAGCTGTTCATAGACAAGCACCTCGGGAACGAGCCTGTATTCCAGGGAACAGACAAGATATCCCCTGCGGGCAAGCTGTCTGCAAAACCCTGCGGAAAGATTCTTGTCCCCAACGATCAGTCCGCCGCCATGGATATAGATGATCACAGGCAGATCGGTTTTTACCGTGACCGCCGGTTCGTATATGTCCATCGCCAGTTTTTTCCCGGAGCGGTTTTCGTAAGGGATATCCCTGTATTCAATAATTCCGGCGGAAGAAATTTCCTCCATTTCGCCCGGATCCAATGCGTTGTTCATATATATTTTCGCCATTGAAATAGATAAATATTCAAAAAATCCCATGATCGTTCTCTTTTCGTATAGTTTGAACGGGCAATGCAGACTCAATTTCAGACCGGATCACCCGGGGCCCGTTTCCGCAGCTTGGGGACGGTTTCCGCAGCCCGGAGACGGTTTCCGCATTCCCGGGGACGGTTTCCGCAGGCTCAGAATTGAGCCGGAGGGAACTGTCCCCACTTTTTCTTTGACCTGACCTCCCCCGCATTCCCGGGATAAAACCCAGCACCGTAAGACCGCGTATTTCGCTATACAGGCCATTCTTTTTGTAAAACCTTTACCGCAGTCCGGCTTTGACAGTATTAGATCCGCAGATCGTCCATTATATTTCCGGTCCGGATTCTATCTTACAAACCTGATTTCAATTCTATTCGTGATTTATGCTTCTTTCCGCATCATTGTGTAATGACATTTGTCACATCGGTAAACTGCTCCCGCACACGGGAACTGTACCCTGAGGGAACTCACTCTCGTTCGGAAGCGGACCTTTCATCCGGGTCGGAAATTCAGGTCCGGTATTTTCCACGCTATCGGAACTGTTGGACAGTGAACGATCCTCTGAGTCGGACTCACGCTCCCCGGACTATTCCGGATCAATTGAAGCGGTGACAGTTCCGCGCGCCTTTGGGGCAGTTTCACGGTCATGGTACAGTGTTCTCATAGGATCAGTCTCGGTCATCCCGAGCTCATCCCACACTTGATTGCCCCCGATCTTTACCACATTTTTTACGTTTTGTCAACCCTCAACATTGTCGGTTGATTTAATTAAATTCGAGATGTAAACTATTACTAAAAGTGATCAGTGGCCGGTGGTCAGTGGTCAAAAGGATCAAGAGCCGGAGAGAACGTTCCCCGGTGATTCAGGAAAGGAGGAAAAAATGAGCGCCGAGGCTGCGAAGTTTATCTTTAAACCAATTATTGCGAGTCAACCCGCTGAAGGCCTTACGCCGCTCACGGTCGACTACGGTCAGGTCGATGATTACCTTGTCCGGACCGCCAAAACCTATGACGCCGACCGTACCGCCTTCCTTTCCTCCCATGCCGAGGACCCGAAGCTCCCCGCTCTGATCAAAAACTGGCAGCGGTCCGCCGGCCGTCTTACCGGCTGGGCGGAAGTCTGGTTCATCATCAATAAAGGAAACGGTGAAGAACAGCAGTTCGCCCTGGATATCCTCGACCGCATCACCAAGGAAAGCGGCATCCGCCTGAAGAACCTCCATACACACATCGAAATACAGAAGGAAGTCCTGGAAGACGGTCCGGAAAAAGAGAAGAAGATCGAAAAGCTGGCAGACGCCGAAGATAACGCCGACTGGTTCTTCCGTTCCGCGCTGAAGACACAGAACCGGTTTATGAACCTTTTCAAAAGCGGCGAAGACTATACCGCCTATTTATTGAAAGATCAGATCGAGGCCGGCAAATATTTTCATAAGATCAAGCGCAAATTCCCGCGGGGAAAGCTGTATTCCCGCGCCATCATTTTCCCGCCCGCCC
>DAIMGK010000223.1:0-3438 GCA_036723985.1 Flexilinea sp.
TGAAAACATTACATAATTCAAAATACTAAGGAAAAATGGCAGAAACAGCTTTTTTCCTTTCAGGATATACTTATATATACGTAAAATACGGTTTTGTGTTGATTGCCGATAATTTTTATTTTGCTTCAGCATGCGGGAGGCGTTATGTTATACAAAGATACAGGATTCAGGGCTATTTATCATCAGATATGTGCATTCAAATTTAATGAGTCGCTTCGTGAATTAACAAAAGATTGTCCGGAAGCCGGAGATTCTACTCATGCCGTAACATATGGTTATATTGATCCAAAGAAAGGTTTGATGCTGGAAATACTCGGCACCGGGAAAATGGGCAGAAAGTATTTCTATTTCAAAGCACCATGGACAGGCAGAAGGATCTCCATTCCAATTTCCGATGTTGAAAATGTTGATTTTGTCACTTACACTGATCTTGATCCAAAACTGTATAGCAAATATCAGCCGAGAATTGACGCACTGAAAAAATATGACGTCTCCGAAAATATAGAAAAAAGCAGGCAATTCCCATTTCTGGATTCCTGCAGGGATCTTTATCATCCGGACAAAATTTCGGTTCGGTTTATGAAAAACGGACTGAAATCCGAAGACTTGCCAGTTCAGATGAGTGATTTGGGAGACCATTTCCTGATCGGCACATTACTGAAAAAGCCCCGGCAGAATTTCGGTCCTGTGAAGGGAGATACGATATCTTTCCATACGATGGATCTTGAAGATAAGACGACCATTTGTGTGGCAGATTTTGACACAGAGGGATTTCAAAAGGAAGATTTTGAAAATGGTACCGCATTAAAGTCTGCCCTGACAGAATTTCGGAAAAACCCCAGTGAAGAAAATTTCAATATTGTCATGATTGTGCTGCGCAGCAGTACTGTGTCCTTTCCTTTGAAGATGCATTTGACAGATGAAGCTCAGAAAATACTGGAAAAACTAAAACAGGAAGGAAAAGATCAGAATTCACTGGAAGGTGAAGAGTTAGAACGCTTTCAGGATGGCACCCATATTGTTCCGCCTGTGCTTGAACTGGATGGAAAAGTGTTCCTTGCAGTTTTTACAAATGAATCTGATTTTGGAAGACTTACAAAAAATGATGAAGCTCCGATTGCAAAATTATCTTTTCTGCACGCTATGCATATGGCGCTGAGTATCGAGGATCTGTTTGCAATTGTTGTTAATCCGTTTTCCGAAAATTTCATAATCGAGAAAAATGATTTTAAGACGATCTCAGAAATCAAACCGATTTTCCCGGATGAAGAAAATGTTTCGGAGGAAAATCCGGATTTTTCCAATTCAGCTCAGACACAAAATAATTTCAATGACCGGACGGAATCGGAATCGGATACCATCTATTTAGCAGTTAATAATGCGGATATTTTCAACTATGCCTTGTATAAAAACGATGTTCCGGCTATCCGAAATGTGAGAATCGTAAACAAAACCCTTGATCCCATCGAAGGGCTGAAAATCCGTGTTACAACTGATAGCCCAATATTTGAACCATTTGAACAGGAAATTCCTCCGGTTCCCACAAAATATCCACAGGATTTTCCGATCTTTCTGACTGTTCATGGGCAGGAATTGAAATATATCACTGAGGCAATCAAAGTAAATTTTAAAATGGAATTGATTTCCATTGCCACAGGTGAGCTGGTTTGCGCGCCAATCAATTGGGTAATGGATGTACTGACATATGATGAATCTGCAGGGCATGGTTATGAGCAATATCTGGCTGCTTTTATTATGCCAAATCATCCATCCCTTCCGGAATTGCAAAATTATGCTGTTGAATGGCTGAAAATGAATCGAGAGTCTTCAGAACTCGATCAGTATTTTTCCGGAGATAGAAATAAAGTCAGAGATTTTGCCGCAGCATGTTTTGCTGCAATACAGAAGAAGAATATCAATTATCTCGTAGCACCTGCAGGTTTCGGACAAGCTCAGCGCATCCGAACGATTGAAAAAGTAATGGATGAACGTCTGGGAAACTGTATGGAAATGACTATGCTCTATGCTTCCCTAATTGAATCAATTGGTTTAGCGCCCGTTCTTGTTGAAGTAGAAGGCCATATTTTCGCTGGAGTAAGATTAGCACAACCTGAGATAGGCGATCCAATCATCAAAAATGGAAATGTTCTGCTTAAGGATCCGAATCTGACTTTTGTTGAATGCACAAGGATGTGTTCGAACAAGAAAAAAATACAATTTGAAGAGGCCGAAGCTGAAGCAAGAAGCACACTCGAGAAAACCATTACAACCGGCAAATTCGAATGTGGAATTGACGTTTTCTCGGTGAGAAAAAAATTGGGCATCAAGCCAATGGATGCACGTGCAGGTACTGGAACTATGATCATTGGCAATGATCTTGATGACAATGATCTTACATCCGCTCCGACCCCCATTACTTTTGCTGAAGTTGTTCCAACAGGTCCGGAAAAAGCCAGCGGTCCTAAAAATAAAATCGAATTATGGGAAAGCAAATTGCTGGATCTCAGTGGAAAAAATAAATTGCTGAATCTGCCACAAAATTCAAGTATAATTCCGCTCATTTCAAGTTATATCGGAGAACTTGAAGATTCTCTTGCTGATGGAGAGGTATTCTCAATCCAACAGATTTCCATAAAAGGTGAGGATGGAAAGGAATTAATACCTTCTTACGAAGGTATATCATCCGGTCATCTTAGTACTGAAGACCTTGACCATTTTCGTGCTGAAATCAAAAGTCACCGATTATATGGTTTCAGTAAAGAAAATAACCTTGATAAAAACCTCAAAACAATTTATCGGAAAGCCAAGGAAGGTGAGAAGGAATACGGTATCAACTCGTTGTATCTCGTGCTTGGTATGTTGAGATGGTTTGATCCGGATGCGGAAGAGAAGACACCATTATATGCTCCGTTGATCCTTGCACCCGTCGAGATTGAGATGAAACCTGGAGGCGTCGGATATAATCTGCGCCGACGTTTTGAAGATCCGCATTTCAATGTCACCTTGCTGGAACTGCTCCGTCAGCGGTTTGAACTTGGTATCAGCGGACTTGAACCGCTGCCGCAGGATGAACATGGGTTGGATGTGCCGAAGATCTTTGCCATCGTTAAAGGCGCGGTTCGTGAACTTCCTTATTGGGATGTGGTCGAAACCGCTGCTATCGGGATCTTCGATATCTCCAAGATCGCGATGTGGAACGATATCCATACCGCCCCCGAAATGCTGATGAACAACAAAGCGGTACGGTCTCTGGTGATGCAGCGGGTCGATTGGGATGTCAATGCAGAACCGGAAGTCGCTGATGATTACACGACCTTTGTTACACTTCCGGTCGATGCCACGCAGCTGGAAGCTATCGATCTGGCAGGACGCGGCAATACTTTTGTTTTGCACGGCCCTCCGGGGACCGGTAAGTCACAAACCATTACCGGCATGATC
>DAIMGK010000223.1:3448-6157 GCA_036723985.1 Flexilinea sp.
TAAAACTGTTCTGTTCGTTGCGGAAAAAGCTACAGCGCTGAATGTGGTCCGGGATCGTCTGCATCATGATCTCGGGATCGAGGATTTTTGTCTGGCACTGCATGCGGATTCGGAAAAGACAGCCATTTTGGAACAGATGGACAAGACCATGGGGAAAAAAGCTTTTCTCAACAATCCGCTGAATCCGTTCCGAAATGCAAGAGAGAAGGCTGAATCCCGTCGGGAGAAACTGGATGTCTATGCGGATCATCTGCACAGGAAACAAAACTGTGGTTACAGCCTTCGCGAATTGATCGATATGTATTGCAGGGAAGAAGATGATGCAGCATATCTCAGCTTCAAAAAAGAAGATGCTGCCAAATTGACTGCTGCTGATCTGCAAAGTCATATACCTCTGATCGAGCAGCTGCTGGCTTCAAAACGAGGTCTGGATGATGACGCCCTTTCTCTCCTTGATGAAATTGGCCTTTCCATTTACAACGGAGAGGTTCGCAGTCAGATCAGTCACCGGACTGAAGACTTCCGGTCTGTGCTTCTTGCCATCCTGGAAAAGGCAAAAGCGGCTGCGGAGCTCCTGGGGTTGTCAGTTCCGCAGAATTTCACAGATCTGAGTATGCTCGAACAGCGGCTCGCCGGTATTCATGAACTGGCAGAAACAAAATCTGACATTCCGGATATTTCAAGGATCGATGTGGATGGCGCTCAGAAATACTTCGCCGAAGCTGAAACCTTAAAGAAAAAACGGAGTGAACTGGAGAAACTGTGGTCTTCTGATTTCCTGCGCCGGAAGCCGGCTGTTTTTCGGGAAAAACTGGCTGCCGCACAAAAGAAAATACTGTTTTTACGAAAAAATGCTGTAAATCAGGTCATGAATGAACTGGAATCATACGCGCACCGTCAGTTAGCGGAATCGGAAGTTCCGGGTCTGCTTCGCGAAATTGAAGCATTTCAGGCTGACGAATCGAATCTTGAAAAGATATGGAATTCGCTTTCGAAAGAAACACAGGACCTGATCAGTCAGTATAACAATCCGGCTGCTTTTCAACAGGCTTATGCAAGTGCCGCATCCTACCAGCAGAGGGAAGCAAATCTGACAGGTGGTAAGTCGATCCATTCTCTGCGCAATACAACGAAAGCGGCTGAAATCTTCGCTGCTTTCCGGGAAAGCTGGCGGGAACTGCAAAGTTTGAGAACCAGGCTCAGTTCATATCTCGAGCGTTCTCAGGAGAAGGCACAGACAGCTTCCATTCAGGATGAAATCAATTTTTGTGACCGTATTCTTGAAAATCGTTCCGGAATTAAGAAGCTGGCGCTGTATAACCAATATAAACAGGCCTGCATCAAAGCGGGGCTGGCGCCGGTCGTACAGGCTTGTGAAGAGGGTATGGATGATCCTGATACGCTGAAAACTGCTTATCGAAAAGGTTTGTATTATGCCCTGATCAACGAAATCATCTATCATGATGATCTGTTGACGACTTTCACAGGAGAAACGTTCAATACGTCAATTGAGCAGTATAAGCGTCTGGATGACGATCTTCAGGAGAAGAGCAGACGGGAATTATTCCATCGTCTGGCATATAATCTTCCTTTCGACAGGGAATCGCCTTCAATTGCCAAACAGATGACGATCCTCCGCAAAGCGATCAAAAGCCGTGGACGAGGGGTTGCTCTCCGTCAGTTGTTTGAGCAGATCCCTGATATCCTTTACCGTATTTGTCCCTGCATGCTGATGAGTCCGGAGACAGTCGCTCAATACCTCCCGCAGAAAAATGATCTGTTCGACCTGGTCGTATTCGACGAAGCATCTCAGATTTCGACCAGCCGTGCTATTGGCGCGCTTGCCAGGGGAAAAGATGCGGTCATTGTTGGGGATCCGGAACAGATGCCGCCTACTAATTTCTTCGGAGGGGGGCAAAGGATCCAGTCCTCAGAACTGGATGATCTGGACAGCATTCTGGATGATGCTTTGGCGATCGGTATACCATCCCGTTACCTGAAATGGCATTACCGGAGTTCCCACGAGAGCCTGATTGCTTTCAGCAACCGTAATTTTTATCATAATGAAATGTTTACTTTCCCGTCGGTAGATGACCGCTCACAGCGCGTCAAACGTATATGGGTAGAAAGCAATTATAAAAAGAGCATCAACGAGAATGAGGCAAAGGCTATCGTAAAAGAGATCATCAGACGTTATAAAGCTAATAAAAATCCGGAGAAAGGGACGATCGGTATCATTGCCTTCAATGAAAAACAACGCGATTACATTGATGACCTTCTCCAAAAGCAGTGTATACAGGATCCGGGACTGAATAACTGGGTTCATATGGAACTCGACAAGAAAACCAAGGTGGAGATCAAAGCGTTGGAACGGGTCCAGGGAGATGAATGGGATACGGTGATCTTCTCTATTACCTTTGGTCCCGATGAAAAGGGGCATGTTCTGCAGAATTTTGGCCCAATCAACAAAGAAGGCGGCGGTAAACGCCTGAATGTGGCATTTTCCCGCGCGGTTCGAGAGATGCTGATCTTTACGGGACTGCGGTCCAGTGACATCAAGATCGGTGATGCGACTCCGGCAGGAGCCAGGGCGTTCCACGATTTTCTGGAGTTTGCCGAGCAGCTGGATACTATGCAGGTAGATGATGGGAGAGAGCCAAACGACAGATTCAGATCCGGCATCGTACAGCGTATCAGTTCTGTTTTGGC
>DAIMGK010000223.1:6167-7894 GCA_036723985.1 Flexilinea sp.
CTGTGTCCCGGATATCGGTACTTCGGATTTCCATATCGATATCGGTATCTTGAATCCTTTTGATCCATCCCAATATCTGCTCGGAATACTCCTGGATGGGGATACATATAAACAGACAAAGAATACCCGTGACCGGGAGATTGGACAAAAAAGTCTTCTGGAAGGAAGATTCGGCTGGGAACTTTATCGGATCTGGGCTATTGACTGGTGGGAGGATCAGGAAGATGTTCTGGATCATCTGCTTGAAAAACTCGGTTCAATGAGATCGCTGGCGGAACAGGAATCCGCACAGCATTCCGCTCCGGATCAGGTGAAAGAGTTGTCCGCGGAAGATGATAAGGCATTGGAAGCGGAACTGACACAGCAGGCTGATGAGATCGAAGCTGAAATGGATGACGCTGATTATGAACCGGAACTGATTGAAGAAAACACCGCCCAAACACAGCAGGCGGACAGTAAACCCTTGGAGATTGAAGAACCTGTTCCCCTGACGGAACCAGTGGCAGGTGTGATCCGGGAAGAACTGGAAACACAGGATAAACAGGATGAAGACGCAGGACCGGTACAGGATATTGAAACACCAGCGAATACATCGGAAACAGAATATCCATTAGAGGAACCTGTTTCTGAACATGAACTGCCTCCTGTTCCGGAGCCTGAATCGGTTCCTGAACCAGTGTCCGATAATATCACGCTTATGGATCTGCTTCAGCAGGCCGGTGTGGAAATAATTGACAAGCGGGATCTTGGCGGATTACTATGGATCATCGGAGGGCAGGAACTTCAGCCGTTAGTCCGGCGCTGTCAGGAAATCGGTGTGAAATTCACTTTCAAGGAAGGCGGTGGAAAAGTCTGCAAGGGCCGTGATGCCTGGTGGACAGACTTTAAGGATCCGGTTCTTCAGTCGGAGTCGGTTGGGCAGGAAGTATCTCTGACATCCGATTTCCCGGAAACGCAGAACGGATCATTTCAGGAATCTGATTCGGCAATCGATCATAATTTGCCGGAAAAGGAGATAATTTTTGAAAAAATGACCACAGCGGATGATGCGGCAGATCCTGTGGTATTTACATCCGGGACGGAGCCTTCTGAGGAACCCTACAAGGGGACACTCTACATTCCGACAGTCTGCCCAGATACAGCGATAGGCTGGATGGAATACTGTAAGCCATCGAATAAAGACGAGATCATGCGCCGGGCTATATTGATCGTTGAAGGAGAAAAGGTAATCGAGCGGGATCTGCTGCTGGAAAAGGTGCGATCCTCATTCGGTGTGAAGAACAGTGAAAAAGTCGCTGAGGCAACGGAAAAAGCAGTGAAAGCTGCAAAGATAAAAACGACGAAAGTAAAAGGTATTCAGTATTGCTGGGCATCTGATATTGATCCGAAAGTTTTTACCGGATTCCGCTATCATGAAGAAACCAAGCGCAGTCCGGACGAACTGCCGTTACCGGAGATGCGCAATGCAGTGGTACGGACATTATTGGATAACGGGCCTTTGAATGAAGATGATCTGCTTGTGCGGACCGCCCGCACCTTCGGTTATCAGCGGCTCGGACCAAACCTGAAAATACGTCTGGCGGAAGGCATCGCATATGCTGTATCTGATAAGAAGATCAGGCTAAACAAGCAGAAGAAATATGAATTGCGGGAGGAATAAACCACAGAAGCCATGTTCGAATTTTTACTTTGTCTGTCATTGGTGATATTTGTTGCCGGTGTTGTTT
>DAIMGK010000224.1:0-7838 GCA_036723985.1 Flexilinea sp.
GACAGTTCCGCGCAGACGCGTAACCGTCATATAAATTCGAATAATTCGTGTTTTGTCAATAATTATAACGAAGGAAATGCAGACCTGATCTGAAAACAATACACGAAAGCTGTCCGGAAGTTTTATTAAAGGGCGAAAGGACGGTAAATATGGGACAACTTTCATTCACAGAAGCGGAATATTCCAACAGGAGAAGACGAACAAAAAAAGGTGACCGCCGCGAAAGCGTGTGAGTCTGATAAAGAGCCTGATACCTTCTTATATCGGGGATATGGGGGGGCGCAGCTCCTGTCCCGAATCTGACCGGACGAAGTCCGCACCTCGTACAGTGCAGGTCCATGCTGACTCAGTCCACGAAAAACCACTTGTACAGCAGCGTTTTCTCTTTCGCCTGCTGGCTGGGTCTGAGTCAATGGAGACAGTTCTGCTGACTCGCACTTGACTCACGATTGGCTTTCCTTTCATTTTTGATGTAAAAGAGACGATGCGAGTCAGCGAAAACCGTCCCCGTTGACTCATCTGGCGCGACTCAGAGGGCGGAGCTTATTTCACATAGGTACTGAGTACCCGGATCAAGGCATCGATGTCGATGGGTTTTGTGATGTGTTCGTTCATCCCGGCTTTTTTACTGTTCAGGACATCTTCCGTAAAGGCGTTCGCGGACATGGCAACGATGGGTACATTTTTCGCGTACTGCCGGTCCATTGCCCGGATCGTCTTTGCCGCTTCATAGCCATTCATGTTCGGCATCCGGATATCCATGAGGATCAGGGAATAATACCCGTCGGGAGAATCGGCCAGCATTTTTACCGCCTGTTCCCCATCCTGCGCCCAATCCACTCCGGCGCCGGTCATTTCCAGAAAGTCCATGGCGATCTCCGCGTTGATCTCCTGATCTTCCGCCAGAAGGATATGGCGGCCGGAGAGATCCATTTCCTCCAGCTTCAGCAGGGAATCGTCCTCTCCGGCTTCAGCGGACTGGCCGCTGGTCAGGGTGTTGAAAAGGGCGGCCAGTTTCGTGCGGAACAGCGGCTTGCTGATGAATAAATTCGCACCGGCTTCCCTGGCTTCCTGCTCGATCTCCGTCCAGATATACGCGGAGAAGATGATGATGGGCGGCTCGTCGCCCACCAGCTTCCGGATCTCCCGGACGGTTTCGATTCCGCCCATATCCGGCAGTTTCCAGTCGATCATATAAGCGAAAAAGTCCCGGTTCTGTTCCTGTCTCGTTTTCGCCCGGTCCACCGCCGCTTTGCCGGAGAGAACCCATTCGCTGTTCATCCCCATATCATTGAGGAGCGCACAGGTGGATTCGCAGCAGACCGGGTCGTCATCCGCTATCAGGACACGGAGATCGACGAAATTGTCATAGTTGATATCTTCTTTGTTCTGGATCTTCAGATAGACATTGACCGTGAATCTGGAGCCTTCCCCATAGACGCTGTCTACAGCGATATCACCGCCCATCATGCGGACGATGTTCCGGGTGATCGCCATACCGAGTCCTGTTCCCTGAATGCCGGCGTTCTGCTTGTCATTCGCGCGGGCGAAGGGCTCGAACAGGTGCTTCTGAAACTCTTCCGTCATTCCGAAGCCGTTATCTTCAAAGATAAACTGGTAATAGCCGTGGCCATGCTTCCGAGTGGGATTCTCCCTGACGCTGAGGGAAATTTTCCCTCCGTTCGGCGTGTATTTGATGGCGTTGCTCATGATATTGACGAAAACCTGCAGCAGGCGCCGATGGTCGCCGATGACCTGTTCGTGCTCCACATTGACGATATTGACCCGGAAGTTGTGTTCATGCGCCTGGATCTGAGGCCGCGTCATGGTCAGCATCTCATCGATGAGGTCTGCCAGACAGAACTCTTCCTCCTGCAGTTCGATCTTCCCGGACTCGATCTTATTCATGTCCAGGACATCATTGATCAGCGAGAGGAGATGGTTTGAGGATTCCGTGATCTTCCGCAGGCAGTCCGCGACCCGCTCCCGGTCATCCAGGTGATTGGCGGCGATGGCGGTCATGCCGATGATCCCGTTCATGGGCGTGCGCATATCGTGGCTCATGCTGGAGAGGAAGTCGCTTTTTGCTTTGTTTGACGCGTTGGCGGCGTCAATGGCTTCCCGGAGCGCCTGATGGATCTGCTGGTCTTTCCGCACTTCATCATCCACGTCCTTGAAGCCGCACACGATCTCTGTCTCTCCGTTTTCCATATCCAGTATGGCGAATTCCACCCGGTAGTACCGTATCCCGGTCTCGAAAACCCGGCGGAAGGGAACGGAGTAGATCAGCTTATCCGCCGTGTTTTTGATAATGTTTTCCGGTGTGACCGCGTCCAGAAACGTCTGACGGTCTTCCTCCAGGATCAGGTTCGAGTAAAAGGCGAACGCGTCGGAAAACCGTGTGATCTTCATGGCAGTCCGGGCAGGCATGACATGGACCAGGTCCTCGTCGATGCGGTACAGCTCGAAGCGCTGTGTCTCCATATCCTTGATGATCCACACCGAGTCATAGACCCGGGTAAGGGCTTCAATGACCGCGGCGCGCAGGCTGAGGGAATGCTGGATCTGCAGTTCCTTCCTCACTTCTTCATCCACGTTCTTGAAGCCGGCCACGATCCCGGTTTTCCCGTTTTTCAGCTCCAGCCGGGCGAATTCCAGCCGGTAGTATCGTATCCCATCCTCGAAGACCCGGCGGAAGGGGATGGAGTAGATCAGCTTCTCTGCCGTGTTTTTAATGATGTTTTCCGGTGTGACGGCATCCAGAAACTGCTGCCGGTCCTCTTCCAGGATCAGGTTCGAGTAAAAGGCAAAAGCGTCGGAGAACCGGGTGATCGATACGGCTGTGTGGGCGGGCAGGAGATGCTCCGTCTGTTTGTCGATGCGGAACAGTTCAAAGTGCTGTGTCTCCATATCGTTGATGAGCCAGACCGAGTCATAGACCCGGGTAAGGGCTTCAATGACGGCTATGCGCATAGCTTTATCGGATTCCGCCTGCCGGTGGCTGTCGGTAATATCCGAGACGAATACGTAATAAAGGCCTTTGTAGACCTCTGATTCCACATAATGGCCGTAATCATCGATCCATCGGGTCTCACCGTCCTTGCGGATGATCCGGTATTCCACATGATCCAGGTCGGACCGGCTCTCATTGACCTGCTTTTTGATCGAGGAGGAGATCCTTTCGTAATCGTCCGGATGGATCATGCCCCGGAATGTAAAGCCGGTAAAATCCCTGAACTCTTCCAGGCTCTCGCATCCGAAGATATGGCATACAGCCGTATTGGCGTATAATAATTCTTCGCCCTCATCGGCCCTGTAAATAAAGAAGCCGCCGGGCATGTGCTCGCCGAACTGTTCGATTATTGAAAGACTTTGCTCATTCAGGATAAAATACTTGCTGAACATAGACCTCTCCTCATGCGGAATTAGTTAACTTTACCATAAAATGAAAAAATATTCCAGATTTTTCGGAGGTAACCTTCATCCATAACCTCCGCCGCAGCGGTCAATGCTTCATAAACCCCGCATGGTATTACCGGGAAAAAGGCAGCTGTTATTGAAAAATCTGACCGGATCAGATTTTATATGGCAGTCATATGGTTTGAATTTCATCATCAGTCGTCAGCCGGCAGTTTGCGGCCGGGCCTTATTCAAGTCATATTGATGAATCGGGACTCACTTTTATACGCTTTCAGCTCTGTGTATACGCGGATCTGCCGTCGGATCAAAAAGGATCCCGGTAAAAAACCGGGAGCCGTGCAGGCAGAAAGAGCGCGCTCACCGGTTTAAGAATAATCAAAATCGATCCGTATGTCCGCAGGGGAAGTGACACTTTATTAACGATGATATTAAACCAAAAACGAAAGCCATAAATTTTTATTCAAAAAATCAGCTATAATTGAAAGATAGTACAGCCGTAATAAGCAATGCCGGAAAGGAACAACAGAGGTTTATGAAGGATAATGATTTTTTTTCGAAGGATGCCCGGGAATCTGAGCACTGGCAAAAGGTCAGTGAAATCGAAGATATTTTTCAAAAATTTTTATCCGTTGGTTCGAAAGATCCCGAATTTTCAGCCGAATTGAAAAAATATCAGGAAGAAGCAGGTAAATTATTAGACGATTTGTGTGAAACGCGGATAATATCGGAAGAGATGGGAAAGCTGGCGGATAATTATTCCGCATTTCTATCCCTTTTGCAAATCCATGATACAGAATCCGAAGAATGGGATCCCATCTATGAGTCGCTGGAGGATACAGATTATTATTCAGGGAAGGTGATGCGGGGCCTGAGAAAATCCATATTTATTCTTCCTGAGCAGGATGGAACAACTCCCGGGAATGGGTCAGATGTATTGATTCCCCCGGCGGGACCTTCCGATGGAAATGACACCAAAATCGACAATGAACCGGGTAAAAAGGATCCGGAAAATACGGATATTCCTCAGAAGACGGACGAAAATCTTGACGAAGATATTGAACGTAAAATTCTCTTATCTCTGATCGGATCCGAACCTGATATCGCGGCGGACGCGGATCTCACGGATCTGTCTTCTTCCCAAATGGCAATGTATCTTTATGAGAACAATATTGATCCTGTACCGGCTGCCAACCACGAATTATTCTACAGCCTGATTTATAAGCTGATCGCGGAAAGAAATCTTGATAACGCGGTACTTATGGCACGGGCGCTGGCATCATTGGATGATCAGCCTGACTATTCCGATTTCTGCGAACTTGTCACTGCCGGATGTGACATTAAATCATTCCCGGCTATGTACACGGGTGCTGAGTTCCAAAGCCTTTACAACATTATTGAGAAACGAAATAACCGGAAAGAAGATCAGGTCATCATGCTTGCGGTCGTCATCCGCGGGCTGTTCCGACCGGATAATGAAACCGGATTCACTGATTACCAGATGAATGACCTGGCTGCCAAAACAGCTGGTCTGGATATTTTCCCGGACAGGAAAATTTCGGGAAATATCAGGAAACTGGTCGAAGAGCTCTCTGACATGACCGTAACCATTCCGGGCGGTTTTTCCGATGAGGTCCTGAACATCTTTATGGAAATCAGGTCAAAGGAAAAACAGGAGAATGCGCTTTCGGAACAGGCAAAAATGCTGATGAAATCCCCGGCAAATATGATAAATAACCGAACTCTTTCCGAGTTTCTCCGGAAAGAGTTCGGCCCGACAAGCAGAATGTACGAAATGCTTTCCCTGATCCAGCAGAAAAATCACGAAAAAGAAAATGATATTTCCTCCTTCCTGAAAGAATATATCAAACAGTATAAAGATTTTTCCGAAGACAGTCTCAAGCAATATTCGCAGGATCTGTGGCGCGATTCGGTAGGCCCCAATCAAAAGCTGAAGAATGGGGGACTGAACAATGTTATCCGGGCATTTTACGAGCGTCTTGAACTGATGGAAAGATGGATCCATATGACCGGTCTGGAAAATGATTCTCTTTCCGACCAGAAGAAGGAAACTGCCGCGGAAACCAGAATGAACGTTTTGAAAATCATTCGTCAGCTCAACGATGATCTATCCGATGATCAATTATCAGCTCCTTCAACCCTGGTTGTCCTGTCTCATGCGCTGACGAATATTTACAATATGCTGCAGACGGAAGTGAACCGGCTGGAAGAGCAGCTCCCGAATAACTGGTATCAGACGTATTATCTGATTTTTGATGAGAACGGCATCCCGATCTGTGACCTGGGTCTGAACCGGATCTTATACTGTGAACCGTGGCGGATCGTTTTGCGCCATTTGCTGTCCGAGAAGCTTGACCCTGATGATGTGGTCTGGCATATCCAAAATGACAGTATCGAAAGTTACTGGGCTGATAATTTCGGCCTGGCAAGATGGCTTACCGGATCGGATGAAATGAAGGAACTTCAGGAATCCGCATCCAAAGAACTGGTTCATGCCAATTTCAATGTGTATTTTTCAGAGCATTTTGAAAAAGAACTGGAAATGGCAGTTTTCCATGGGCAGATCACGGAAAATCAGAAAGATGATCTGATGGAAGCCGAATCCTCGTTCCGTCCTTATTTCCGGAATAACGAAAATTACGGGCAATACCGGTATTTTTTGAACTGTCTGATGCAGCGGGTAAAAATAGAATGCAATATCCTGACTGTGGAAAAGATGGCGGAAATGGATAATTTGCCGGACGAAATCAAAATTGAACGAAAAGAAGATATAAAGAAGATCCGGCAGCTCGTTTTTGCCGGGAATTTCACCGCGGCTGATGATAAGCTGAACAGATTAAAAAATAAAGAAGATCCGCTATGGACCGATGGTGAAGAAAAGAACTATTTCGATCATTTTCTTTCTGTATATGATGAGATCTACAGACTGCTCAGAGATAATGGCAATCTTGAGGTAGAGAGTTTTGGTGAGTCGATTCTCGAGAAAAAAATAAACTGGGAAATGACATTATCCGGGGCTTATCAGAGAAGCCATAGAAGCCGTAAAGACATTTTCAAGGATTGGGCTAAAGAAAATGAAAGCTCCGTAAAAACTCTTTTTGAGGAGTTGGATTTTCCGGTAAAAAGTGTAAAACAGGATAATGATTATTTTGTCTTAACGGCTGAGCCTTCCCAGCAGAATCTGCCGGAATATCCGCATCCCATTGCCAAATTCGGGACACGGATGAGCGATAAAATCAGAGTCGTTTATACAAAAGGGGTCGTGACCGCTAATTCGATCAATACTATTTCACAGAGAAATCCAATAGGAGGAACCGGTATCATCATTCTGGTCGATTACGCGATCCCTCTGAATGACCGGCGAAAAATCGTCGAAGATTTTATGAATTCCGATAAAGAATATCCCTTTATCGTTATTGACCGTGTTCTGCTGTTCTACCTGGCTGCGCAAGTTGAGGTAAACCGGATGCAGGTCCTGCTGGAATGCACACTGCCGTTTTCCTATACACAGCCTTATGTCGACGGAAAAGGAGAAGTTCCTGATGAAATGTTCTTCGGACGGCATTCAGAACTGACAAAAATCCGTCTCGGAACACCGTCCTGTTTCGTTTACGGAGGCCGTCAGCTTGGAAAAACCGCCCTGCTGCGGAGAACGGAAAGTCTGGAAAACCAGCCGGAGGAAAAACAGTTCGCGGTCTATTTCGATGCCAAAGACAATAATATCGAAAAAACAGTATCGCAAGTCGCGGGTAAACTCCATAAGCTGAAAATCATACCCAATCAGCCGAAAACCATGGGGGACCTTTGCAGCAGTATCGGACGAAAACTGACTGAAGGAAAAAGTATCAGAAAGCTTCTCCTGCTGATCGATGAGGCTGACGCGTATCTGGCCGATGACCGGGAAAATGATTTTAAAGCAACAAAAAAGCTTTGGGATCTGTACAAAGAGCATCCGAATAATTTCAAATTTGTGTTCGCGGGTCTGCATAATGTTGCGCGAACCGCAAAGGGCAGTGAAAACAACAGCCTGATCGGGCAGTTTAATATGGTTTCAATCGGTCAGCTGTCCAAAAAAGACGCGGAGCAGCTGATCCAGAAACCGCTGCGGTATCTGGGCTTCCGGATGAAAGATGAACAGATCGCCTCGATCATTGAAAACGCAAATTATTATCCGGGTGTTCTGCATTACTTCTGCCATAAAATGCTTGAGGAGGTTTACGGCAACTACAAGAACCATTTCTCCCCAGTAAAAAAGAATCCGCCGTTCACGATCAAAGAAGAGAACCTGAAAAAGATCATTTATAAAGCCAATTTGAGCCAGGCGATCAGAGACCGACTGGCACTCACGCTTAAATTGGATCCCCGGTATATGTTCTTCGCGAACCTGATCGCTTACCTTT
>DAIMGK010000225.1:0-7641 GCA_036723985.1 Flexilinea sp.
GGGGACATTTCGCGGTGTCCCGATACCGGGACACACGTGAACCGTCCCCGCTGTCCCGCTGTCCCGGAATGCTCACTGATTTTGCGAAATATCTTGCCCGCTTTGTGAATTCTGGTATAATAAGTGTTGTTGGGCGCGTAGCTCAGTTGGTTAGAGCGCTTGTATCACACACAAGAGGTTTCGGGGGTTCGAGTCCCTCCGCGCCCACTATAAAGAAGAGTTTCTCTTCTTTTTTTGTTTTAAAACCATCAGGCCGGAGACATTCTTCCCACGTTTGGAAAAGTATATCAGGCGTATTTTGCCGTTGTCACATTGTGAAGCCGTTCACAAAACGCTTTTATCGTAAATGTTTTCGCGGACAACCCCGGAAGCTTTCCCGGATGCAAGTATTTTCTCATACCGGCGGATGACCGCTTCGGTTTCCGCGGCGCTTTCGTTCGTGAAATTGAGGCGGATCAGGGATACGTCGAAATTAAAAATATCCTGCCGTATATCCAGAGGCGCCGCGGTCATCACGGTGCAGACACAGTCCCGGCAGTCAGTTTCCAGGTCGAAAACGTCTTTCCCCGACCGCAGCTGATACTGTTCCGCGTGGAACCTCTTTCCGCAGAAGATCCGGTCCTGTTTGTTTCCCGCGAAATTACCGACTGGGCATTGGTGTGTTACCATCAGAGGGATCCTGCCGTAAGCCGTAAGTTCGATCCGGGAACGGTCCCTGAGCCGGTTGACCTCCTCCCGGCTCATTTCAACAGAGACGGCGGCAGTCTCCGCCCCGATCTCACGCCAGAATGATACGGCGGAACTGTTCATGACATTGCCGGTAAAGTCCAGATAAAAGGATTTTCCGCTATCCTTCACCGCCTGGTAATGTCCCAAATTGCTGATCAGCCAGCCGTCGATCCTAGCGGTGCGGCAGCGTTCCATCAGGGGAGCGATGCGGTCCTGTACATAAGCCCGGAAGATCCGCGGCAGCCGGACGGCAAATTTTTTCCCCTGTTCATGGGCGGCGGCGGTTATCGCTTCAAGGCCTGCCATCATCTCCTCACTCATTTCCGAAAAAATAATGGAAACGGAAGGCGATGCCAGAGCAGCCCTGAACTGGTCCGCTGTCCGGACGAGGACCGTAAGTGATCTCGGCCCGGACGCCGGCTGTTCTTCGCCATGATCCGGATCAATGGGTTCGGGATGACGTTTGGCGGAGTTCACCGCGGCCTGTGTAAGGGCTTCCGCTGCTTTGTTCTTCAGGGCGTTCAGGTCGGATCTGTTGAGGAAGAGTCCGTCTTCCATATCGACCTCGATATGTTCGGCCTGGTAGATGGTATTGCCCAGTTTGGAGAGCTGGGCGGTGACGGTTTCCCGGGTCAGCGGCTGGTTCTTCGCGGCGGTCGGGATTTCCCCTTTGACATTGATCTTCAGCCCGTTCGCGGAAACGGTCATACAGGAAGGCAGTTTCGGGCGCAGAAGCACATGGGCCGTAAGCGGTACCTTCCGCAGCAGCCCCTCATACTGCGGCTTCAGGCTGTCCATGAGACGCTTGTCATAGGTCTGCCAGACTTCCTGGTTTTTCACGATCGGACCTTCGATCTTCAGGGCCAGCTTTCCGCCCGGAGGGCATGCCTGTTCCACATAGCAGCCGGTGCCTTCATCCGGATCCGTCCGGATCTCGATGCCGTCACCGGGAACCAGTTCCCTGTCCGGCAGGATCACCGCCAGATGCTTCTTCGCGTCGTAGGAGAGAACTTTCCCCGCCCGGACGCCCCAGGCCCGGGGATGTGCCGGACACATCATGGCACTGCCGGAATGTGTTTTCAGGTAACCGGTCGAAAAAGAACCGCGGTTGAAAAGCTGCCTGAGGATATCCGTATCTTTCGGATCAACTGCGTAGGGCTCCCCCGCGTAATACATATCCAGGTATTTGCGGTAGATCCCGGTCACGCCGGCGACATATTCCAGTGATTTCATGCGGCCCTCGATCTTCAAAGAGGCCACGCCGCTGTCCAGCAGGTCCGGCAGCAGTTCCAGGGTGCAGATATCTTTTGTGGAGAGCAAATGACCCGCCGCGGCAGTTCCGGAGCCGGCGCGGATCAGTTCATAATTCAGCCGGCAGTTCTGGGCGCATTTTCCCCGGTTGCCGGAGCGGTTCCCCAGCACACTGCTCATCAGGCACTGCCCGGAGTAACTCACGCAAAGCGCGCCGTGGATAAAGGTCTCGATACGGACCGAGGTATTGGCGGCAATATTCCGGATCTCGTCCAGGTTCAGTTCACGGCTCAGGACGACGGTCCGGATCCCCAGGGCTTCCATTGCCTTCACATCTTCAAGACAGTTCGCGGTCAGCTGGGTCGAGGCATGGACCGGGAGATCCGGAATGTATTTCCGGACCAGCCGGATGGCGCCGATATCCTGCATGATCAGCCCGTTGGCGCCCATGGCATACAGTTCTGTGATGAAAGGGATCAGTTCCGGAAATTCCGTGTCTTTATAAAGCGTATTGACGGTCACATAGACTTTGACGCCGAAACTGTGGCAGAGATCGACAGTTTTTTCCAGTGCCGGCAGGTCAAAATTGGACGCGTATGCCCGGGCGTTAAAAAGCTGTCCGCCCAGATAGACCGCGTCCGCCCCGGCATTCACCGCCGCGGTCACACAGTCAAAATTCCCGCAGGGGGAAAGGAGTTCCGCACGCAATTGTTTATTCATAAGGGTAATTATAACGGTCCGCGCGAAGGATCCCGCCTGAAAATAACAGCAGGGACGGTTCTCCCGGGGCGAAGGCAGGAAAGCCCAACTCCTGCTCTGAATCGAATGAGCGAAGCTCATCCATTACAGAGCAGGGTCCTCAAGCTTTCAGAAAATCAGGCCGGGCATGATCATGCCGGACGGAGATGAAGAGCAGGGAGAACACGAACAACATACGTGCGTTCGCCGGCAGAAGAACCGTCCTTACTTATGCACTTCAGACAAATGATTTACGGCGTATAGGAAATTTTCGGCAGTTTCAGGTTGAGCGTACAGAGCTGCGTCCCCGTGCCGTCTTCCACCGGTTTGAAGGAAAGGACCCAGTTGTCGTTGTATTTCCCCTCAACATCAAACACCAGGTATGTATCCATCATTCCCATATTCGGCATCTTTTTATAGATGTTGTTCAGATCCCATATTTTGCTGGTGATGATGTTGTTTTCTGTGGACAGAGGAAAACCGTAGAACTTTCCGTTGAACTCTCTGTACAGGGTAAATGATCTTTCCCGCAGGCCGTCAATGGTTTTCCCGGTAGTGTTCATGATCTGCACACGGACCAGGATGAACATTCCCTGAGCGATCTGATAACTCTGGGATTTTGTCATGATCGGCTGGTAGAAGATCTTCAGCTGGAAAGCGTCTTCGCAGTCATACCATGTACCGATCGAACTTTTCTGGTAATCAAGATATTCCGCCCCAAACGCGCTGCAGGTGAGGAGGAAAAGAGCCAGTACGGCAACGGCAAACAAAACAGTTTTTTTCATTTTTGACCCCCGCGGAGTAAATAAATAGGCAGAAATCAGGAAACGGGCCTTTATGAACGAATGGCCATCCCTCAAGGCTGAGAACATACTTCCTGAATGACCTGATGACCGGTCTGCGGCATCTGCCTGCTGAATGGTTCAATCTTACTTTTCTTTCGCTTTTCTGCCAATATGCCGTTTATTACATTTTCTGTTGACAAAAGTTTCTATTCAGAATGTACATCAGCAGACTGTCCCTTAATCAGTGGGCTGTCCCTTTATGGGACTGTCCACACCTATACTTTACATCATTGTCAGGACAGTCCCATAAAGGGACAGTCCTGAATCGCAGACCCTGAATAGTTGCTGACAGAATACAGCTTGTTCCGGATCTGGTCCGGAAAACTGAACGGGGACGGTTCCTATCCCGTTCCGCTTCATGTTCTGCTTCCACCGGGAAAAATCCGGGGTTTTCATAGCGCTGGGATTTTTCTTTGTTATAATTGGAACAGACTGGAAAAAACCGACTATGAACGAAAAAGCTTCGACCATATTTCTTCGGGGACTGCGGGACGGACTGCCTATCGGGGCGGGATATTTCGCCGTGGCGTTCGGCCTGGGCATCGCCGCGCAGAATGCCGGCATGTCTCCGCTGCAGGGGTTTGTCATGAGCTTCCTGAACCATGCCTCAGCCGGGGAATACGCCGGCGTCGCCGCGATCCGCAGCGGGGCGACCTACCTTGCCACCGCGCTGCTGATCCTGATCGCCAACGCCCGCTATCTGCTGATGAGCACGGCGTTCAGCCAGAAGCTTTCCCCGGACCTGCCGATGATCCACCGCGTCCTGATCGGCTTTGAGATCACGGATGAGATCTTCGGCCTCGGCATTTCCTATCCGGGGTTTGTCCCGCCGCTTTACATGTACGGGGCTTTTTGGTCGACCGTCCCGCTCTGGGCAACGGGGACCGCCATCGGTATTACCGCGGGCAATATTCTGCCGGAGATCGTGGTCCAGTCTCTGAGCGCGGCGATCTACGGGATGTTTATCGCGGTGTTCATCCCGCCCTGCCGGACCAACAGAAATATCGCCATCATCGTCCTGGTCAGCTTTACCGCCAGCTGGATCCTCTCCAGGATCCCGGCAACGGCAGCGATTTCGGAAGGCGTCCGCATCATCATCCTGACACTGGTCATCTCCACCCTGGCGGCTCTGCTGATGCCGCTCAAGGATGAGGATAATACGGAGGCAGCCTGATGGAACGTTCGATCTGGATCTATGTGCTGATCATGGCTGTTGTCAGTTTCATCATCCGTGTCCTGCCGGTCACGCTGATCCGCAGGCAGATCAAAAACCGCTTTATCCGCTCCCTGCTCTTTTACCTGCCCTACGCGACGCTGGCGGTGATGACGTTCCCCGCGATCCTTTCCATTTCCGAGAACCCTCTGTGCGGAGCAGCCGCTTTTGCAGCTTCGCTGATCACCGCCTGGTTAACCAAAAACCTCTTCCTTTCCGCCATCCTCGGCTGTGCCGCCGCCTTCCTTGCCGCCCTGGTGCTGTGATCAGCGGCCGGTGGCCGGTTTCATGCTGTACGTATCCGATAAGAATAAGGTCGAATAATAAAGTATGATAATAGGGTCCTGGAATCAGGATTCAGTATAACAATAAGCCGGTAAACAGGTAAGCCGGAAATTGGCTTTCAGAGGATGGTCCCATGATTCGGCAGTGGAATATAGGCAGCGCTTTTCGACTGTGTCAGTGCAGAGTCCGGGAAGATCGTGCCCCGGATGCAAAAAATTGTTCTCTATACTGGACAATAATATTGCTTTCTTGTTCAGTATGGAGAACAAAATTTGAAAAAAGATACTCTCTTCAGTATTCAGTTTTCGTTTGTAACTGTTCAGAGGATCCATATTTTCCGCAAGTGGGGCGAACCTGCGGAGACCTTAATTGTACGAGGTGCGGGCTTCGCTCGGTTGACGCATTGCAAAAGCTTCGCCCATTGACCCAAATAATATGGACGATACATGTCATGATCATACTTTTTCCGTAGCCGCTGAGGGTCAGCGAAAACCGTCTTCCTGGCCATTATATAATATTAATAAAATTTAAGGAATACTGTTATGACGACGATAATTCTTGGAAAATATGTTTACACAAGTTTTAAGGAAGATAATTCCGGGATGCTCCGGGACCATGGGGTCTGTATTGAAGGGAACCGGATCCTGGAGATCGCTCCCCGGGAAAAGCTCCTGCGGGAGCATCCGGAGGCGGAGGTAGTCGGGAACAGCCGCTCCGCGGTGCTGCCGGGGATCATCGACGCCCATTCCCACGGCAGCGGCCTTTCCCATGTACAGCGGGGCGTCGGCTTTGACTTTCTGGAAAACTCCCTGTATGACTGGTCCCGATGTATCGTGCTGCCGCCGGAACTGAACGCCCCGCTGACAGCACTGCGCCATCTTTCCAACGGCGGGACCATGATGCACCATAATGTGATGGGCGTCGTCGGGGACAAAACGGCGGTGGATATTTCCTGCCGCTACCTGGATGCCTACCGGAAAACCGGGATGCGTGTATGTTTTTCTCCCGGGATCCGGGATGTAAACGCCCTCATCAGCGACGACGAAGCTTTTTATGAAACGCTGCCGGAGGACCTGAAAGCCTTCACCCATGATCAGATCTTCTTTGACAAGGCGGAGGCCCGGAAAGCGTATTTCGAATGGTTCGAGACGCTTTTTGAAAAATATAACTCGGACATGACAAAGATCTTTTTAGGTCCCTGCTGGGCGCACGGTTCCACGGATGAGCTGCTGCTGGAGACCAAACAGCGGGCGGAGGATCACGGCCATCTGCCCATCCATATCCATACCCTGCAGACGCCCATCCAGCGCGGATATGGGATGAAAAAATTCGGGATGTCGCTGCTTGCCCGTATGGACCGGCTTGGGATCGTGGATGATAACCTGACCCTCGGCCACGCGGTTTACCTCGATGAGAACGATATCCGCATCCTTGCCGAACACGGGGCGTCCATCACCCATCACGCCAGCTGTAACCTTGCCATGCGCAACGGGATCGCGCCGGTCTGGCATCTGACGCGGGCGGGCGTAAACGTGGCGCTGGGTCTGGATGAAAAGAGCATCAACGATGATGAGGATGTCTTCATGGAGCTCCGCATGATCTATTATCTTTCCCGGATCTCCGGTTTTGACCTTGCCGGTACGCCCGCCCTGAGCCCGGCACAGGTGTTCCGCATGGGAACGGTGAACGCGGCGCGGTCAGTGGGCATGGCTGGAAAGCTGGGCGAATTGAAACCGGGCATGCTGGCGGATGTGGCGGTCATAGACCTGGATGAGGTGGAAAACAAACCCTGTGTCGTCCCGGGCGCGGATCCCGCCAAAACCCTGATCCACCGTGCCCTCGGGCGTTTTGTGACCGATGTCTTCGTGGACGGGAAACGGGTGATCGCCGGCGGAAAATGTACGTCCATCGACGCGGACGCCCTGTACCGGGAAGTCCGGGATTTCGCCGAAAAAGGCCTCCCGGAAGAAAAACGCCGCTATGCCGAAAACATGGCGCGTCTCAAACCTTATATGCAGGCCTGGGTAAAGCCCTGGCAGCCGGAATAAAAGAGGCTGTACCCCGGGGTCGGTTTTGACTGACTCAGCCTGCTGAGTCAGTGGGCGAAGCTCCTTCACTGCATCTGCCGAGCAAAGCTCGTTCCTTACAGTGAAGGACTCCACCAACAACTGCCGGACGTACGAACGGCATAATACGATAAGCAAGACTTTCCGAATGCGTGAGGACCCTGCTCTGTAAGGACTGAGCTTCGCTCCTCGGCATTCGCTTCGGATGAACCGTATTCGTTTGTCCATCCGGCATAATACGTCAGGCTCATTTTCCCGAATGCGAGACCCCGCCAACTGTTGCTTGGCGTAATCAAGTTTCCGGTGAGGCAGGTAAGATAAAGATCAGAGTTAGCTTCAGTTTGCTGTGACATTGGTGGGGTCGGTTCTGCTGACTCGCAGGCGAGTCAGTCAAAACCGACCCCTGCTACCACATTTTTTGCGATTTGTCAACCGTCAATATTGACGGTTTACTTTTTAAAATTCGTGCTGTAAACTGTTACTAAAAGTGATCAGTGGCCGGTGGTCAGTGGTC
>DAIMGK010000226.1:0-7608 GCA_036723985.1 Flexilinea sp.
GTCGCTGGACGGGACACGGGAGGATTATGCCCGGCGCAAGCGCTATGTCCGGCCCGAAAAGCATAATTATGATGTGGTCATGCGTGCCATCCGGTACTTTGCGGAAGAAGGTATCCGGGTGAGCCTGCGGGTCAATGTGGATATGGAGAACATGCCGCGCATCGACGGCTTCCTGGATGAGATGGGGGCGGCGTTCGGGGACGAGAAAAATGTCACCCTTTATCTCGCGCCTTTATTCCAGGAGCAGTTTTCGGAGAACTGCGAACCGCTTTATGAGGCAATTTTTGCCCGTCACGATAAGATCCGTGGTCTGGGCCTCGGATCCGGCAAAGGAAGTAAGAAACACTCCAGTCTCCGTTTACACCACTGCATGGCGGATACTGTGGATACCAGCGTGGTGATCCTGCCGGACGGCAGTTTTAATCACTGTGAACACGTTCCCCTGCGGAGATGCTGGGGAAACATCTTTGACGGCGTGACCGACCCCGCGCTGTTAGAGGAGCTTCGCAAACCCCATGAGATCGATCCGGATTGCGCAAAATGTACCTTCCTGCCGATCTGTACGCCGTTTTACAAGCACGGCTGCCCGAACTCGTTTGAAAATTGCCGGATCAGGCTGCGCTTTGAGACGGAGGCAGAGCTGCGCCTGGCGCTGCTCGCCGCGGAGACGAAAGCGGATGACGGCGGGGACTGCCCGGAAGGCAATGAAAGGAGATAAGGGATATGAAACTGAACAGCGGTTTTCTTGTTCATGAAGACGGGGATACCAAATTCGTGGTATCCACCGGGGTAACGAAGTTTAACGGCATCGCCCGCGGCAACGCCACCGCCGGATTCATCATCGACTGCCTGCGCGGCGACACCACTGAGGATGAGATCGCGGCAAAAATGCTGGCGAAATGGGATGTGTCCGAGGAAGCTGCCCGCCGCGACATACGGAAGATCGTGGACCAGCTCAAAAGCATCGGCGCCATTGATGAATGAGACTGTATTCGAATCCATTCTCGCCCGCGACGGAACGCTGGTTTACAAGACACGCGGGAGAAGCATGGAACCGATGCTGCGGCAGGACAGGGATCTGGTGGTCATCCGGGTCCCTTCTTCATGTTTAAAAAAATATGATGTGGCGCTGTATAAGCGGGACGGGCGCTGTATTCTCCACCGGGTGATCGGGGTGAAGGACGGATATTACCTCATCCGCGGGGACAATACCTACGCCATTGAAACCGTGCCGGAGAGCGCCGTGATCGGCATACTGACCGGATTTCAGCGGAAGGGGAAAGAGATCAGCGTGGATAACCGGTTTTACCGCTTCTACGCCCGCTTCTGGCACGCCATCTATCCCCTGCGCCTCCTGTACTTCCGTTCCCGCCGGCTGGCGGTGGAGACTGCCCGGAAGCTGGGCATCCTCCCGCTGATCAAAAAAGTGCTGAAGAAGGATTGACGGGATAATGGTTCGTCATTGTATGATCGTTTTTTATCTTGAAAGCGGTGCGGCTTGAAACAGAACAGCGCTGTGAAATGGCTCTGGCAGGTCACCGGTCGGAAAAAAGGATATGTCCTGGCACTGACGCTGATCAGGGCGCTGACCAGCGGGATCGGAGTGTATTCCGCATTGCTGATGCGTAATATCGTGGACAGCGCAACGGGGCGTGACACCGGCGTTTTCCGGCATAATGTAATACTGCTTATCGGGCTGAACGCCCTGCAGATCGGCATTTCCGCTTTCACCCGCTGGCTGAGTGAGCAGGCAAGGACGGATATCGCGAATCTGTTCAAGCTGCGCCTGACGGACAACATCCTGCGGAAGGACTACAGCATGGTTTCCGCCACGCACACGGCTGAATGGCTTACCCGTCTGACCAGCGATACCGTTGTAGTCACCAGAGGGATCCTGAGCATCATACCGGGACTGACGGGTACGATCGTCCGGCTGATCTCGGCGCTCATTGTCGTGATCTCCCTGGACCGGTTTTTTGCCGTGATCCTTGTGCCAAGCGGCATTCTGATGTGCGTTTTAGCCTTTTCTTTCAGAAAAGTATTGAAGAAGCTTCACAAGGAGATCCAGGAGAGCGATGGCCGGCTTCGGGTCTTCCTGCAGGAGCACTTCGGCAGCCTGATGATGATCAAGTCCTTCGCGGCAGAGGAGCAGACAAGCCGGGATGCCGCGGCAGCCATGGCAGACCATAAAGCCGCAAGGATGCGCCGGAACCGCTTTTCCAACTTTCTCAGCACCGGTCTTGCGGTCTTCATGCGGGGTATTTACCTGCTGTGTATGGTGTATTGCGCTTACGGGATCATAACCGGCACCGTGACCTATGGTACCCTGACCGCCATCCTGCAGCTGGTACACCAGATCCAGGGTCCTTTTGTCAGCATCAGCGGCTATCTCCCCAGCTTTTACTCCATGACCGCCAGCGCGGAGCGGCTGATGGAGATCGAGTCTTATCCGGATGACGTAACCTCCCGGGATGCCGGTGAGGTGCAGCGTTTTTACAGGGAATCATTCTCCGCGCTGGGGCTGCGGGACGTGAACTTTACTTATGAGTCAGATGATACCGCCCCTGTGGTGCTGAAGGAGCTCTCCCTCAGGATCCGTAAGGGCGAATACATTGCCTTTACCGGGCATAGCGGCTGCGGCAAGAGCACGGTGCTGAAGCTCCTGATGTGCATGTACGCGCCGGATTCCGGTGAACGGTATCTGGAAAGCTCGGAGGGCGAAATACCGCTGGACGCGTCATGGCGCAGGCTGTTCGCCTGGGTGCCACAGGGAAATGCCCTGATGAACGGCAGCATCCGGGATGTGGTGAGCTTCGCCGATCCCGACGCCGCCCATGATGAGGAACGATTGAAACGCGCGCTGAAAATTTCCTGCGCGGATGAATTTGTGGATGACCCGGATCAGATGCTCGGTGAACGCGGCTCCGGACTCTCCGAAGGCCAGATGCAGCGGATCGCCATCGCGCGTGCGGTGTTCGCGGACAGCCCTGTTCTGCTGCTGGATGAATCCACCAGCGCCCTGGACGATATGACGGAGCGCCGTTTGCTGGAGAACCTCCGCGCCCTGACCGACAAGACCGTGATCATCGTCACCCACCGCAAAGCGGCCCTTGCTATCTGCGACCGGGTGCTGCGCTTTACGGAGTCGGGCATCGAGAATGTGACGAAAGCAGAATAACCCATGGTAACAGATGATCTGATCTATCTCATTACCTGCGCTGTAAATCAGGAAACGCCGGATCCGGAGCGGACCGCAGCCACAAACCTGGATGCGGTGTACGATCTGGCGGTCCGGCATCAGGTTGCCGCGGCTGCCGCTCCGGCATTGGAAGCGGCGGGAATAAACGATGAGCGCTTTAAGTACGCTCTTGATCAATCCGTCCTGAGAAATGTCACCATGGACGCTGAGATGGTAAGGGTATTTGCCAGGCTCAGCGAGGCGGGTATCTGGCATATGCCGCTGAAGGGTATCATTCTGCAGCATTATTATCCTGTCCGCGGCATGCGGCAAATGGGTGACCATGACATCCTGTTTGACGCCGGACGTGCCGAAGATGTGAAGAATATCATGGAAAGCCTCGGCTTCCGGACTGTAGAGTTTGGTGTTATCCATCATGACGAGTACTCCAAACCGCCGGCTTGTTTTTTTGAAATGCACCGGGAACTGTTCGGTTTACAGCACGACGATAAACTGTACAAATATTACAAAGATATTCAGAATAAGCTGCTCGGTGACGGCTATGAAAAACACTTCAGTCCGGAAGATTTCTATCTGTATGTGACCGCCCATGATTATAAGCATTATTCCAACTTCGGCACAGGGCTGCGGCCGCTGATGGATACTTATATGATCCTGAAAAATGAGACGTTTGATATGGCTTATGTCGCGGCAGAGGCGGAGAAGCTGGGAATCGCGGAATTTGAAAGCGTGAACCGCTCCCTGGCCCAGCATCTTTTCCGCGGGGAGAAACTGACGGAGAAGGAGCAGGAGATGCTGGATTATATTCTGGACTCCGGTGTTCGCGGTACGCTCAGCCACAGTGTGGAAAACGAGATGGCCAGAAAAGAATGGAGCAAAGCCCGGTTTTTCCTGGAACGCTTCTTTGCGCCGCTGAATAAAAACAGCAGCAGGTATAAAAGTCTGACTACCCGGTATCCTTTCTTCTATAAACACAGGATCCTGCTTCCGTTCCTGCTGATCTACCGGCCTTTCCGGGTCATCAGGACAGGCAGGTTCGGGGAGATGATAAAAGCGATAAAAAACGCGAAGCCGCGGTGATTTTTATTCATCCCGGCTTCTTTTTATTTCCCCGTGCCAGTCCCGCGCGGGACTGGCACGTACTAATTATCATAGCTTCTTTCGCCGGCGGCCCGTTTATTCATGATGCGGCAGCTCGTCCGCCGGTATCGTCAGTTTTGGAATGCGCGGTAAGCGTGATGTCGAACCGTCCCCGTTGTCCCGCATGACCGATCCCCGGCTTTCTCCGGAACCGGAGCCTGCCGGGTTTCAGTTATAAAAATTCAGCGGATGCCGGATCAGGAATAATAAAACAGGGGTACAATTAACAGTGTATTCATATGTTTTCATGTCTTTTCTTTATCATGAACGAAGAAAAATAAATATAGAATTTTTTCGAACGGTACTGTATAATAAAGATCAGATAAATATCAGTGAATATGTGAATTTCATGGAGAGGATTATTCGATGGGCGGCAGCTGGCTGAACTTGTTTCTGGATTCATTTCCCAAAATACTGATCCCCGGATTGACGAGAACGATCCCGCTGACGGTCATTGCCTTTTCGATCGCGATGGTCATCGCGGTGATAACGGCGATGGTCCAGTACGCCCGGGTCCCGGGATTTACGCAGCTCATCCGCTTTTATGTCTGGATCTTCCGGGGGACACCGCTGCTGGTGCAGTTGTTCGTCGTATTTTACGGTCTGCCGAAAGCGGGGATCCTGATCGATCCGTTCCCGGCGGCCGTGATCGTATTTTCGCTGAATGAGGGCGCTTACGCTTCGGAGACCGTTCGGGCGGCGCTGGAGTCTGTCCCTGTGGGGCAGATGGAAGCCGGTTACTGTGTGGGGATGACGTATCTGCAGACCATGCGGCGCATCATTCTGCCGCAGGCGATGCGGACGGCGTTCCCGTCCCTTTCCAACTCCCTGATCGCGATGGTAAAGGACACATCCCTGGCGGCGAACATCACGGTAACGGAAATGTTCATGGCGACGCAGCGAATCGTCGCCCGGACCTATGAGCCGCTGCTGCTTTACCTGGAAGTTGGCCTGATCTATCTCATCTTCTCGACGGTGCTGACTTTTGTCCAGAGCTGGGGTGAGAAAAAACTCGGCGCTTATACAAAGAAAGAGGCCTGAACAATGCTTCTGGAAGTGAAAAATGTAAGGAAAAGCTTCAATTCAGCCGCCGTACTGAAGGGGATCAGCCTTTCGGTGGACAGCGGGGATGCCGCGGTGATCCTGGGCCCGAGCGGCGCGGGCAAGACCACGCTGCTCCGCTGCCTGAATTTCCTCGAAACGCCGGATGAGGGGGAGCTGACGTTCGACGGGAGATCCTTCGCGATGGGCCATATGTCGCGGAAGGAGATCCATGATTATCGGATGAAAACGGCGTTCGTTTTTCAGAATTTCAACCTCTTCCTGAACAAGACCGCCCTCGGGAATGTCACGGAGGGCCTGATCATCGCCCGTGGGATGCAGGCGGCGGAGGCGGAAAGGATCGCGAGGGAGGCGCTGGACCGGGTCGGGCTCATCAGCCATATTGATCATTATCCGCATCAGCTTTCAGGAGGCCAGCAGCAGCGCGTCGCGATCGCCCGGGCGCTGGCGGCTGATCCGCGCATCATTTTCTTCGATGAACCGACCTCTGCCCTCGATCCGGAACTGACCGGGGAGGTGCTCGCCGTGATGAAGGCTCTGGCGGCGGACGGGATGACGATGCTGGTCGTTACCCATGAGATCGAATTCGCGCGGACCGTTTCCAACAAGGTCATATTTATGGAAAACGGGGAGGTGGTGGAGTCCGGCCCCGCGTCTGTGATGTTTACGCATCCGGAGAAGGAACGGACCGCGGCCTTTCTGAAGGTAAAAACGGTATGATCCCGGATCATGCCGACGGACAATTTTAGGAGTATCGGATGAAAAAGAACTTATTTTATGTTATTTTGCTGGGGATCCTGATGCTTGGGGTCTCAGTCCATTCTGTCTTCGCGGCGGATCTGCTGGATCAGATCTGGGAAAAAGGCAGCATTACCATCGCGATGGAAGGGACCTGGGCGCCGTGGACTTATCACGATGAGGATGACGTCCTTGTCGGATATGATGTGGAAGTCGGACAGAAGGTCGCCGCGTATCTTGGCGTTTCGCCGGTTTTTATCGAAGGTGAATGGGACGGCCTGCTGGCGGGGCTCGAGGTCGGGCGTTACGACATCATGATCAACGGCGTTGATATCACGCCGGAACGCGAGCTGAAATATGATTTCTCCACGCCTTACGCTTATAACCGGACGGCGGTGATCGTCCGCGGGGATGATGAGCGGATCAAGACCATGGAAGACCTGAAGGGGATGCGCACCGCCAATACGATCTCCTCGACCTACGCGGAAACGGCGGAAAAATACGGCGCGAAGGTCACCGGTGTGGATGACCTGAACCAGACCATCGAGCTGCTGCGCAGCGGCAGGATCGACGCGACGCTGAACGCGGAAGTCACGTATTATGATTATATGAACGCGCACCCGGACTCGGGCCTGAAGATCGCTGTCCTGGATTCGGAGGAGACTTCCGTCGGTATTCCCATCCGGAAGGGCGAAGACACCGCGACCCTGCTGGCGGCGGTCAATGAAGCGCTGGCGGCAATGGCGGCCTCCGGCGAGCTGTCCGAGCTCTCGATAAAATACTTCGGCACGGATATTTCCGGAAAATAGATTTATCGTACTTAAAACTATTCACAACACTGTTCTCCGCTGACGGAGCGAGTCAGCGGAGACAGTTCTGTTGACTCGCACTATATGGATGATAATTGTTATCGTCATACCATTCTTTTGAGAATGCCGCGAGTCAGCGAAAACCGTCCCCCTGACCGGGGTCGGTTTTGACTGACTCAGCTTGCTGAGTCAGTGGGCGAAGCTCCTGCACTGCATCAAACGAGCGAAGCTCGCACCTTACAGTGCAGGCCCCCCACTAACGTCTGCCGGGCTGAATTGCTCACCCCGCATTGCATTTCCCCACTAACGTCTGCCGGGCTGAGATGCTCACCCCGCATTGCATTTCCCCACTAACGTCTGCCGGGCTGAGATGCTTACCCCGCATTGCAAGTCCTCACCAACGTCTGCCTGCTGCAAAAAGGGATGTGCAGAGGATGGTCCCAAAACCGGCATATCAGCAAAAGTGATGATCGGTGGACAGAATAGCCTGCAGATTGCCGGCGCAATGTCCGGGGTCGGTTTTGACTGACTCAGCTTGCTGAGTCAGTGGGCGAAGCTCCTGCACTGCATCAAACGAGCGAAGCTCGCACCTTACAGTGCAGGCCCCCCACTAACGTCTGCCGGGCTGAATTGCTCACCCCGCATTGCATTTCCCCACTA
>DAIMGK010000227.1:0-7561 GCA_036723985.1 Flexilinea sp.
TACGAGGGCATCATTCTCAGGCTGCCAGGGTTTATTAAAACAGACATCGGCGCGGGCAATTTTCCCCGCGCCGATGTCTGTATCGGATAACAATCGAACAGGCACTGCTGTTCTATGCGTAGCATTCCTTTTTGAGGACCCCGATATAGGGGAGATTGCGGTAGTGGTCGGCGTAGTCCAGGCCGTAACCGACGACGAACTCATTCGGGATGCGGAAGCCGAGGTAATCGGCCTTGAAGGAGTTGGTCTGGCGTCCTTCCTTTTCCAGGAGACAGACGGTTTTGAAAGAAGCCGGGTGGCGGGCGCCGAAGAAATCTTTCAGGTAATTCAGCGTCAGACCGGAGTCGATGATGTCTTCCACGAGGATGACATGCCTGCCGGTGATGTTGGTGTTGATATCTTTGATCAGCCGGACAACACCGGAGCTCTTTGAATCCATCCCGTAGCTGGAAACGGAGATAAAGTCCATGTAAATGTCGGTCTTGATCGCCCGGCAGAGGTCGGTATAAAAGAAGCTGGCGCCCTTCAGAATGCAGACGACGATGGGGTTTTTATCCTTATACGCTTCTGTTATTTCATATCCCAGGGCTTCCACCCGGGCCGCGATAGCCTTTTCTGTATAAAGGACGCGTTCAATATCGTTTTGTTCGTTTGTGATTTTCATATTTTCAGGTTTACAGGCGTTTGGTATTGCGTTACAGGTGTCAGTTGTCAGAAATAACATACCAAAGTCTCCTGTAACAAATTTCGCAGCTGTTCAGTACCTGTGTATTGGGACAGTCACTCCCGACTCTTTTTTGAGTCTGCAGTGACTGTCCCGTGTGCAACTTCCGAACAGTTACCGGATTTTCTTATGCCTGTGACCTGTCCTCCATATAAATTTATCGTAATAATTCAGAGTCCGGTTCTCCGTATGCGGAGCGAGTCAATGCTGACCTGCCCTGTCAGGGCTTCGCCCGGATCATATTTTGAGCAGGAACTTTGCCAATTGGACTCGGTTTACCTGCAGACAAACCCTGACACCTACAAACTGATTTCCTCCGTCGCCGCGGAAGCTTCCGTTTTCGGAAGTTTCGCGAGGAAGATATCCACCTGCTCCGGGCAGCGGCCGATGTAGTCTGCGGGGTTCAGGACCGAGGCGATCTCATCGGCGGAAAGGACGAATTCCGGGTCGTTCCCCAGTTCTTCCAGCAGATGGGCAGGCAGACCTTCTTTCATCCGCGCTGTGGCATCCATGGAATGGCGGCGGATGATCTCATGCATCTGCTGCCTGTCGCCGCCGGCTTTGACCGCGCTCATCAGCAGGTTCTCCGTGGCGATGAAGGGCAGATATTCTCTTACAGCCCTTTCGATGATCTTTTCATTGACATGCAGTCCGTCGCTGACATTCGCCATCAGCCGCAGGATGCCGTCCACAGCCAGGAATCCTTCCGGCAGGGAAATGCGGCGGTTTGCGGAGTCGTCCAGTGTCCGTTCGAACCATTGCGTCGAGGCAGTCAGCGGCGCGTTCAGCGCGTCCGCCATGACGTAACGGGCAAGGGAACAGATCCGTTCCGAGCGCATCGGGTTGCGTTTGTAAGCCATGGCTGAGGAACCGACCTGTTCTTTCTCGAATGGTTCTTCTACCTGGCGCATATGCTGCAACAGGCGGATGTCGTTGGCAAAGCGGTAGGCGCTCTGGGCGACAGAACTCAGGGCGTTCAGGATGCGGCTGTCCAGCTTGCGGGGATAAGTCTGGCCGCAGACGTCAAAAAGCTCCGGAAAACCGAAACGATCCGCGATCATGCGGTTCATTTCGTCGATCTTCGCGCTGTCTCCGTTGAAAAGCGAGAGAAAACTGGCTTCCGTACCGGTGGTGCCGCGGCAGCCCAGAAAGCGGATGGCGCGGATCGTGTCATCGATCTCAGCCAGATCCATCATCAGGTCCTGGATCCACAGGCAGGCGCGTTTTCCGACGGTGACCAGCTGGGCCGGCTGCAGATGAGTGTAGCCGAGTGTCGGCAGGGCTTTGTATTTCTCCGCGAATGCAGCCAGATTGCCGATAACGGTCAGCATGGATTCACGGACATACAGCAGGGCATCCCTGTAGATGATCAGGTCCGCGTTGTCCGTGACGTAGCAGCTGGTGGCGCCGAGATGGATGATCCCTTTGGCGTTTGGGCAGACCAGACCGTATGCGTATATATGCGCCATTACGTCGTGGCGGATCTCCTTCTCTTTGGCACGTTCGGCTTCATAATCGATATCCGTGATGTGGGCCTCAAGTTCGGCGACCTGTTCAGCTGTCACAGGGAGGCCGAGTTCGGACTGCGCCCGTGCCAGTTCCACCCAGAGCCTGCGCCAGGTCTGATACCGGGTATCCGCGGAAAACAGCTGCTGCATCCGTTTGGACGCGTATCGCGTGCAGAAAGGACTTTCGTAGCTGTCGTACATCAGTCTCTCACAATGATGGAGTCACGTTCCGGTCCGACGGAGATATAAGTGATCGGGCATTCGATCTCTTTTTCGATATATTCGATGTAATCCCGGCATTCTTTCGGCAGGTCGCTGTATTTGCGGATGCCGCTGATGTCCGTATGCCAGCCGGGGACGGTCTTGATGACCGGTTTCGCCTCGGCAAGGTCCGCCGGGAAGGGGAATTCGTCGGTCAGTTCGCCGTTGAGCTCATACTGAGTGCAGACCGGGATCTCATCCATGTAAGAGAGAATGTCCAGCTTGGTCAGCGCGATGCAGGTGGCTGCCTGCATGCGGGTGCCGTAGCGGGTGGCGACGATATCGATAGGGCCGACACGGCGCGGACGGCCGGTGGCAGCACCGTATTCGGCGCCGGCTTCACGGAGTTTATCGGCTTCTTCGCCGAACCATTCGGCTGTGAATGGGCCTTCACCGACACAGGTGGAATAGGCTTTGACAACGCCGATGACGGAATCAAGCTTCAGCCACGGGGCGCCGCTGCCGACCGGGGCGTACGCGGCGATGGGAGAGGATGAGGATGTGTAGGGGTAGATACCGAAGTCGATGTCGCGCAGCGCGCCGAGCTGTGCTTCGAAAAGAATGTTCTTTCCGGCTTTCTGCGCTTCACGCAGCAGGATACCGGTGTCGCAGATATGCGGCAGCAGCGGCGTACCGTATTCCTGCAGCCAGTCCATCAGTTCATCCAGTGTATAGGTCTTCGCGTTGTAAATGTTCTTGAGTGTCAGGTTCTTCCATTCCAGGATGCCGGCAAGCCGCGCGCGGAGTTTGTCCATATTGCGCAGTTCACCCATCTGGATGGTTTTCTTCTGATATTTATCGCTGTAGACCGGGGCAATGCCGCGTTTGGTGGAGCCGTATTTGGCATCCTTCAGGCGGGCTTCTTCGAGGGCGTCCAGATCCCGGTGGTACGGGAACACGATCGTGGCACGGTCGCTGATCTTCAGGTTGTCCGGCCCGATCTTCGGTCCCTTTTCGGTCACCTTTTTGATCTCACCGCAGAGGTGCATCGGATCGATGACAGTACCGGTCCCCAGTACATTGATAACATTCGGACGGAAAATACCGGACGGCAGAAGGTTCAGGGCAAATTTCCCGTATTCGTTCACGACCGTATGTCCGGCGTTGTTTCCGCCCTGATAGCGGATCACAACATCATAATTCTCGGCGATCAGGTCGACCATCCGGCCTTTCCCTTCATCGCCCCAGTTGATACCAACAATAGCACTGATCGTCATGGTTCCTCCAACAAATCATGTTTCATTCTTCGGTCTTAATTTTACTATATCCGTATATATATCATAAAAGCTGGAATGGGAAAAGTGAAGGTAAGAGTATAATTAGTCAATGGTTGTTAGTCGTTAGTTATTCGTAAAATGAAGCGGGTGTCCGGACCGTTCCCCGCAGATCAAACGGATGTCACCATTGACCCGTTCTGAATAATCCCAACTGAAAAAGGTCATAAAATGATCCGACGTGAAAAAACATATACTTTTCTGCTCATATGTCTGTTTCTTGTTACCGCGGTGCTTTCAGTCAAAGTAACAAAGAGGGCAACCAATTCCATGATCGAAGGGGACGCGGCAACGGAAATGGTCCTTGCCAATTACCTTTCTTACTCCCATGAATTACTGACGAAAGAATGGGTCTACAGCAATGAACTGCGGGTGCTTTTCCAGCAGCTGATCTTCACACCGTTATTCAGTGTGCTGTCGGATTGGAGCGAGGTCCGCTTTGCGGGCACCCTGATCATGCAGGCGCTGATGCTGATTTCTTTTGTTTTTATGATGAGCCGGGCAGACTATGGCAGGAATTCGATCCTCCCGGGGTGTGTCATGCTCCTGCTGCCCTACTGTGTCGTTTACGGCCGCATTGGGCTTTATCAGGCATTGTATCTGCCCTATATAACCATCGGTTTCTTTATTGTGGGGCTGCTTATTTCGGCGGTCAGGTATTCCAAAGAATCAAAAAAGGCTTTATGGTTCATTTCTCTGGCCTTTTTGTGCATCCTTACCTTTCTGGCCTGCCTGAACGGGATAAGGACTGTTGTGGAAGTCCTGATCCCCGTAATGTTTGTTTTGCTGGTCCATGCTTTTATAACGGACAGTTATCTGATCGGCGGAGATAAGAAAGAGACTGTCAGCCTGTGGGTCTCCGCGGCGGTGATGCTGGTTTCCGGGCTGGCGGGTTTTCTTGTCAACAAACTGATCCTTTCAGAGATATACAGCATCGCGGATTTTACGGACAGAACGCTGGCGGTACGAACATACTTTCACCCGAGTATCTGGGAATGTATCCTGCATCAGTTCGGATACAGGACCAATATCCCGCTGATCTCCCTCACCGGGCTCCTTTCTCTCTGCGGGCTGTTTGTGGCTTTTTACTGCTGTTACCGCTCCGTTTCTTCCTTCACGGATAAAGAGCCGGACCTTTCCAAAATTCTTTTCCGAAGGATGATGCTGTTCTGTACGGTATGCATCGCCCTTGAGATGATCCTGATCGAAAATCTGGAAATATCCACGCGGTATTTTATTTCCGCGTCCGTCTGGATGGTACCGCTGCTGTGCAGCTATGCCGATGAATTTCTCAGCGGGGAAGGGCTGCTGCCGAAAAAATGCGCTTATTTTTTGTGTATCGGGATCATTCTTGTCAACGGTTACTTCAACATGCTGTTTTTCCTGAACCCGGACGGGATCGCGAAACAGACGTATGAAGGTCTGCCGGAAACCAACCCGAAACTTGTGGGTGATTTGAAACGGTCGATGGATTTTCTTACGGAAAATGATTATGATTTCGGATTCGCGCCTTTCTGGACAGCCGCGACGATAACGGAAAAGACTGACGGAAAGATACCTGTCTCCGCGATCTGGGTATACGGACAGCATATGCAGCCGCACAAATTTCTGAAACTGAAATACCGTGATTATCAGCCGGCTGAGAAAGTGTTTTTACTGCTGGATGTCACCAATGCGCAGTATTTCCCTGACTTTGATGTTCCCTTTGAATGGAAAGAAGTGTACCGGGATATCCATTATGTGGTCTACGATGTTTATGACCTTGACGCGATCCGTGCCTACCTGAAGGAATGGGATAAATAACCCGGAATTCCGTCAGAAAAACCCCTCCGCGGTAATTTTTCACCATGGAGGGGTTTTTTATTCAAACCGGAACTTCCGGCATATCAGCGGTTCTGCACCTTCTTGATATAAACAAGGATACCGATAAGCAGACCGACGATGGCGATGGAGCAGCCAAAGCTGAACATGCGGAGAAAATCATAGGTAATAAACGGCATCGAGTCGATGGTGAAGTTCTGAACGATATTCTCTTCCCCGTCTTTGTATGTCACGGTAAACATCCTGTTGCGCAGCAGCGCGGCGGCGCCGTCTATGAGGGAAATGCATCCCCCGATGGCATAAATGGTCCTCAGCGTTTTTCGGACAGATTCCTGCTTCTTTTTCGGTATTGCGGGAAAATTATAAAAAGGACCATCCCCTTTTATGGCAACATAAAACATATAAAAAGCAACAACAAACTGAAAAGCATCAAACACAGACGTCGGCATAATATAATTCTTCTCCTGCCCCGGACGAACCGAAATATCGATCAGTGTATGCCGTTCCGTTTATATGCGGTCCGGCATCATTCAGCCTATTATAAATGGAGAAAGGATTTTTGAAAAGAAAATCCCCGCACTGGCTGATGACCGGGTGGGACAGTGGGGACGGTTCTCAGTGTCCCACAAAAAATAGTGTATAACTAATACATAAAATTAAATAATTTTGTGTATCGGTTATACACAAAATCGGAAAAAAATACGTGTGTGAAAGCTGTGATACGGAGATAAACGGTATGGCGAAAGATTTCCTTCGTGAATTGTTTTCCAAAGAGAATCTCGGGGATTTTCTGCTGATCGCGCTGGGATGCCTGATCCAGGCGGTGGGTATGGTGGTGTTTATGATCCCCGCGAACCTGATCAGCGGCGGGATCTCCGGACTGGCACAGGTGATCAACCATCTCACGGGGTGGCCGATCGGTCTGATGACGCTTATCGGCAATATCCCGGTGCTCATCATCGGATGGCGGTACCTGGGACGGATACGCTTCGCGGTCCGCACGATCCTGGCTGTGGTCCTGTTCTCGGTTTTTATGGATATCATCTATTATTTCATCCCTGATCCGTCCCTGACAAAAGACCTGTTTCTGAATACGATATTCGGTGCGGTGATCATGGGGATCGGGTTTGGGCTGGTCTACCTGGGCGGAGGGACCAGCGGCGGAACGGATATCATCGGGCGGATCCTGAACCAGCGCCTGGGAATTTCCATCTCCAATGCCTATTTGCTCTGTGACACGCTTTCCATTCTTCTGGGCGCGGCGGTGTTTGGCTGGGAACCGGGGCTGTACGCGATGATCGTGGTCTATATCAGCGGGAAAGCCGCGGAAATGGTCTCGGAAGGACGCAGTTCATTCCGGCAGGCCTTCATCATCAGCAATGCCCATGAAGAGATCGCGGAAAAGATCATGCGGGAGATGGATCACGGCGTAACGCTGCTCCATGGCAGCGGCGGGTATTCCGGGCGGGAAAAGGAGATCCTTTACTGCGTCATCAACCGCGGCGAGGTAAATACGCTGAAAAAGCTGGTGGCCGAATCCGACCCGAAAGCGTTCATGATCGTCGGGCAGGTCAATGAAGTGCTGGGTGAAGGTTTTCTGCAGTACAGATATTACGAATAAATTAGTCAATAGTCATTAGTTGTTAGTTGTTAGTTGGTGGAAGGGCTTTTTAAAAACATATTGATGATCGGGAAGGCCTATGGTTTCAGAATTATTTTTCAATTTACGGTAATATTGTCAGGCTGCGCGGAACGTTTATCCCGATTTGCGCGGAGGAGGATCAGGACGGCGGATATCAATGAGATCAGTGCTCCGATCAGCAGACCGGTGGTGTAGGGCTTATCCGGGTGATTGGCGACGACTTTGATGCTCAAATCTGTGTAGGTGTATGGAAAGCCTTTGACGGCTTCCGTCACTTTCCATGTATCCAGATGCCGGTATAAATTTACGCAGCAGGGGATCAGGCCGGCGG
>DAIMGK010000228.1:0-1171 GCA_036723985.1 Flexilinea sp.
AAAGTAATTCTCCAAGACAATTGTTATCTCATCAAAGGGTTCCATATTGTTAATATAACCCAATGGCCTATGTTTCTCAATAGTTCCATGGCTTTGTTGAAGATGAGCTTGCTTATGACCACTTCGAGCCCCATTCCAAGGGCAACGCATGCCGCCAGGGATATAATCTCAGAGCAGCCGGCACGTTTCGCAAGCGTATAGCCGAATCCATACCCCATCGCTGAGATGAAAGCCACCATAAAGTCGTCGATCGTAAATAGTTTTTTCATGTTATTTCGGCTCGGACACCCGTGACTTCAGTCGTGGGAGGAGAGCCTTCTCTTCTTTCTGTTAAGTAGTTTTTTGCAGTTTCTAACAATTTCAGATTCTTATAGTAGGCCGAATCCGTGACTTTTGCGCCATCCAACATAGTCAATGCAAAGTATCCCGAAGTGCGCCCGCCTTTTACGAAGCATTCCCTGCCATCGAACTTTACCTTGTCCCAAAGTCTGAAACCGAATACGGTGTATGGTGCCTGATTTTCCCTTGATAACTCTGCCCGGTGCAGATTGTGCTCTGAAAAAGGAGCACCGGTTCCAGCGAACCGGTACTCCTCTGATTTCCAGGAGTTTCCTGAAAGTCATGTACCGCAAAATAATCCGCATCTGTGATCCGGCTGAAAAGGATAAGGATCAGAACTCATTTACGAATGGTACAGATTCAGGATATCAGCGGACGTAATACTTGGTCAGGAAGTAGGTCTTCTCCCAGTCAACTATATTCATGGCCGACTCTTTCTCCGCATGGATGTCAAACTCATCGAAGACCATTACGTACTTGTCCCCCAGGTCATAGAGCGGCCACTCTTTGGCCTTGCCATCCGGCGACACATCGGCGGGAAGCGAAGGGTTGCCGCATTTTGCGAACTGCACCCACATTTTTCGCATGGTCTTTGAGAACGTCTTATCGAGCTCTCTTCCCGTGATGAGAGTATCCTCTGGATGATTGAACAACTCCGAGAGCTCTATCGCATGTCCGCTCTTTGTCATCGGAATGGAGGACTCTACCCTGAAATAGTAAACATAAGTCTTTCCGCCGCCCTTGACCTGATTCTCCGCCGTCCTGATGAGCGGTGCGTTAAACCAGAACTGATCCATAAAGTGGCTGAGTTTATCATAATCCTCACCCGGGA
>DAIMGK010000228.1:1181-6979 GCA_036723985.1 Flexilinea sp.
CATGAAAGCCTCCAAGCCGAACCCGGACACGAAGTAGCTGCACTCGTCCTTCGTGCAGCCCTGCATGATGTCAAGGTCCGCTGCCATGCCTTTCTCATAGGCGTCAAATCCCTCCAGAGGCAGGAATTTACCGTCGCGTTCGGGGGTCGTGATAGGCATCGCGAGCACTTTGGAGGCCGCGTTTACGATTTCTTCTGCGTCAAGCTTCATGAGGTCAGCGACAGTTTTGCAGCCCAGTTCCTCCATCAGCGTGTTCGCACACCAGACAGACTGTTCAGTGGATCTGCTGAGAGCAGGTGATCCGCTCTGAGCGATGACACGCTGGAAGTATTTATGCGATCCCTTTACCAGTGGCAGCAGGGTCACAGAGCCGCCTCCGGCGGACTGACCGAAGATTGTCACATTGCCGCTGTCACCGCCAAAGCTCTCGATGTTCTCGTGAATCCACATAAGCGCGGCCAGCTGATCCATAAGGCCGAGATTCTGGGAATCCGGGTAATCTGCTCCGCCAGGCAGGTGAGAAAGACGAAGGAATCCAAGCGCATTGAGACGGTACTCTATTGAGATGAGGATAATGTCCGGGTTCTCCTGTACGAATCTGGTCCCCTCCTCGCGCGGCTCAGGCGTACCGCCGACCTCATAGGCACCGCCGTGGATCCACACCATGACCGGTTTCTTCTGCGCTCCTTTCTCGTCAGCCTTCCAGATATTCAGATGCAGGCAGTCCTCGCCCTGTGGGTAAAGGCTTCCCATCTGACGGGGGTTGCCCACCTGGCAGGGAACTTTTCCGAAATAGTACGCCTCATATACTCCGTCGTCCGGAGTGACGTCCACCGGCGCTTTCCAACGGTATTCCCCGACGGGCTGTTTTCCTACGAAGGGAATGCCCTTATACGCAATGACGTTCCCCGTCTTCTTTCCGACAAAAGTGCCGTTGACACACTTTACTGCCAGAGAGCGGTCATAATTATCGTCAGTAATTTTTTTGTTCTCGCCGTATAATGCATACATCTTCTGTGTTGCTTCTTCCAATCCCATCATTACCATGCCACTCATCGCTTATGCCTCCTTATTCTCAGTCTATAAGGATGTATCCGAATACATCTATCACAATTGTTACTGCTTCAGTTCATCTTCTTCCCGCTGAAATACACACCGCATGGCATGTTATAACTGAATCCTTCATGCTCCGCCGTAAGGAGATCATTTTCGAATACCAGGAAGTCTGCATCCTTTCCGGCAGTGATAGATCCCTTTTTATCTTCAATACCCAGCTGCTTCGCGCCGTTGATCGTATAGCCCAGTATCATTTCTTCCACACTCATGCACTCGCTTGCCGGCGGGAACGCCTCAGGCGTCCTGGCAGATTCGGGCAGCCTGGTCTTTTCGGTGATCCAGCGCGTCATACCGACCTCCATGCCAAGGTAGGGGTTCCAGGCCGTAAAGTCAAGAAAAGAAATGGTGTCGCAGGACCAGGTCACCACCGCGCCAGTGTCCCAGACTGACTTGCATCGATACATATTGAAGGTACGTTTTTCGCCAAACAGGGGAAGATGCTCTTCCGGGAATTCACAGTGCCAGAAGGGCGTATAATTCGCAAACACCCCCAGCTTTGCGAAGCGATCCAGGTCATCATCGTGCTGGAACTTCAGATGGGCGCATGTTACCTTCACATGGTAATTCTCTCCCAGCTCCCTGCGGGCCAGCTCCACGGCGTCCAGCACCACGCGGGACGCGGCATCACCGACAGTGTGCAGGTGCAGATCCAGCCCTTCCTCATTCAGCTTCTTTATAACTTCAGCGAGTTCTTGTGCGGTGAATGCGGTAGATCCTTTTGTATGGGTGTCCTCATAGGGCTCGACCATGGCCGCAGTATGTATCTTCAGAGTTCCGTCCATAAAGACTTTCATGGTATGGACCTTCAGGTGTTCCGTGTTATACTCACGACGGAAACGCTTCAGTTCCTCCAGGCCTTTTTCCACTTCCCACATGGCCGCGACCACATAGCAGCCGTCGATATATACGGGCAGCTTTCCCTCAAGGTCCAAAGCGCGCAGACGCTGATAGACCCGCTCATGAAACTTGTTAAAACCCGGGATGCCGGAATCAAAGACGCCGGTCACGCCTGCGGTTTTACTATAATCGATCCAGCGCTGAAGCGCCGCGTCGATCTGCTCATCGGTCAGGTCCAATGCGCTGTCAAGAATGATCGGCATTTCCGCAGAGCCTTCGAAAACATTTCCGGTCACGTGGCCGTTTTTTCTTACATAATAAGAGATTCCCGGCACAGGATCCGGTGTGTCGTCGGTAATGTGATGCCGTTCAAGGATCTTCGAGTTTACCCAGACACTGTGTCCCTCCGCTTCCTGGAGCTGAAGCTCTTCCTCCGGGCAGATCGCGTCAAGGTCCTCCTTTGTGATCTCTTCTCCGTTCAGGTACTTTTTGTCTACCATGAATCTGTACCGTTTGAGACCGGGATTCCTGCTGATATAGTCCTTCATGATATCCATGAGTTCCTGTTTGCCGTTACACGTAATGGCATCTCCCATTTCCACGTATTCAAATCCAATGGGAAAGGTGACATGGACATGGCTGTCGATGATGCCAGGCATGATGAACTTCCCGGCGAGGTCGGTGACAGGTCCCTCATATGCGGACAGTCCGGCTTCATCGCCCACATAGACGAAACTGCCGTCTTTTACTGCAAGGGCTGCAGCATGAGGCTTGTCCTTGTCTGCTGTGAAAATTTTGGCGTTTTCAATAATCAGGTCTGCTTTTTTCATACTGTCTGGCGCATTGATACTCGTGGCTTTCGTCCTGAGTGGAAATACGCTGTAACCTCCTTGTCAGTTTATCATTTATTCTCTGGAAACGCACAGTGATATTCAGTATAATTTTATAATAACACACTTTTTTTGAAAACACAATATGTGCAATAATCATATGCTAGTCGCTGCAGTATTGATAAAGACAAAAACCGTCCCGAACATTTGAATTAACTATGGACAGTTTTATTGCTCCGTGGGACAATAACCTATATATAGTGCATCATAGCATACAATAGAAATGATGTTTTTGAAGGAGGGACGGGGTAAGAATGGCCGACATAAGACGATGTCTGTTTCAACGTACCCTGATACCCGAAAATCCACGAAATCATGGCTTTGGGGATGCTGCAACTGCTCTGGACGATCCGTAAACTTAATGAAAAACTGCGATTTCGTTAGGAAATCGTCGGAAAACCAAGATTACTATGGGAGGCCAGGAGTCCCGTGCTGGCCAGCGTGGGAGAACAGATCCGGGACGCGCATGACATGCTGACGCGGCAAGGCGTAAAAACGACGCTGGAATGGAATTCCGGCAATCATTTCAAAGAGGTGGATATCAGAACAGCGAAGGCATTCGCCTGGGCAATGAATGAGGGAAGGGGAACCTGAGAAAGGGTTGCCTGTTCCAGGTTCGCTCATTCCCGGAGGAAGAAAAGAACCATGATTCAGGATATATATCCGGAGCATCTTGATAATGCATTTCAGAACATTCAGGCGCAGGCAGAGGATCCTGTTCTCTGCTTTGCACAGGGCTGCGTGTTCGCAAAGCTTTCCGGGGGACGGCTGAGCTTTCCGAAGCGTCGGGATTTTGCCGAACGCCGCGAGTGCATCTATGCTTTTTCTGCCGCGGGGCGGAATTGGTATCTGATGTACGGAGAATATGAAGCGCCGGACCGTTATGACTGCTATTCCCTTCAGCAGGTGCGGGAGATGGAGCTGAGCGGGAATCTGGATATCTTTATTGTCTACACCGGCTTCCATTTGTGGAAATGGTATGCAACCAGCCGCTTCTGCGGCGCGTGCGGGCAGCGGACAGTGCCGGCGTCCGAAGAAAAAGCGATGGTGTGCCCTGCCTGCGGAAACAGGATTTATCCCCGGATCAATCCGGCAGTGATCGTCGGAGTCATCAATGGAAGCAGGATCCTGATCACAAAGTATAAGAGCGGCTTCCGGCACAACGCGCTGGTTGCGGACTTTACGGAAATCGGCGAAACGGTCGAGGAAACTGTCCGCAGGGAAGTCATGGAGGAAACCGGGCTTCGGGTGAAGAATATCCAATATTACAAATCCCAGCCCTGGGGAATCGCCTCGGACATCCTGATGGGCTTTTACTGCGACGTGGACGGTTCCACAGAGATCCACCGGGACGACAGGGAGCTTGGATATGCGGAATGGGTGGAAAGAAAGGATATCATCCTGCAGCCAACCGATCACAGCCTGACCAATGAGATGATGCGGAAATTCAGGGACGGTTACCCGGAAAAAGATCCTTGAGACTGGGGACGGTTCCGGGTCTCGTTTTCGGATTGGTGAGATCGAAATGGCCGACCGCGTTCGGAAGAGGGGGAAAGACGATGAAGTATCTGGAAAAGCGTTTTAAGCTCCGGGAAGCCGGAACAAGCATCCGGACGGAAATTGTTGCCGGGATGACGACCTTCATGACCATGGCCTATATTCTGGTGGTCAATCCCATGATTCTTGCCAGCGCCGGGATGGAATTCACAAAGGTGTTTGCGGCGACGGCCATTGCCTCCGTGCTGGCCACGCTGGTGATGGGACTTCTGGCGAACCTGCCGATCGGGCTTTCGGCGGGGATGGGACTGAATGCTTTCTTTGCCTATACGGTCTGTATGCGGATGGGCTATTCCTGGCAGTGGGCGATCACCGCCATATTTATTGAAGGGATCATTTTCCTGCTGCTGACATTCTTCAACATCCGGGAGGCCATCGTAAACAGTATTCCAGCCACGCTTAAAAAAGCCATCGGCGCGGGCATCGGACTGTATATCGCCTTCATCGGGCTGCAGAACGCAGGAATCATCACCGGCGGGTCAACGCTGGTGGAACTGAGTCCGGACTGGTATCGGGGCCCTTCCGGACTTGCCATGCTCGGACTTCTGATCACAGCCATTCTGATGATCCGAAAAATCCCCGGAGCCATCCTGATCGGGATGATCGTGACCACCCTGATTGGGATTCCGCTCGGCCTGACTTCCTTTGGCGGCGGAAGCTTTCTGCCCTCGGCTCCGTATTTCTTTCCCTTCGCGTTTGACGAGATCTTTTCCAGTGGAAAATCCGTCTTTGATTTTGTTGTCGTGCTCTTCACATTTCTGTTTGTGGATATGTTTGATACCGTCGGCACGCTGATAGCCTGCGCAGGGAAGTCCGGCATCATCCGGCAGGACGGATCAATTCCGAACTGCAAGCAGGCGCTGCTGGCGGATGCCATCGGGACAACCAGCGGAGCGATGCTGGGCACCTCGACGGTGACATCGTTTGTGGAGAGCGCGGCAGGGGTGGCTGCCGGAGGCAGAACCGGACTGACGGCGGTTACGACAGCGGTCATGTTCCTGTTTGCGCTGTTCCTGGGGCCGCTGTTTGCATCGATTCCGGGAGCAGCCACCGCTCCTGCACTGATCCTCGTCGGCGCGATGATGATCTCACCCGTCAGGGAGATTGATTTCAACGACCTGACGGAAGGAATCCCGGCCTTTTTATGCGTGCTGTTCATGATCTGCGCATACAGCATATCAGACGGAATCATGTTCGGTATCATGTCCTATGTGCTGATCAACCTGCTTGCAGGCAAAAGCCGAAAGATCAATCATATGGCCTGGGTCATCTGCGCGATGTTTCTGCTCAGAATTGTGGTGGGAACGGTCATCAAATGACCATTGCGAGACTGGGGGACTGCTCCCAGTCTCTTTTTCAGATTGAACGGCTATGATATGATCCTAAAAACCGCACCGT
>DAIMGK010000228.1:6989-7541 GCA_036723985.1 Flexilinea sp.
CCAGTTGGTAATCCAACATTGTACAGCATGAATAGGTCTCCGACGCCGCCGCAGCTTCCGTCGCTTGCCCTCTATCGCTCAGGTTATGTTGCCTTCCACGCGCTTAATCGTGTCGGCCTGCGGGGGGAATTTGTCTCGGCGCTCAATACTATCCCTACTGCCTCACTTCCCACGCTTTACGTCTGACATTGCTGCCGGCCGCACAGGGTTCGTCGCCGGTGATGGGGCTTTCATCTTACCGGGCTGGGTTTCCACCAGCTTGTTACATTGCCCTTGCTGGGCGCACTAAGCGCTTCATCCAGACACGCCATACATAAATGCGCAGTAAAATGCTCACATCACTCATCGATGTGAGCACAGACTGTAGACAAAGTCCGAGGCTAAGATTCTTATATTGACGCTTCGGTGTACTTTCTTTCCTTCTTAACGTTGAAGTCCTTGCAAAGTTGTCTACGATCGGATACACCCCCAAAAAAACAAATATCACAGACTTGCCTGTGATACCTGATAGCAGGTTCATCAGTGCATGCCTATGATACTTATATTTTATCA